>CAZTGV010000029.1:0-27374 GCA_964613475.1 uncultured Gemmatimonadota bacterium
AGGTCGGTGCGCATGTACTGCTCGACCCGCCCGTAGCTCGCCTTCCAGCTTCCCGATTCCTCGAGCTCCGCCAGATCCCACTCGTGGACCGGACGATCGTCCCACTGCCGGGCCGCGATCGCCGCCGTGAGCGCCGCCAGTCGCTCCTCGAGCGTCCCCTCCTCCTTCATGCGCGCCAGCGAGCGCAGCATCCAGTTGGCGCCGGTCTGCCGGGAGTCCACCCTCCGCTCGATCGTGCCGAGGTAGCGCTCCGCGTCGCGGGCCTCGATTCCGGCGGCGTCCAGTCCCTCGCGCGCCAGGGGGAGGAGCCGCTCCAGGATCAGCTCCCGCGCGCCCACCTCCTCGCCCTCCAGCCAGGTCATGGGCGCGCCCAGTCCGAGCCGCGCGGCCGACACGAAGTTCGCCTTCGCGTCGTCGAAGTCCATCACGGCCCGGACGTCCTGATGGCGGGCCGCCAGGCCGCTCACCAGCCCGTACCAGAAAGCGGCGTTCGCCACCTCGTCGAGCGGCGTCGGACCGGAGGGGAGGACGCGGTTCTCGATCCGGAGGTGCGCGCGGCCGTTCTTCACCCCGTAACAGGGCCGGTTCCAACGGTAGACGGTCCCGTTGAACAGCTGCAGGGCCCGCAGCTCGGGCGCCTCCCCGCGGGCGACCCGCTCCAGCGGATCCTCCTCCACCTCCGTGCCCACCAGGACGCGGAAGCGGGCGATGTCCTCGCGCAGGATGTCGAGCACCGAATCCTCGACCCAGCTGGTGCCGAAGCTCACCCGCGGCTGGATCTCCCGCATGTCCGGCATGGCGCTGCGGGTGTCGATCGACTGCTGGAACAGCGCGATCCGCGTCTCCTGCCACAGACGGCGCCCGAACAGGACGGGCGAGTTCGCCGCCGCGGCGAGCACGGGCGCGGTGGCCACCAGCGCCACGTTGTAGAGCCGCGCGAACTCCTCCGGCCCGACCTGGAAGTGGACCTGGAAGCTCGTGTTGCACGCCTCCAGCATCATCGACTCGTGCTTCACCAGCAGCTCGTCGATGCCCTTGATGTAGAAGTTGTAGGCCCCGCCTCGGAGGCGGCTCAGGGCGTCGTTGAGGGCGTGGTAGCGGTCGAGCGGGGTCATATTGCGGAGGTCCACGTCGGACTTCCGGAGGGTCGGCAGGATCCCGGCCAGCAGGACCTCGGCCCCCTCCCGGTGCGCCGCCTCCCGGATCCGCTCCAGGGTCTCGCGGAGGGCGCCCTCGAGCCGCCGGAGGGCGACGCCCCGGAAGCGGTACGGATCCGTGTTGAACTCGAGGTTGAAGAGGCCCAGCTCGGGGACGATCCGGGGATCCTCCAGGCGCTCCAGGACGGCCAGGGCGATCGGCGCCGGACGCCACTCGCGGTCGACCAGGAACATCTCCTGCTCGGCGCCGATCCGCCGCACGCCGGTCTCGATGAGGTCGCCATCGAGCATCCGCTCCAGGGCGCGGAGGTCGTTCAGGAGCCGACGCGTGAACACCCGGATCTCCTCGGGCCCGGCGGCGCGCTGTACGTCCATCTCGCCCATGGCGGCCTCCCACCCGGAGGAGGGCCTTCCGTCCCGAACGGCCCGCGGCCCCGCTACGTTGCCGCGCGGGCGGCGGGGCCACAAGTCTCGAGGCTGGCGCGCAGGAAGCGCTCCGCCACGGACTCCCACCGGAATCCCTCGGCGCGCCGCCGCCCCGCCCGGCCGAACCGGGCGCGCAGCGCCGTGTCCCGCAGCAGCCGAACCAGCGCCTCGCGCAGCGCCTCGGGCCGGCCCGGCGGGACGAGGAGCCCCGCGCGCCCGTGCGGCACCACCTCCGGCACCGCAGCCGCGCGGAGCGCCACCACCGGGAGCCCCGACGCCATCGCCTCGAGGAAGGCGATTCCGAAGCCCTCCTGCAAGCTCGGCAGGCAGAAGACGTCCGCCCGCCGGTGCTCGGCCCGCACGGCCTCCGCGGAGGGGAGCGTCCCGAGGAAGCGGACGGCGCCGCTGACCCCGAGCCGCCGAGCCAGGCGGCGGAGGCGGGGAAGCTCCGGTCCGCCTCCGACCACCCGCAGGCGGGTCTCCGGCACGGCGCGGAGGACGCCGGGCAGGGCGCGCAGGAGGGCGGCGGTGTTCTTGCGCGGATACTGCCGGGCCACGGAGAGGATGGTGGGGGGGCGGCCCTCGCCGCGCGGCGCCGCGGCGCCCCTCCCGTCCGCCGCGCCGCGTCTCTCCGGAGCTCCTGGCCCGGCGCCCCCGCCCCAGAAGTCGGGGTCGACGCCTTCCGGCACCACCCGGACCCGCTCCGGCGGAAGGCCGTACCGCTCCAGGACGACACGGCGGCTATACCGGCTCGGGACGATGACCCGGTCGGCCCGGCGGGCGTTTCCGGCCTCGAACCGCGCGCGCGCCCGCAACCGGGCCGCCGCCAGCGGCCCTTCGAAGCGCGCCTCGTCCGCCGCCACCCCCTTCAGGGCCACGACCCGGGGCGGGCCGGCGCGCCGCCGGAGCAGGAAGCCGTCCAGGTCCACGCCGATGATCAGGTCGAGCCGCTCCCTCGGCAGGCGGACCGGGAGCGCCAAGTTGTAGGAGAGCCGCCTGAGCGCCAGCGGCAAAGGGCTCCGCGAGGGGCGGAGGCGCCACACCCGGTGCCCGGCCCCCTCCAGTCCCGCGGCCAGACCGGCGACGGCGACCGCGGAGCCGCTGCCGCGGCCGGGGTCCGTGTGCCACGAGTCGAGGAGGGCGATCCGCAGCCCCTCCGGGAGAGGGCTCAGAGCTCCTCGATCTTGGCCGCCAGCACGAAGTCGCTTTCCGTGAGTCCCTCGATCTTGTGCGTCCAGATCTCGACCCGGACCTCACCCCACGAGAGGTGCAGGTCGGGATGGTGGCCCTGCTGCTCCGCCAGCTTTCCGACCTTCACGGTGAAGTCCAGCGCCGTGCGGAAGTCGGGGAACTCGAAGCGCTTCTCCAGGTGGTGCTCGTCCACCACCTTCCAGTCGGCGTTCAGTTCCCGCTGAAGCTCCCGCAGCGGCTCTCCCTCGAGCGGCGGCACGCCGCCCTTGCAGGGTACGCACTCCTTCTGCGCGAGACGTGTGGTCGCCACGTGTCCTCCTCGATCGCCGGGGCCGTGCCGCCGGCCGTGGCCGGCGGCGATCGCTCGGTCGGCGCGGCGCTCCCGGCGGGCTCGACGCCCACCGGAAGCCCGCGTGCTTCGCATCCGGGTGAATATACGGGCGAGAGGGAAGGAAGGTGCGTGAGCGCGCGGCGTTCGGTGTGCCCGAGCCGGGTCAGCCCAGGCCGCGCAGGGTCAGGTCCCGCACCCGGTCGTCGGGCCCGTCCGGGGCGTCCGCGTCGGGTCGCCGGGGCGAGGAGTCATCGCCGCCGGCCATGGCGATGCTGTTCCGCCCGTTGTGCTTGGCGCGGTAGAGCGCCTGGTCCGCCTCCCGGAGGAGCGAGCGGCCGTCCATCCCGTGCTCCGGGAACAGCGCGATCCCGGCCGACACGGTGAGCCCGAGCGGCCGTCCGGCGTCGCTGGTCAGGCTCAGCGCGTCGACCCTCTCGCGGAGCCGGGACGCCACCGCCATCGCCCGGTCGTCCTCGGTCTCGAGCAGGAGGGCGGCGAACTCGTCGCCGCCGATACGCGCCAGCTCGTCCGTCTCGCGCAGGGTGCCGCGCAGCACCTCCGCCACCGCCTGCAGCGCCCGGTCGCCCGACAGGTGGCCGTGCCCGTCGTTGATCGACTTCAGGTGGTCGCTGTCGAGCAGGATGAGGGCGAGCGGATGGCTGTAGCGGAGCGCCCGCCGGAGGTGCTCCTCCAGCTTCTCCACGAAGTAGCGCCGGTTGTGCAGCCCGGTAAGCGGATCCGTGATCGCCAGCTGCCGGGCCTCATCGTGGAGCTGCGCCGCTCGGATCACGACCGCCGCCTGCTGGGCGATGACCCGCAGGGTCCGGACGTGGTCCTCCGAGTACGCCTCGGGGGTCCGGGATTCCGCGTTCAGGACCCCGATGACGCGCCCCTCCACCTTGAGCGGCAGGGCGATCTCGCTCCGGGCGCCCTCCACCCCGGGGATGTAGCCGGGCTCGAGGTGCACGTCGGGCACGACGATCACCGCTTCGGTCTGGGCGCAGCGCCCCGTGATCCCCTGACCCAGCGGGATTCGGAGCCGGTCGACGCCCTCCGTGTAGCCGCGGGCGGCGCGCACGATCAGCGAGCGGCTCCGCTCGTCGAGCAGGAGGACGGCGACGTCTCCGTCCGGAATCAGCTCCTGGGCGATCTCGAGGATGGCGGCGAGCGTCTGGTCCAGCTCGTCCTGTCCGGCGGCCAGCTGGCTGATCCGGTACAGGGCGTTCAGCTGCTCGATCCGCTGCTGGAGCCGCTCGCGCGCCCGCGCCGCCAGAATGGCGAGCGCCGCCTGGGACCCGAGCACGGTGAGGAGCTTCTCGTGCTCCACGGTGAACGCGGCGCAGCGGTCGGATTCCACGTTGATGACGCCGGCGACCTCGTTGGCCACGACCAGGGGCACGGCGAGATTGGAGCGGCAGGCCGCGAGCCCGGCCACGTAGCGCGGGTCCTCCCGCACGTCGTCCACCCGGACCGCCTGCCGATGCTCGACCGCCCAACCCGAGAGACCCTCGCCCCGCTTGAGGCTGATCTTCATGACCTCGGCGACCCGCTCACCGTAGCCACGGGCGCGGCGGACCGACAGCCGCTCCGTCTCCGGCTCGTACAGCATCAGGGCGCAGTGGTCGAAGCCGATCAGCTCCTGGGCCTGGTCGAGCACCGTCTCCAGGAGCTGGTCGAGGCTGTCGCTCAGCCCGATCCGCCGCGTCGCATCGTAAAGCGCCGTCAGATCCGTCAGATTGCCCATGCTCCTCCGACCACCGCGTCCGCGTTCGATCAGAAGATCTCGCCCCACCCGTTTCAATCTGCTTGCCAGCCCCGGGCGAGCGACGCGCGCGGACGGGCGCCGAGCCGATGCGACGGGCGGCTCGGAGGGTGGCCGCGGGGTCCCCCGCCGGCCCGCTCGCCGGCCTTGATCTTACAACAGACTTCAAGTTACACAACATACGATGTTGATAATACAGAGCTTATACTGAGTGACAAAATGGTTCGGGGGCACGCATCGAATGCCGAGTCGAGCCAGCCCCGGGGGGGTGGCGCGGCAGGTCGAGTCCCTCGAGGCGGGCGGGGGCCGGGCCGAGACGCCGCGGAGCATGGCCTGGACGGCCGGGGCATGCGCGAGGCCTTCGCTCGCGTTCTGCACCCGCTGTGGCGATCTGCTGTCCGGCCGCGTGGCGCGCCGGACGGTCAGAACGCGCGCCCTCCGCCGCCGCCGAAGCCCCCTCCGGAGAAGCCGCCGCCCCCTCCTCCGCCGAAGCTCGAGCCGCCGGAGCTTCGCGGGCGCGAGGCCATGGCCGAGGCGGTACGCGCGCTCATGCGGCCGAGGTCCGCCGCGAAGACGCGCGCCCGGAAGCCCCGCGCGTCCCCGCCGCGATACCACTCCGGCGGTTCGCGGTAGAGGTCGTCGAAGGCGGCGGCCCACTTGCCCTCCACGCCCAGCGCCATCGCGAAGGGGAGGTACTTCTCGAACATCTCGGGGCCGGTGATCATACGCCGGAAACGATCGCTCTCCACCCGCCGCAGGAACTCCTCGAACCCGCGCACCTTGCGGACCATCCTGGCGCCGGCGGCGGTGCGCACGGGCATCCACCGACCGAGCCCGGCGATCACGGCCCCGGTGGCGAGTGCGGCCACGATGACCGTGGCGCGCGCGAGGCCGAGACGCTCGGCGCCCGCGAGGCCCGGAACCGCGATCAGCGCCGCGGCCAGGACGCCGAGGCCCAGGTAGACGGCCTTCACCCGGTCCGGCCGCCGCTCGTAGACGCCGTGCCGAAGCAGGCTGTCGAGCAGCCGATCCCGGATGTCGGGCAGGTCCTCGTAGAACTCGTTCTCGAGATCCGAGATGCGGACGGAGGCCCGTCCGCCGCCGTCGAACAGCGCGCGCAGCAGCGCACGCTCGTGCGGCAGGAGCTCCTGCCAGGCTTCCGCCGGTGTCCGGCGCTCCAGGCGGTAGTCCCGGTCCGTGAGAAGGCCGAGGAGCTTCTTCTCCTCGAGCTCCTCGATCCGGAGGTGTCCCCGCACGGCCAGGTCCACCACGGTGGCGGTCACGTCACGCAGGTCCGGGGCGTCGTCGATCACCACGCCGACTTCGCCGGGCGTGAGGCCGTCGGGGGGCCCGTACTCGGCCGCGACCGACCCGATCTCCGGGTCCCGGCCGCGCTGGCGCCAATGGCGGAGCATGCCGCCGAGCGCCAGGAAGGGGAGGAGAAGCAGCCAGTTCGCCTGCAGGAACCAGCCCACGGCGTCCAGGGTCGTGGGACGGTCCACGACGCCCGGATCCCAGGCCACCCCGAGCGTGAGGCCCTCCCACATGTCGAGGGGACGCGTGGCGCGCACCAGGATGTGGCGGCCGTCCACCTCCACCGCCGCCTCCCGCCCCGTCGCCCCATAGGGTCCGGTGAACGCGGTGGCCCGCACGCCCGTGACCCCCTCGGGCAGATGCACCCGGGCGCGGGCCCGCTCGATTGGCACCGGCCACTCGTCCCCGGTCACGTTCCAGTAGAGCTCGTCGTACTCGTCGTGGAAGCGCAGGCCGCGCTCGACCCGGTAGCGGAGCGCGATCGTCCGGGTCGCGTCCTCCGCTCCGGGGATCCAGACCTTGATCGAGCGATAGTGCCGCTCGCGGCCGATCTCGTGCCGGAGGCGGGTGCCGCCGGCGTCCGTCACCTCCTCCACCGTGAGCCGCAGGTCGTACTCGAACCCGCCGCGCGGCGTCCGGTACTCGATCGGGATCAGGCGTACGATTCCGTTGAACGACCCGCGGAAGCGGAGGGCGATCGTCTCGGTGACCACCACCTCGCCCCGCTCCAGGACGACGATGTCGGCGTCGAAGCCCTCCACGACCCAGGAGCGGGCCTGCGCCGCGGGCGCGTCCGCCGCGACCGCGGAGGAGCCGCCCGGCGGCGAGGACGCCGACTCCGGCGCGACGAAGAGGGAAAGGGCCGCCGCCCCGACCGCCGCCGAAGGAAGTCGGCTGCGGAGGCTGCGGGGTGGACGGCCACGGACCCGGAGAACCGCGCCCGGGCGCCGCCGGGGGCGCGCCCCGACGCTCACGCCTGCTCCGACCCGCCGCCGAAGCTCACCCGCGGGGCCTCGCGCTCCTCCTCGTCCGTGAGGGCGAAGAACTCCCGCGGCTGGAAGCCGAACGTCCCGGCCAACAGGTTGGCCGGAAACTGATGGATCCGCGTGTTGTAGTCGCGAACGACCGCGTTGTAGTAGCGCCGCGCGTCCTGGATCGCCTCCTCGATCCGGTTCAGGGTGCTCTGGAGGTGGGTGAAGCTCTCCACCGCGCGGAGCTGGGGATACGCCTCGGAGAGCGCGAAGAGCTGGCGCAGGGCGTTGGTCAGGAAGCCCTCCGCCTCCGCCTTGGCGGCCGGGCCCTCGACGCTCATGGCCCGGTTCCGCGCCTGGATCACCGCCTCGAGCGTCTCCCGCTCGTGGCCGGCGTACCCCTTCACCGTCTCGACCAGGTTCGGGATGAGGTCGTAGCGGCGCTTGAGCTGCACGTCGATGTCGGCCCAGGCGTTGTCGGCCCGCACCCTGAGCCGGACCAGCGAGTTGTACAGGGCGATGACGGAGACGAGGAGCAGCAGGACGACGAGCAGGGCGATCCACATGCGGCGTCCTCCCGGGATGGGGGCGAGCGTTCGGCGTCACCGCGCCCGCGACGCGCCGACGCGGCAGCGCTGGAGATGTACGGGCGCGGACCGGGCCTGTAAAGCCGAGCCGGGGTGGCCGGGTTCGCCGGCGTGGGCTGTCCAGGCGCCGGCGCGGGCCGTCCGGGGGCCGGCGAGGTGGAGGGGGTCTGGTCCGCGGGCCGCCCGCCCGGAACATTGGCGGTGCGGGGAAGGCCCCCGGCCGCCCACCGGCCCGCGCGAGCGTCCCCTGGGGAGGAGGCGGCGTTCCATGCTCGTTCAGCGTCGACGCGACGGTCGGTTCCGTCTCATTCGGCAGCACGATCACGCGCTCCTGGCGGGCGAGCTCGCCGCGGCCTGGTGCGGTCCCGGCCGGGAGCCCGATCCGCTCGACTTCTCGCTGGTGCTCGCCGTCGCCCTGCACGACGTGGCGTGGCTGGAGCTCGACACGGCGCCGGCCCTGGATCCGGACCGCGGCGAGCCGTGTCCCTTCCACGCCCTTCCGCCGCCCCGGAAGGTAGACGCCTATCGACGCGGGCTCGACCGCATGGAGGCGCTCCACCCCTACGGCGCGCTCCTCGGCAGCCTGCACTACACCTCCTTCCCGGACGTCCGGGAAGCGGAGGACTTCCTCCGGGGAGAGGCCGAGCGCCGGCGCGCGCTCCGGCGGCGCCTCGAGCTGGAAGAGGCCGACGAGCCGGCGATCGATCGCGACCTGGAGTACGTGCGGCTGTTCGACCGCTTCTCCCTCTTCGTCTGTCTGGCTCCGCCGTCCGCCGTGGCGGAGGCGCAGCCGGGGTGGGTCCGCGAGGCACGACGGCTGACGCTGCCACGAGGCGGCGCGCTTCGGCTGGATTGGCGGGAGGACGGCGTCCTCCACGTGGATCCCTTCCCGTTCCGGGAGGCGAGGGACCACCACATCGCCTTCCGCGAGATCGGCGGGGGCCCGTACGGGGACGAGGCCGCGCTGGAGCGGGAGTGGCGCGAGGCGCCCGAACAGTGGTCGCGCGTCTCGGTGCGGCCGCCGCCTCGCCTCGCCTAACCGAGGGCGGCGGCGGCGGCGCGGACGGTCGCGCAGTGGATCGCGATCGTGTCCTCCCGCCGCAGCGCGTAGCCGCCCGCCAGGCAGGTGGCCGCCGGGACGCCTCGCCCGGCGAGCGCGCCGAGCACCGCCTCGTCCCGATGCCGCAGTCCCTCCAGCGAGAGCCCTAGCCCGCCCAGTTGGTCCTCGCGGTACGGATCGGCCCCGGCCAGGAACCAGGCCACGTCGGGCTCGGACCGCTTCAGGGCCTCGGTCAGGTTCGGCGCAAGGAGGGCCAGGTAGTCCTCGTCCCCGATCCCGTCGGGCAGCCCGACGTCCAGGTCGGAGGGGGGCTTCACGGCCGGATAGTTCCGCTCCTGGTGCATCGAGAAGGTGAAGACCGTGGGGTCGGCGGCGAAGCTGGCCGCGGTCCCGTTCCCGTGGTGCACGTCCAGGTCGACGATCAGGGCGCGTGGCGCCTCGCCGGTCGCCTGGAGCGCCCGGACGGCGACCGCCACGTCGTTCACCGCGCAGAAGCCCTCGCCGTGGTCCGGGAAGGCGTGGTGGAAGCCGCCGCCCAGGTGGACGGCGCCTCCGACCTCCAGGGCGAGCCGCGCGGTGAGGATCGCGCCCCCGGCGCACAGCCAGGAGGCGCGCACCAGCGCCTCCGAGTAGGGCACCTCAAGGAGCAAGCGCTCCCTCGCGGTGAGCCGCCCCTCCTTCAGCGCCCGGACCCATCGCCGCGTGTGGACCCGAAGGAGGTCCTCGTCCGTCGCGGGCTCCGGCCGGCGGAGGTCGCCCGCTCGGGCCGTCCCGTCGGAGAGCAGGCGTTCCCTCACGAGCCGGTACTTGGCGGTGGGGAACACGTGCGGCCCGATGTCCACCTCGTACGCTTCATGGTGGACGAGAGGGAGGCCCCGCGCGCGCCGGCCGCGGAGCCCCTCCGGCGAAGCGGCACCCCACGCGCTCCGTGAGGGCGGCTTCGGCCCGAGGTCGTCCGGGGCGCTCGGCACAGCCGGCTCCGGGGGGACGGTCCTTCGGGGGAGCGGCGCTCAGACCCCCGCCAGCCTCCGGACCTCCTCGTACTCCTCGGGCGCCACGGGCAGGACGGAGTGGCGGACGCCCCGCTGCAGCACCTTCATGTCGGCCAGGGCGGCGCGCTGCTTCATCGCCTCCCGGGTGACCGGCGCCTCGAAGGTCTGTACGTGGCGCAGATCCACGCACCACCACGTCGGGTCGTCCGGGTCCGAATCCGGGTCGTGGTACGGGCTCTCGGCGTCGAACTGGGTCGAGTCGGGGTGGGGCTCTCCCTTCACCTCGGCCAGCCCGTACACGCCGAGGATGGAGGTGCTAGAATGGTAGACCAGCACCGGGTCGCCGGCACGCATCTCATCCCGCATGTAGTTCCGCGCCAGGTAGTTCCGGACCCCCGACCACTCGGTGACCCCATCCCGCTCCAGATCCGCGATGGAATAGGTGCCCGGTTCCGTCTTCACCAGCCAGCAGTTCCGCGCCATTCGGTCGCCTCGGGGATTCGGGCAAGATCTCGGGATCGGCTCGATCCATCCTTCGCCGCTCCTCCAGAGCCGCGCAAGCGGCGCGGTGCCGCGCCGGGGCCCGAACGCGCAAGGGCTGGGCGAACGCGCGAAGGCCGGCGCCCCGCGCGAGCGGAGCCGCCGGCCTGTCCACGCTTTCCGGAAGCGGGTCGCTCCCGGCGGCGTCGTTTACTCCCAGTAGGGATCGTAGCCGTAGTAGCTGTAGATCTGGGCACCCCAGGTCCGATCGGCGAACTCCGGCCAGTTGTTCTTGTCGAAGCCGGGCGCCTCCTCGAGCGACTCCCGGTCCACGTTGAGGACGAACGCCTCGTGCTCCTTGTCGACCTGCAGCGCCTCCCACGGGATCGCGAACAGCTTGTCCCCCATGCCGAGGAAGCCTCCGAAGGAGAGCACGGCGTAGGCCACCCGCCCGGAGCTCGTGTCGACCATGATCTCCTCGAGCTTGCCGAGGTCCTCTCCGGCCGGGTTGCGGACGTCGTCGCCGATCAGCGTGGAGGCCGAAAGCACCGTCCTGTTCCTGGTCGATTCCTGTCGCGCCATTTGGATCCGTCCCTTCCGTTCGGTGGTTTCTGGGGTTCGTGGAATGCGCCGCTGGATGCGCCGTTCGACTCGTTCACCCGGGGGGGTGCCGGGCCCATTCCCGGTCCCGCTCCCCTGCGCCCGCACGTCGGCGCGGCCGGCGGCAAGAACCGCAAGCCTTCTGCCAGTCAACTCTTGCTTGCCAGGCGTTCTTCGCGCCGAGGGCTTTACTTCGGGAGCCCGGGGCGCTCGGTTTCAGGGCGGAGACCTTCGCCGCGCGCCGCGATCGGAGCCCTTCCGCCGTCGACCGGGGGAGGAGCGACCGGGAGCGCGAGAATGGCGAGCGAAGGGGCGGTGGATCGACGGGACGGGAGGAAGCGATGGAGGCGGGGAAGCGGGGGCTCGGCTACTACGCGGTGAAGCTGATCGACGTGCGCAGCGGGGCGGGCGGGACGGACGGATCGCCAGCCGTCCAGATCGCGTCGGTACGCGCGCGGGACATGACGGAGGCGATCGCGGTGGCCATGCGGCGCTATCCCGGCCACCTGGCCGTCCACGGAGAGCGTCACTGAGGGAGGCCGAGGAAGCCACGGAGCCCTGACGGCGGCCATGGAGCGACGCTTCATCACGCGCGTCCGGGTCCGCAGCTACGAGTTGGACATGCTCGGCCACGTGAACAACGCCGTGTTCCTCAACTGGCTGGAGCAGGCGCGGCTCGAGGCGTTCGAGCGGATCGGCTGGTCGCTGGAGGCGCTGATCGCCCGCCGCTGGATGACCCACGTCGTGCGGATCGAGATCGACTATCGGCGCGAGGTCCGCTTCGGCGACGAGGTCGTGGTCCTGACCCGGGTGGAGGGCATCGGGCGGACGAGCCTGACCCTCGCCCATTCCCTGGAGCGCGCGGCGCCCGGCGCCGGCGCGCGCAGCGGGGAAGGGCGCGCGCGGGCGGAGGACGGCTCGGAGCCGGAGGTCGTGGCGGAGGCCCGGGTCGTGGTCGTGTGGTTGGGGCAGGACGGCCGGCCCACGCCGGTGCCGGAGGAGGTCCGGCGGTCGCTGGCGACGCCGGCCGACTGAGCGAGGGGCCGACGCGGCGCGCCGCTCGGCGCCCGCTCCCCGCTACGGAACCAGGGAGGGCGGTCCGTGGAGCTTCCGATCTTCCAGGTGGACGCGTTCACCTCCGAGCTCTTCGGAGGGAACCCGGCCGCCGTGGTGCCCCTGGAGCGCTGGTTGGAGGAGGACCGGCTGCAGGCCATCGCCGCGGAGAACAACCTGTCGGAGACGGCCTACTTCGTCCGGGAGGATTCCGCCTACCGCCTCCGCTGGTTCACGCCGGCCGCCGAGGTCGACCTGTGCGGGCACGCCACCCTGGCCTCGGCCTGGGTGCTGCTGAAGCGCCTCGACCCCGAGCGGGACGCGATCCGGTTCGAGACCCGCAGCGGTCGGCTGGAGGTGCGGAGCGACGGGGAGCGGCTCGCCATGGACTTTCCCGCTCGCCCGGCCTCGCCGGTGGAACCGCCCAAGGCGCTGGTCGAGGGCCTCGGAATGGAGCCGGAGGAGGTCCTGGCCGCCCAGCGGGACTACCTCGTCGTGTACGCGGACGAGGAGACGGTCCGCCGTCTGAAGCCGGACTTCTCGCGGCTCCGGGCGATCGATCGGCTGGGGGTGATCGTGACCGCACCGGGCGTCTCGTCGGACTTCGTGTCCCGCTTCTTCGCCCCCACGCTGGGCGTCCCGGAGGATCCGGTGACCGGCTCCGCCCACGCCACACTGGTGCCCTACTGGTCCGCCCGGCTCGGGAAGACGGAGCCGCTGCAGGCCCGGCAGCTCTCCGCCCGCGGCGGGGAGCTGCTGTGCGCGGACCGGGGCGAGCGGGTGCTGATCGCGGGGCGGTGCGTCCTCTATCTGGAGGGGACGATCCACCTGTAGCGCGCCCACCGTCCGGCCGCCGGGGGGCCTAGGAGGCGTCCGCTGCGCCTTCCACCAGGCGGTACACGCGCCCGTTCGCCGAGAGGATGTAGAGCTCGCGGTCAGCGTCCTCGCCGAAGGAGAGGACCTGACCGAGCTCCCCGACCTCCCACTCCCGCCGCTCGACCGCCTCGCCGTCCTCCAGGCGGAAGCTGCGCAGCCAGCCGCCGCAGAAGTCGGAGTAGAAGTAGTGGCCGATGACCTCGGGAAGCGCGTCGCCCCGGTAGACGTGCCCGCCGGTGACCGAGCAGCCCTCCGGGTGCTCGTACTCCAGAACCGGCAGGACCAGCCCCGTCGGGTCGCAGTCCGGCTCCGCGAAGCAGTGCCGGCCCTCCATGATGTTCCAGCCGTAGTCGAGCCCGGCGGCGGCGGCCGGGACGGCGTTCACCTCCTCGTACCGGTTCTGCCCCACGTCCGCGACGTACAACGTGCCCTCCGCGGGGTCGAACGAGAAGCGCCACGGGTTCCGCAGGCCCCACGCCCACAGCTCGGGGCGCCCGGGCGGGTCGTCGGCGAACGGGTTGTCCGGCGGGATCGCGTACGGCTCGGCGCCGTCCACGTCGAGGCGAAGCAAGCTTCCGAGCAGCGTGCCCGTGTCCTGCCCGTTCCCCTCCGGATCGCCGGCCCCCCCGCCGTCGCCCAGCCCCACGTACAGCATGCCGTCGGGCCCGAAGACCACCAGGCCGCCGTTGTGGTTGGGGAACGGCTGCTCGACCTCCAGCAGCAGCCGGGCGCCGGCCGGATCCGCCCGGTCGGGGTCCTGCGAGACCCGGTACTCCTCGATCCGCGTGTCCCCGTTCTCGTCCGTGTAGTTCACGAAGAAGCGGCCGTTGGAAGCGTAGTCCGGGTGGAAGGCGAGGCCGAGGAGCCCCCGCTCGCCCCCGCTCCGCACCCGGTTCGTGAGGTCGAGGAAGGGCTCCTCCAGGAGCCGTCCGTCCGCGATGATGCGGATGCGGCCCGGCTGCTCCACCACGAAGAGTCGCGGGTCGTCCGGCGGGGCCGTCAGGTGCAGCGGGTTGGAGAGGCCTTCGGCCACCACCTCGACGGCCAGGTCGGTCGGCGTCGGGTCCGGACCCGGCGCGGCCGTGCCGGAGCCGCAGCCGATCGCGAAGGGCAGGAGGGCCGCGCCGAGGGCGACGAGAGCGCCCGGGACGAGGACGGCCGATGGAGCGGACGTCCCGCGAGTCCGCACGGGCGCCTCCTCAGGCGCCGTCGCGGTAGGCGCGCAGCAGGATGTCCGCCACCTCGGCCCGGGTGAACTCGGGAGGGGGACGCTCTCCGCGCTCGAGCATCCGCCGGACCCGGGTGCCCGAGAGGAAGACCCGCTCCTCGGGCCGCGACGGGGAGGTCCGGGCGGTGGCCATCTGCCCGGTCACCGTGCACCAGAACGCGTGCTCGAACCGCATGGGGCGGATCCCGAGCGCGTCCGCGTCCAGCTGATCGAAGATGCGCTGCGCGTCGTAGGTCCCGTAGTAGTCGCCCACTCCCGCGTGGTCGCGGCCCACGATGAAGTGCGTGCAGCCGTAGTTGCGCCGCATGATGGCGTGGTGCACCGCCTCCCGCGGTCCGGCGTAGCGCATGGCGGCCGGAAGGACCGACAGCAGCACCCGGTCCGCCGGATAGTACCTGGACAGGATCGTCCGGTAGCATTCCATGCGGACGTCGGCCGGGACGTCGTCGTCCTTCGTGTCACCGACGAGCGGGTGCACCAGGAGGCCGTCCACCAGCTCGAGCGCGCACTTCTGCAGATACTCGTGCGCGCGGTGGATCGGGTTCCGCGTCTGGAAGGCCACCGCCGTACGCCAGCCGCGCGCCTCGAAGCGGCGCCGCGTCTCGGCCGGCGGCAGGTTCTCGGCCGGAAAGCCCGAGATATCCGCGGCGTACAGGTAGCGGACCGGCCCGGCGAGGCAGGTCTCGGGCTCCGCGCGGAGCGCCGCCACCCCCGGGTGCGCCCCGTCGGTGGTCCGGTACACGCGGTCCGCCTCGCGCTCCGGGTCGCGCCGGAACGCGCCGGTGACCTCCAGTACGCCGGCCACCTCCCCGTCGGGCGCCACCAGCGCCGCTGCGCCGGCGGCGCGCGCGCGGTCGGCGGTCTCCTCCTCGGCCGGGAGGACGATCGGGATCGCCCAGGGGAGGCTCTCCGGCAGCCGGATCTCCTCGACCACGCTCTCCCACGCCTCGGCATCCATGAAGCCATCCAGCGGCGAGAGGGCGCCGTTGGCGATCAGGTGGAGGTCGCTCAGTGTCCGGGAGGAGAGCGGGACGCGCGGGAGCCCCGCCGCGTCCGCGCGGAGACGCGCGGCCTCCTCGGTCGAGGCGGTGCGGTCCACCAGGCGGCCCCCATACGGGGCGATCGGTCCCGGCACCCGCTCCGCCCCGGGCGCGCCGGCCCCGGCGCCTCCAGGACCCCGGGCCTCGGCTCCTCCAGGATCCCGGGCCTCGGCTCCTCCAGGATCCCGGGCCTCGCCCCCCCCGAGGCCCTCGGCCCCGGCGGCGGAAGAACCGGTGTCCTCGAGACCGCGGGGGGCGCCGGTCGTCGTCCCCCTCACGGGGCGGACGCGGCGCGCAGCGGCCGTCTCCGGATGTAGCCGCCCGAGCGCAGGAAGTCGATCACCCGCTGCACGCAGGCTTCCACGTCCTCGGTATGGGTCTCGACCACCAGCTCCGGGCGCTCCGGCGCCTCGTACGGATCATCGATGCCGGTGAAGTTGCGGATCTCCCCGGCCCGGGCCCGCCGGTAGAGCCCCTTCGGGTCGCGCCGCTCACAGACCTCGAGCGGGCAGGAGACGAAGATCTCCACGAAGTCGCTCTCCCGGCTCATCAGCTCCCGGATCCGGCGGCGGTCGCGCCGGTAGGGCGAGATGAAGGCGGTGAGCACGATCGCGCCGGCCTCGGCGAACAGCTTCGCCACCTCGCCGACGCGCCGGATGTTCTCGGCCCGGTCCTCCGCCGTGAAGCCGAGATCCCCGTTCAGGCCGTGCCGGACGTTGTCGCCGTCCAGCACGTAGGTAAAGTAGCCCTCCTCGAACAGGCGCTTCTCCACCTGGCGGGCCAGGGTGCTCTTCCCGGCGGCCGAGAGGCCGGTGAACCACAGCACCACCCCCCGGTGCCCCCGGCGCCGTTCGCGCTCGGCGCGGTCCACCAGGGTGGGCTGCCAGACCACGTTCTCGGATTTGCGTGATCCGGCCGGCCTCGGCCGGACGGCCTCCGCTGGTCCCGCTCCGTCCCGCTCCGTCCCGCTCTCCCGATCGGGCATGTCCCCCCTCCCGCCTTCGCTCACGATTCCGTTCCCTCGTCCGCCGGGCCCTCCGTCGCGCCGCCGCTCCCGGGCGGCGCCGGGGCCACCTCTCGCACGAGCGGTGCCATCCGCTCCCAGGCGGGCGGGGTGGCCGCGAAGATGCCGCCCGGCTGCTCCGGACGCCCCTTGCCGTACGACAGCGGCCGGCCGGAGCAGTCGGTGACGCGCCCCCCGGCTCCCCGGAGCACCGCCTCCGGCGCGCAGGTGTCCCACTCCTTCAGGTACGGGACCGGATGGACGTAGGCGTCGGCACGACCGTCCGCGATCAAAGCACACTTTATTCCGACGGAGCCGCTCCGCACCACATCCACCTCCCCGAGCGCCTGCTGAAGCCGGTCCAGGGTCGGGTCTCCGTGCGACCGGGAGCGCGCGAAGCGCAGGGGACGCGGGACGTCCTCCCGCACCCGCAAGGCCCGGGCGGGGGCCGCCTGTCGTGGGGACGCCACACGCCAGGCGCCCCTTCCGACCACCCCGAGGTAGAGGACGCCGGGGTCCGGCCGGTACACGGCGCCGAGCACCGCGGCGCCGCCGACGGCGAGCCCCACCATGATGCTGAACTCGCCGTTCCTGGCGAGGAACTCCTTGGTCCCGTCCAGCGGGTCCACCACCCAGAGTCGGGCGCCCCCTCCCGCCGGCGGGGCCTCCGACTCCTCGCTGAGGACCGGGTCCTCGGGGCGCCGCGCCCGCAGCAGCTCCAGGATCGCGGCGTTGGCGGCGTGGTCGGCCCGGGTGACCGGGCTTCCGCCGGACTTCCGCCGGAGGCCGACCGCCTCCCGGCCGTAGAGCTCCCGCACCCGGGCTCCCCCCCGCAGGGCGCACTCGGCCGCCACGGCCAGGTCGGCCGCGCGTTCCCCCAGCTCCGGCGGCCGCCCGGCCGGGAACAGCCGATCCAGGAGGTCCGCCGGCGCCTCACCGGCGCTTCCCGCGCTCATTCGTACCGCCCGCGACCGCTCATCCCCGAAACTCCTCCGTCCCTTGCGTCCCACCCGCCGTCCGGGTCAAATTTTGCCGACTCCTGAATGCACGGCACGCCGGCCCGTCCGCCGAAGGTTCGGGCCCGAGGATGTCCCGCCCGCGACCATTCCGCGAGCGGACGACCGTCGTGCCGATCACGCGGAGGCTTCCTACGGCGAGCTACGGCGAGCCACGTCACGCCCGCGTCCGGCCGTCGAAGTCCGCGGCTTCGTCCCCGGAAGTCTGCTGTCATAAAATGTCCTGCGGAAACGTCTTCGTATTCCGACAGCGCTGTTCCACCCTTCCTTCCAAGGAGCGGCACATGAGGTACAGGCTTGGTCTGCTCGCGGCATTCTCCCTGTGGCTCGCCTTCACGGCGACCGCGCCGGACCTCGCTGCCCAGGAGCGCACGATCCGGGGCACGGTCCTCGAGGACCTCACCAACCGGCCGGTCGACTTCCCGCAAGTATCGGTCGTGGGGACCCAGATCGGGACGGTCGGCGATGAGAGCGGAAGCTTCGTCCTCACCGACGTGCCCGCCGGCGCGGTCCGGCTGCGGGTCCAGCGGATCGGGTACCTCGCCTGGGAAGTGGACGTTCCGGCGGACCAGGAGACGGTGACCGTCCGGCTCGCCCTGGACCGGCTTCGGGTCGAGGAGCTGGTGGTGACCGGTCGCGCGACCGAGGTCCGCCGGCAGAACCTGGCGAACCCGGTCGAGACGATCGCCGGCGAGCAGCTCGAGGAGCTGCCCCAGCAGACCCTGGACAGGGCGCTGCAGGGCCGGATCACGGGCGCGGTGGTGGCCAGCAACAGCGGCGCTCCGGGCGGCGGGCTCCAGCTCAACATCCGGGGCTCCTCGTCCGTGAACGCGAGCGCCGAGCCGCTCTACGTGGTGGACGGCGTGGTGGTGAGCAACGTGGCGATCCCGAGCAACGCCAACGAGATCACGAACGCCGCCGGCGGCTCGAACCCCTCCTTGGAGCAGGACAACCTCCAGAACCGGATCGCGGACCTCAACGTCGAGGACATCGAGAGCATCGAGGTCCTGAAGGGCGCCTCCGCGGCCGCCATCTACGGGGTGAAGGCGAGCAACGGGGTGGTGATCATCACGACGCGTCGGGGCCAGGCGGGGCCGGCGCGGGTCCGCGCCACCTTCGAGGGCGGCGTCGCCGACCTCTCGAACACGCTCGGCTTCCGGACGTTCGCCAGCGTGGACGAGGCGGTCGGCACCTTCGGGCCGACGGCGGCCGAATTCTTCCAGCCCGGGGTCGTCTTCGAGCACGAGGAGGAGCTCGGCGGGAGGAACGACTTCTCACACGAGCTCTCCGCCAGCGTGAGCGGCGGCTCTCCGGACGGCCTGACCTACTACGGCTCGGCCTTCTGGAAGAACGAGGAGGGGATCATCGCGAACACGGGCTTGGAGAAGCACTCGGCCCGCGCGAACCTCCAGACGACGCTCGGAGGCGCCACGATCAACCTCAACACGAACATCCTCCACTCGCTGGCCGGCCGTGGGCTGACCAACAACGACAACAGCCAGACCAGCTACTACATGACGTTCCCGGGCACGCCGAACTTCGTCGACTTGAGCCAGCGGGAGGACGGGTCTTTCCCCGCCAATCCCTTCCTCGGGAACGGGAGCAACCCGCTCCAGACGGCCGCCCTCATGACGAACGACGAGGACGTGTGGCGGCTGCTCGCCTCGGGCAACGTGGACATCGGGCTGTTCGAGAACGACCGGCACTCGGTCAATCTGGTCACCACCGGCGGCGTGGACTTCTTCGCGCAGGAGAACCGGATCTTCTCGCCGCCCGAGATCCATTTCGAGGATTTCGACGGACGGCCGGGGACGGCGCTGCTCACCGAGGCCGACAACCTGGCGTTGAACGTCAACGTGAACGGGATCTGGCGCTATCAGGTCTCCGACCGGCTCAACGCGACGACCTCGGCCGGGCTGAACTACGACTTCAACGATCTGCAGATCGCGCGCCTGATCGGGCGTGACATCACGGGCGGCAAGGACAAGGTGGACGCCGCCACCGAGGTGCAGATCCGGGAGAACCAGGCGGAGGTCGAGGACTTCGGCTTCTTCGTGCAGGAAGAGATCCTGGTCGACGAGCGGCTGCTCGTCACCGGGATGCTCCGCTTCGACCAGAGCTCCGCGAACGGCGACCCGGACAAGCTCTTCATCTATCCGAAGGGGGCGGCCTCGTATCGCTTCCCGGAGCTGGACGGCGTCCTGGACGAGGTGAAGTTCCGCGCCGCCGTGGGGCAGACGGGGAACCGACCCCTGTGCGATCCGCGCGAGGGCTGCCAGAAGTTCACCAGCCTGGAGCTCGACAACAACATCGAAGGGATCGGCGGCTTCCAGATCGAGGGCACCGTGGGGGGCGGGGAGGCGCTGGAGCCGGAGCGGATGACCGAGTTCGAGGGCGGCGTGGACCTCTCGGCGTGGGACCGTCGGGCCACCCTGGAGCTCACCGGCTACGTCCAGAACGTGGACAATCTGATCATCGAGGCGACGGTCGCCCCCTCGACCGGATTCGGCGATGTGATCTTCAACGGCGGCGAGCTCCGCAACTGGGGGATCGAGGCCGCGCTGGGCGCGACCCCGGTGACCGGCCCCGACTTCAGCTGGGTCGCGCGCACCACGTTCTATCTCAACCGGAGCGAGGTCACGCGCCTGGACGTGCCCGCCTTCGAGGCGGACGCCGGGTTCGCCCTCTTCCTCGGCGGCTTCTTCATCGAGGAGGGGAGCTCGCTGACCCAGATCGTGGGCACCGACCCGCGGTGCACCGGGCCGGGCGAGCCGTTCGAGGCCTGCCGGAGCCTGCCGGGACACATCAAGCTCGGCAACTCGGATCCGGACTTCACGATGACGTTCTCGAACGACCTGAGCTTCGGGAACCTGCGCCTGTTCGGGCTCGCCGAGTGGCGGAAGGGGCAGTCCGTGATCAACCTGACGGAGCTCCTGTACGACGGATCCTTCAACAGCGCGGACTTCGGCTCCAACGACCGTTTCTTCGAGGTCGTGGGGACGGACTTCTCGAGCGACGAGTGCCACCCGAACTGCGCCGGCGCCGAGCGGATCGCCGCCTGGCTGAACGGCTTCTCGCGGCCGTACACCCAACTGGCGTCCTTCCTCAAGGTGAGGGAGATTTCGGTCAGCTACGACCTGCCCGAGGAAACGGTGGGGCGGCTCTTCGGAGGCATGTTCGAGACCCTCCGCCTCCGGGCCAGCGGCCGCAACCTGTTCACGATCTCCGACTATCGTGGCCTCGACCCCGAGGTCAGCAACTTCGGCAACCAGCAGGTGGGGCGGTCCATCGACGTCGCCCCCTTCCCGCCGAGCCGCAGCTTCTGGCTCGGCGTGGACGTCTCGCTTTGAGCGTGCCGAGCGTGCCGAAGATGATGCGACCGAGCGGGATCACACCGACGAACAAGGGAGCCGTTGCCATGAGACATCGATTCGCGACGACGCTGCTCGCCGGCGCGCTGGTGCTCGCGCTCGGCGCGTGCAGCGACCTGACGTCACCGAACGCGAACTTCGGGGACCTGGACGAGTTGCAGAACAACCCGACGCGCTCGGGGCTGGCGACCGCGGCGCAGGGCCTGATCATCGGATTCCGGGACTACCATGTGGACGCGAACGACCTGGTGTCCATGCTCGGGATCCTGGGGCGGGAGTCGTACAACCATGACCTGGCCGACCCGCGCTTCGAGAGCGAGATGCTCGGGAGCGCGCTACAGCCTTCGAGCCCCGCCTTCGGTGGGAACTTCTGGTCGCAGCCATACGCGAACATCAAGCTCGCGAACATCTTGCTGACCGGCACCGATCAGGTCGAGGATGCCGAGATCGACGCGGGGGAGAAGGAGGGCCTGCGGGGCTTCGCCAAGACCATGCAGGCGCTCGACTTCCTGACGGTCGTCAACACGCGCGACGAGAGCTGCGGCTGTCCGATCCAGGACACGGAGGATCCGCGAGAGCCCGCGCCCCAGGCGGACCGCGCGCAGGTGTTCGCCCACATCGCGCAGCTGCTGGACGAGGCCGCGGCCCACCTGCAGGCCGCCAGCGGCTTCCCCTTCCGCTTCTCGAGCGGATTCGACGGCTTCGACACGCCGGCGGGCTTCCTCGAGTTCAACCGCGGCGTCCGGGCGCGGGTGGCCGTCTATCGGGCCACGCTCCTCGGCGAGCAGGCCGAGTTCCAGACGGCGCTGAATGCGCTGGCGCAGTCCTTCGTGGATGAGAACGCGAGCATGGAGCTGGGCGTCTACCACACCTTCAGCACCGGCTCGGGCGACCGGACGAACGACCTCTTCCAGCCCGGCGCCGACCCGAACATCCGCGCGCATCCGTCGATCGAGGTGGATGTCGAGACAGCCGGCGGGGTGCCGGACGACCGGTTCACGCGGAAGACGCGCGAGATCGTGTCCCGCTCCTACAACGGGCTGCTCTGCACGCCGCAGTCGCAGTTCCCCGTGTGCGACGTGGGCTTCGACATCTACAACACGGCCACCACGCCCGTGCCGATCCTCCGCAACGAGGAGCTGCTCCTCCTGCGGGCCGAGGCGAACATCGGCCTCGGAAACCTCGAGGCGGCCGAGGCGGACATCAACACGGTGCGGGCCGTGTCGGGCGGGCTTCCTCCGGTCGACCTGAACAGCCAGGAGGCGGCGATCGATCAGGTGCTCTACGAGCGGCGCTACTCGCTGCTGTTCGAGGGCGGCCACCGGTGGATCGACGTGCGGCGCTACGAGCGGTTCGACGAGCTGCCGCTGGACGTGCCGGGCAGCCACGTGAGGAACGAGCGCTTCCCGCTGCCGGTGGGCGAGACGGCGGCTCGGAACTGATCCTCGGAGCTGACCCGAGCGGGACGGCCTAGAGGGCGCGATCCGAGGGGGTGGAGAGGCGGGCGGCCAGGAAGCGGGCCGCCTGCTTCTCCCCCCACAGGTGCGGTCCCGCCGGACCGTCCGCCACGAAGCCGACGTGGCCTCCCCGATCCGTGAAGACGGCCGTGAGCGCCGGGTTGCCCGCGACCGCATCAGTCACGGCCCCGGCCAGCGGCGCGACCGGGTCGTCCCGGGCGTGCAGGAGCAGGGTCGGGGTGCGGATCGCGGGGAGGGAGGGTCCGCTGCTGCAGACCGCGTAATAGTGCGCCGCCCCGTGGAACCCGTGCAGGGGGGCGGTGACCCGCTCGTCGAACTCGCGGATCGTCCGGGCGCGCAGCCCCCGCCGCACGTCGATCCGGCGGCCGCAGAGAGCGGCCTTCCGCCGCAGCCCCCGCCGAAGCGAAGCCAGGAAGAAGCGCGCGTACAGGCGACCCGCCGGCCCCTCCATGCGTTCGGCCGCGAGCCCGAGATCGAAGGGGACGGAGATCGCCGCCGCCGCGGCGATGCCGTCGTGGGCCGGGGTGCCTCCCTCTCCGAGGTACTTGGCCAGCAGGTTCCCACCGAGCGAGAATCCGAGCGCCCCGCACGGTCGCGCCTCCGCCCGGCGGCGCGCGAGGTGGTCGAGGACGAGCGCCAGGTCGTCCGTGGCCCCGGCGTGGTAGGAGCGGGGGAGCCGGTTCGGCTCACCGCTGCAGGAGCGGAAGTTGAGCGCGACGCTCCGGAGACCGTCCCTCGCGAGCGCGCGGCAGGCCTCGAGGACGTAGCCGGAGCGGGAGCAGCCTTCGAGCCCGTGAAGGACGAGCACCAGCGGGCCGGACGTCGGTCCCCCGCGGTACCAGTCCAGATCCAGGAAGTCGCCGTCCGGCGTCTCCAGGCGCTCTCGGCGGAAGCGGCCGTCCCCATCCCCGTGCCGCAAGCGCCGCAGCAGCCGGGCGCCGACCGTCTGGGCGTGCCCGCTCCCGAGCCAGACGACCGGCCGGTACGCGTCTAGCTCGGGATTGACCACGGCATCTCCCGGTCGGTAGTCACCCGACCCGAATCTTGGACTTCGAGGACGGAGGCGCATGCAGTATCGACAGCTCGGGCGAACGGGCCTCCGGGTCAGCACGGTCAGCCTCGGCTCCTGGCTCACCTACGGCGGAGCCGTGGAGGAGGCGACGGCGCACGCGTGCACGACCCGCGCCTACGAAGCGGGCGTGAACCTCTACGATACGGCCGACGTGTACGCCGGCGGCCGCGCGGAGGAGGTCCTGGGGCGCTGGCTCGCCGGCATCCCCAGGACCGACCTGGTGGTCGCCAGCAAGGTCTACTTCCCCGTCGGAGAGGGCCCGAACGACCGCGGGCTCTCGCGCAAGCACATCATGGAGAGCTGTCACGCGTCCCTGCGCCGCCTCGGGCTCGATTACCTGGATCTCTACCAGTGTCACCGCTTCGATGATGCCGTGCCCCTGGAGGAGACGCTGCGCGCCCTCGACGACCTGGTCTCCCAGGGAAAGGTGCTCTACACCGGGGTGAGCGAGTGGTCCGCCGAGCAGATCCGTCGCGCCGTGGCGATGCAGGAGGCCCGGGGCCTGCGGCCGCTGGCCAGCCATCAGCCCCAGTACTCGCTCCTCGCGCGCCGGATCGAAGAGGAGGTGGTCCCCGCATGCCGCGAGCTCGGGGTCGGTCAGATCGTGTGGAGCCCCCTGGCGGGCGGCGTGCTCACCGGGAAGTACGAGCCGGGCGCGCCCCCGCCGTCGGGGAGCCGGGCGGCCCACCCGAAGCTCGGCCGTTTCGTGGAGCGGGCGCTCCGCCGGGAGGTGCTGGAGGCGGTCGCCCGGCTGCGGGACGAGGTGGCCCGTCCGCGGGGGCTCACGGTGGCGCAGCTGGCGATCGCCTGGACCCTGTCCCGCGAGACGGTGAGCTCGGCGATCGTCGGAGCCACCCGCCCCGAGCAGGTGGAGGAGAACGTCGCCGCGGCGGAGGTGGAGCTGGACGAGAAAACGCTCGAGGCGATCGAACGCATCATGGGCCCGTACAGCACCTTCAAGCAGGGCGGGTAGGTGGACGCTCCCTCGGCGGCACCGCTGTTGGCGCACGAACGCGTCGGCGCGGCGGACGCCGCCGCGAGCGTCTGGTTCCTTCACGGCATCTTCGGGGCCGGCCGGAATTGGGGCACCGTCGCCCGACGGCTCGCGGAGCGGCGTCCCGAGTGGGCCGCCGTGCTGGTCGACCTGCGGCAGCACGGCGAATCGCGAGGCCTCCCCCCGCCACACGACCTGGAGCGCTGCGCGGAGGACCTGGAGCGGCTGGCGCGTGACCCGGGCCTCCGGCCGAGCGCCGTCGTCGGGCATTCGTTCGGCGGCAAGGTGGCGCTGGCGTGGGCCGGCGGGGCGCCGGCGGGGCTGCGCCAGCTCTGGGTGGTCGATGTGTCGCCCTCGGCCGGCCGACCGGGAGGGACGGCCGGGCGGATGCTGCGCGCGGTACGGGCGCTTCCGGAGCGCTTCCCGACCCGGGACGAGGCCGTCTCGGCGCTCGTCGAGCGCGGCTTCGAGCGGCCGGTGGCGACGTGGATGGCGACGAATCTGGAGCGCGCCGACGGAGGCTTCCGGTGGCGGTTCGATCCGGATGCGATGGAGGCCCTGCTGGCGGACTTTCACCGCCGCGACCTGTGGATGGTGCTGGAGGCGCCGCCGGACGGCCTCGAAGTCCGTATCGTCCGGGCGACCCGCTCCGATGCGATCCCCGCGGAAGAGGCCCGTCGCATCGAGGAGCTCGCGGCGGGCGGCGCGCCAGTCCGCCTGCACCGGGTGGAGGGCGGCCACTGGCTGAACGCCGATGCGCCTGAGGCGATGGTCGACCTGCTGTCCGAGGGGCTGCCCGGCGCTTGAGACCGGTCGCGCTCAGAACGCTTCGGTCCAGCTTCCCGGGAGGGCCACCGTCCGGACTGGGAGCAGGGATAGGGCGTCGGCGACCGCGCAGGAGGCGCGGCGGATCTCGACCCCCGGCCCGAGTCGAGCGGGACCCGCACGCTCCCCCGCCAGGGCGCTCAGGCCGCTCAGCGCGCCACCCCGGATTTCCACATCCTCGGCGGCGTCCAGGCCGCCGCCCGCCACCACCAGCCCCTCCCACCGGAACCCCGCCTGGAGGCGGAGATCTCCCGCCACCCAGAGCAGCCCCGCGCCAGAGTCCGACGCCCGGAGCGTGGTCGGGCTCTCCGAAAGGACCCGAAGCGCCCCGTCACCTTCCGGGCCGGCCGCGCTCGGCGCCGACCAGGCGAGGCGGGCCGCGGCGGCCGCCGCCTCGACCGCCTCGATCTCGAGAAGCGGCGGGGAACCCGCCAGCAGCGCGCCGCCCAGCCCGTCCGCGCCGCCCTCGAGCACGAGCGCGCCGGCGACCGCCCCGCCGAGCGGCGGGCAATCTGGAGAGGAGGCGTCCTCCCCGGAAATCAGGACGCCCGCGTCCGCCTCCGCCCCCGCCAGCGCGGTCAGCGCGGCGGCCGGGTCCGCCGGTCCGGCGCTCAGCGCCGCGATCCCGACCTCCCGGGCGGCGAAGGGCCCGAGCTCGGCCGCCTCCGCCCGCGCCCGCACCCGCAGCAGGCGATCTCCTCCCGGGAGCTCGAGCAGCGGGGGCGCATCGACCTGGACACGCCAACCGGGGTAGAAGCCGTCCGCAGGCGGGAGGCGGCCCTCCGACAGCGCGCTCAATCCGGTTCGAAGCGCGCCGTCCGCGGCGTAGAACGCCTCGACGGCGGTGCGGTGATGGCCGCTGATCCGGAGCTCGAGCCGGGCCAGAAGAAATCCTCCCGCGGCCAGCAGCGACACCATGGCCAGCGCGAGGAGGGCCAGCGGCAGGGCGATGCCGGCGGCCCGAGGCGCCGTGGCGGCGGGCCGCGTGAGGGGACGCGCGGGGCGCGCATCGAGATGGACCATGCCCGCAGGATCGCGGGCTCCCTCAACGTGCCGTCAATCCGAGGGCGTGTGGAGGGCGAACCAGGGGCATCGGCCGGGCGTCCGGGAGGAGGGCGTGGGCCGTACGCCCGAAGGAGGAATCATGCGCCGACTTCATCGAACGCTCCCGTTCCTCGTGCTGTTGGCCCTCGTCCCGGCCGCCTGCGCGACGGCCGGCGGATCCGCGACCTCGGAGGGAGTCGACCGGCCGGAGGAAGCCGTCGTGGAGGTCACGAACTACAACTGGTCCGACATCCACGCGTACGTCTTCGCCGGCGGCCAGCGCTTCTCGCTCGGCCTCGTCACCAGTCAGGGGACGCGGGAATTCACGCTTTCCAGGAGCGTGCTCTCCGGGACGCGCGACCTCGTGTTCGTCGCCGATCCGATCGGGTCGGTGCTCGCCTACGTGTCGGACGGGGTGTACGTGCAGCCCGGCGACCGGGTGACCTGGACGGTCCACAACAACCTGGCCCAGTCCAGCGTCTCCGTGTTCTGACCCTCTCGGTCCGGACCGCCCCCCCGCCGCTACCCGCGTGCGGGGGTCCGCCGCGCGCCTCCCACACCTGCCCGCCCCGTGAGGAGCGTGCCAGCCCGATCACGAAACTGTTGGACCCCGGCAACATCGCGGGTGAGAGCCGGTTCGACGTTGTCTTATAAGCCACTGTCAGTCATATTCTTGACAGAACGGCACGCGGACGCCCCGATTTTGCATGAAGGTCCGGGCGCCAGGTTCTCGGTTGGCCGCCGTGAAGAGATGGACGGCGACGGGCCGGGAAAACGAATCACGATGGACGAGACGTCGTAGGAGGGTTCGAGGATGGAGAAGTCGATCGTACGCGCCTGGACGGTGGTTGCGGCCTTCGGCCTGCTGAGCACCGCGACGCCGGCCGCCGCGCAGCAGTCCGATTGCGCCGGCGGGTGGGCCGCGACGTGCGCCAGCGTCGATGTGAGCGTGAGCGGGGAGGAGCTCCTCTTCTACGTGCCGAACGCCTCGCCCGCGGCGAGTGCGGCCTCGGCGCAATCGGTGGAGCGCGAGCTCGTCCAGGAGGAGCTGGATCGCGCCGCGCTTCTCTACGCCGCCTCGATCCCGGAAGCGGACGGACGGCTGGCGTCCGCCGCCTCTCCCGGCCATGCGGTCGATCCCCTCATCGGACAGCGGGTGCGGGTGCTCCGCCATGCTGCCGGGGTGACTTGTAACCCGGCCACCGGCGCCGGCTGCATCGATGTCACCTCCGAGTGGCTGGATCCGGGCGACCCGGGCGACTGCGAGGTGGGGGAGGGCTCCGGCGCGGACGCTGATTCCGGCGCGCCTGCGGAGGCCGAGGATGGCCGATCCGAAGGTTGCGCGGCCGCGGAGCCGATCTTCACCCGCGACAGCCGCCGCGATGGGGCCGCGATCTTCGCGGTCGCCGTGCCCGCCACCGTGTTCCTGTGGGCGAAGAGCGGCAGCGGCGCCACCCTGCTGAGCGCCTCCGATGGGGACAACGGGGACAACGGCGACAACGG
>CAZTGV010000030.1:0-22716 GCA_964613475.1 uncultured Gemmatimonadota bacterium
CGGCTCCTCTTGAACCTCGCAGTACTACCGCGGTGCTGTGTCGAAGATCGGGGGGGCGATACCTTCCGCGAGATCCTCGATTCTCCTGCGCGGGCTCGCCCTGCTACGATGGCGTGCGGGGAAGGAGCCTCGCTTCCTGGTCGAGCACGCGCTCCGCGCGGCCACGGCCTCGGAGTACGCCCGAATGGTCGTCGAGAGTCACGCGCGCGCGCCTGAAGGCGTTCTTTCCGAAAAGCGCATCGACCGGTAGGGCAGCGGGATTTCCAATGGGGGGGCGGTGACTGGGCAAGGGACCATCGACCCGAAGTTCTTCCGATTGGCGGCCGCGGCATCCCTCCTCGCCACGCTCGGGGTCCTCGTCGCCCAGTTCGGGCTCACCGGCTATCCCACTCCCGCCTCGCCGGAGGAGACGATCCGGCTGTACACGCACCCGGTCTTCCGCGCCCAGGGGTGGGTCATCTTCGCGCAAGTCTTCCTGATGTTCCTGGCGCTCTGGGGCTGCACGCTCAAGATGGCCCGCCGCGCGCCGGCCCTGATCCTCACCGGCTTCCTGTTCTTCGTCTTCTGGCAGGTCCTCGAGATCATTCCGCGTTCGATCGAGCTGTCGGCGATGAGCTACGTCTGGGGGCCCGAATTTGTTGAGACGCAGGACGCGGCCGTCCGGGACCGCCTCCTCTCGACCATGCGGGGGACCGGGACCGCGCTGGCCGGGATCGGCGTCGGTCGGCGGGTCGTCTGGGCGCTCGGCCACCTCGTGTTCGGGCTCGCGTTCTGGAGCGGGACACGGCTCATGCGCTTGTTGGGCCTCTTCTTCCTGCTGAACTTCCTGCGCCTCGCCGTCCGTATGGGTGGCGAGATGACGGACTGGGCGTGGCTCTTCCGGCTCACGGGTGGCGACCTCGGTTTCGTTCTCGCCATGGTCCCCCTGTTCGCCCTCCTCGCCTGGTGGCTCTGGACGGAGCCGAGGCAGCTCGATCCCGTGGGTAAAGCCCCGCGACCGGAGCACACCGCGACCGGCGACTAGGATGCACGATTCAATGGAGGCCGGGTCCACGGCTCTCACCGCGCGCCTCGCGAAACAGGCCGCTACGTGGGGCGTGAGCGTAGACCGAACCGTGGCGAGCGCGAGCTCCTTGGTGGCGTACGGCCGCCGGGGCGCGGAGCCCGTGGTGCTCAAGGTCGTGCGCGGAGCCGAGGAGCGCGGCTTCGGCGCTCTGCTGGCGCGCTTCCGTGGGCACGGGACCGTTCGCGTCCTGGCCCACTCCCCGGGCGCCGCCCTGCTCGAGCGGCTCGAGCCGGCCACACCCTTGGCGACGTTGTCTCTCTCGGGCGAGGACGAAGAAGCCGCGCGGATCCTGGCGGACGTCATCGCGGCCATGCAGGAGGCGAACGCCCCCGCCGACGAGGTTCCGGACGTAGCCGTCTGGGGTGCCGCCTTCTCGGCCTACCAGGCGAGCGGGGACACGCGGATTCCCGGAGACCTGATCCGGGAGGCGGCCGATCGGTATGCGGCGCTCTGCGCCACCCAGGGCAGTATCCGGCTTCTCCACGGGGACCTCCACCACCACAACGTCGTCCGGGACTCCCGTCGAGGCTGGCTGGCGATCGATCCCAAGGGCGTCGCCGGGGAGCTGGAGTACGAGCTGGGGGCGGCGCTCCGGAATCCGGCCGAAGCGGCCGATCGGTTCGCCACGCCCAAGGTCATCGAGCGCCGCATCCAGCGGTTCGAGGCCAGGCTGCCGGTGGATGTCGACCGCGTGCGGGAGTGGGCGTTCTCGCAGGCGGTCCTCGCCGCGATCTGGGGGGTGGAAGACGACCTGGCGCCGGATACGACGAGCCCCTTCCTTCGCTTCGCCCGCGCGCTACGCGAAGGGCTCGACTAACGCCGGGCGGACGTGTAGCCGATCCGCGCGCGGCTACTCCGCCCGGAGCGCCTCCGTCGGCTGGATCCGGAGCGCCCGGCGGGCGGGCACCGCGCAGCCCAGGAGCCCCACCGCCGCCATCGCCGCGGCCATCCCGGCCACCAGGCGGATCCCCTCCGGGCTTCGCGCCACCGTGAGGCTCACGAGCGCGGCGCCGAGCAGGATGCCGAGGCCGATCTGGCCCGCCGCCCGCGAGAAGATGGAGGCGAGGATCCGCCGGGGCCCGGCACCGAGCGCCGCGCGGATGCCGATCTCGCGGGCGCGCTGCGCGACCGTGAACGAGGTGAGCGCATAGATTCCCATCAGCGCGAAAAGCAGGATGATCGCGGAAACCGCGCCGAGCGCCCCGGCGAAGAAGCGGTCGGAGCGCTCGACCGGCCGCCACACGTCGGAGAGCGGCTGCAGGTCGACCATCCCGAGCGCGGGATCCAGGGACGTGACCAGGTCGTGGACGGCCGTTGCGAGCGCATCGGCCGGGCCGGCGGTCCGCAGGTAGAGCTGGACGGAAGCGTGCGCCTCCGGCCGCAGCGGCCGGAACAACGCGACCGCCGTCCCCGGGCCGATCGCCCGCTCCATGCCGGACACCACGCCGACGATTTCGTGCCAGCCCCCGTCCTCGTCCCCGCTCGTCGGATACCGGATCCGGCGACCGACCGGGTTTCGGCCCCCGAACGCGTCGCGCGCCCACGCCGCGTCCACGATCGTCACCGGAACCGCCGCCGTGACGTCCTCGGGCCGGAACGGCCGGCCGTCCACGATCCGTGCGCCCACGACGTCGAAGAAGTCGGGATCGACCTCTAGCGTGCGCGCGTAGACGACGGTCGAGTCCTCCTCGACGGTGATCGCCGAGACGGGGTGGTTGAAGCCGGGTACCCGGTCGGCGCGGGTGGCGGCCAGCACGCCGGCCTGGGCCGCGAGGCGCGCCCGCGCCTCGTCGAACAAGGCGCCTCGCTCCACGGGCTCCGGCTCGATGGTCAGCCGGCCGGTGAGGTACGCCTCCGCCGGGAAATCGGACGCGCCGGCCCGCTCCGGCAGAAGCTCCCGGACATTCAGGATCGCCATCGGGATGAAGGCGACGCAGAGCGCCACCTGGGTCACGATCACCCCGGTGGCCAGGAAGCCGAACCGTTGGCCCGAGCCGGTGGCGCCCGGCTTCGGGAGCCGGTCCCGCAGCCCACGACGGGTGGCGCGAAGCCCCGGCAGGCCGCCGATGATCAGGGCACCGAGGAGCGCGAGGACGCAGGCGTAGAGCACGCTCGGCGCGGAGAGGCCGTCGGTGAACCAGAAGGGCGGCCGCATCTGCTGCACGTCCCAGAAGAGCGCCATGCCCGCGCCGAGTCCCCGGTGCGCGGCCGCCAGGCCGAGCGCCGTCGCCACGGCGGTGAGCACCAGCGCCTCGGCCACCATCTGGAGGAGGATTCGCCGCCGGCTGGCGCCGAGCGCGCTCCGCACCGCGATCTCCGTCCGGCGGGCCGAGGTCCGCGCCAGGAGCAGGGTCGCCACATTGGCGCACACGACCAGGAGGAAGAGCAGGAACGGCACGTTGAGCGCGGTCGCCACCCCGGCCATGTCGTTTCCGCGCCCGAAGCGCCGCACCTGTGGGCGCAGGTGCTCGTGGGTGGCGGGGAAGGCGGCCGTCGCGCGCTGGCCGAGCAGCGCGAGCTCGGCCTGCGCCTCTTCGAGGCTCGCCCCGGGTGCCAGACGCCCGAACATCATGATCGGCGGCCCCTGGCGACGATCGTAGGTCACCGCCCGCTCCCGCAGCGGCGTCCAGATCTCCTCGTTCACCGGGAAGGCGAAGCCCTCCGGCATCACGCCGACCACGGTCGCGTGCTCGGCTCCGAGTCGGACCGTCTGCCCGACCGCGCGGCGGTCCCCGTCGAACAGTCGCTGCCAGGCGGAGTGGGCGAGCACGACCACAGGCTCGGCGCCGGGACGGGCGTCCTCCTCGGTGAGCGGCCGCCCCAGGAGCGGCCTCACGGCGGCGACCCGGAAGGTGGACGGGGTGACCCGCCTGCCGTTCAGCACCTCGAAGCGGCCCTCTTCCGTCGTCACCACGTACTCGATCGAGGTGGCGGCGCTCAGCGCTTCGATCGAGCGGAGCTCCTCGCGCCAGGTCTCGAAATCGTGCAGCGATCGGGGCTCGGTCGAGTAGTCGGCATCGGTGCTCTCCAGGTCCCGGTTCACGACCGAGACGATCCGGTCGCCGTCGGGGAGCGGGAGGCGCGGATGGACCAAGTTCGTCGCGAACTCGAACCAGGAGGCCGCCATCCCGACGGCGATCGCCAGGGTGAGCACGCTGGCCACGGTGAGGACCGGATACTTGACCAGCATCCGTAGGCCGAGCTTCAGGTCCAGAGACAGGCCGGACAGCCAGGCGAGGCCGCGGCCCTCCCGCAGCGCCTGCTTGTGGCGCTCGACCCCGCCGAAGGCGATCAGCGCTCGGCGGCGCGCCTCCTTCGGAGCCAGACCCTCCTCGCGGACGAGCCGCTCCGTCTCCATCTCGATGTGGAAGCGGAATTCCTCGCCCATCCGCTCCTCGGCCTCGCCGCGGCGGAACAGCAGGCGCAGACGCGCCGGGATTCCTTCGAGCCAGCCCATCGCTTCTCCGGAACGGGTTCGGGGCGGCGGAAGGCCCGCCGCGACGTCATCGGCTCAGGTGGTGCGCAGGACGGCGTTCAGCGCCGCGGCGAAGCGGCGCCAGTCTTCGAGCTCCTCGCCCAGCGCCCGCCGACCGGCGGCCGTCAGCGCGTAATAGCGCGCCCGCCGGTTGTTGTCGGTTCGCTTCCATTCGCTGCCGATCAGCCCCTCCTTCTCCAGGCGCTGGAGCGCCGGGTAGAGCGAGCCCTGGTTCACTTCGAGCACGCCGTCGGAGATCTGCTGGACGCGCTGGCCGATCCCCCAGCCGTGCATCGGCTCGAGGGAGAGCGTCTTCAGGACCAGCAGGTCGAGGGAGCCCCGCAGGGCGTCCGCGTTGGATCGTGGAGTCACGGTGGGCTCCGGCGAGGGGAGAGCGTGTACGGTGCGGGTCCAATCCGGCAGAGGACCCCGCGTACTGTAGCTGTCGAGGGAAATGATGGCGCCTGCTTCTGTAGCTGTCAAGAGGAGGGGCGCGCGCCCGGCAGGAGGGTGAGGGGCAGCAAAACAACGGGACGCCCCGCGGCCGTGGTGGCCGGAGGGCGCCCCGGGTCTGAAACCACGATCGCCGGGTCGGCGCCCGGCGATCGCCTTTACGCGGCGAGCTTAGGCGATGCGGCTGAAGATGTGGGTCGGCTTGTTGCGCTTGGTCCAGCGGCTCCGGAACATCGTCTCCCCCTTCGTCCGTATGGTCACCCGACTTCCCGATCGTCCTGATCCATCGTCCTGCCGTCGACGGTCGCTGGATCGGACGCGGCGCGCGCTCGAAAGGTTGCATCTTCGTCCGATCCGAACCTCCCTACGGAAGCTTCCCCCTTCCGGTTTCAAGAACGGCACGAGCACGGTGGGCGTGAAATGCGGCCCGTTCGGGCACGGCGGCCGGGGCGTCCCGTCCGGGGCGCGGTGCGCAACGGCCCAGGTGCGGTCCGTGACGGCCGGGCCGCCGCCCCGTAGCATGTCGCCATGATTCCGGAGGACCGCGGAAAGGCCGGCACGCCGCAGGCGGCCGACGGGGCGTGGCCGCCGCTCCCGTACGATGCCTGGAAGGACACCTGCGCCACGCTCCATCTGTGGACGCAGATCGTCGGCAAGATACGCCTGGCCTGCACGGCGTGGGTGAACCACTCGTGGCACGTGACCCAGTACGTCACGCCCCGCGGCCTCACCACCTCAGCCATCCCGTACGGCCGGCGCACCTTCCAGATCGACATGGACTTCGTCGACCACGCGCTGACGATCTCGGCCTCCGACGGCGCGCGGACGGGCTTCGCGCTGCGGTCGCGATCGGTGGCCGCGTTCCACCGGCGGATCCTCGAGGAGCTGGAGGGCCTGGGACTCCCGGTCCGGATCCACGGGGCGCCCAACGAGGTGGAGCAGGCGATCCCGTTCGCCGAGGACGAGGTGCACGGTGCCTACGATCCGGAGTACGCGAACCGCTTCGCCCGGGCCCTGGCGAGCGCCGACCGCGTCCTCGACGACTTCCGGGCGGACTTCATCGGCAAGTGCAGCCCGGTGCACTTCTTCTGGGGCGGCTTCGACCTGGCGGTGACCCGCTTCAGCGGCCGGCCCGCCCCGCCGCACCCGGGTGGCTTTCCGAACCTGCCGGACTGGGTGACGCGCGAGGCGTACTCGCACGAGGTGAGCAGCGCGGGCTTCTGGCCGGGAGGGGAGAGCCACCCGGAACCGGTCTTCTACTCCTATGCCTATCCCGAGCCGGAGGGCTTCTCCGGCTGGCCCGTCCGGCCCGAGGCGGCCGGCTGGGACACGGGGCTCTCGGAGTTCCTGCTCCCCTACGAGGCGATGCGCACGGCGAAGGATCCGGACCGCGAGCTGCGCGCGTTTCTGGAGTCCACCTATGAGGCTGCGGCGGAGCTGGCCGGCTGGGACCGCTCCCTGCTGGAGTGGGCGCCCGGCGAGCGCCCGCCGCCCCAGGGATCGTAGTCGACGCCTAGCCGACGAGGAGGTGCACGTGACGACCCGTCCGAAACCCGAGATCGACTGCGAGCGGTTCCACGCGAGCTTGCGGGTGAGGGACCTCGCCGCCGGCATCGCCTTCTACACGGAGAAGCTCGGCTTCGAGCTCGGCTTCACGTGGGGCGACCCGCCGACGTTCGCGGGCGTGAACCTGGACGACATCCAGATCTTCCTCGAGGAGGCCGAGCCGGAACCGGGCGGCGGCGCGCTCTACTTCGCGGTCGGCGACGCGGACGAGCTCTTCGAATTCCACCGCGCGAACGGCGTGGACGTGGTGGCCGAGCCGGAAGACCACCCCTACGGCATCCGTGGCTACACGATCCGGGACCTGCACGGTCATTTGCTGCATTTCGGCCACTACATCTACCACGTCGGGCCCCCGGTGGAGATCGAGCGGGTGGACGTCCCGGTGCGGCTCGAGAAGCGGCTCGCCGCACTCCTCCACGACCTCGCCGAGCACAAGGGGCTGAGCCTGTCGGGCTGTCTGGAGGAGATCCTGCTGCACACGTGCGAGCCGCTCGGGGATGGGGTCGCCAGCCCGCACACCAGGAGGCAGCTCCGGCACATCCAGACGTTGAAGGAGAAGCACGGCATCGACTACGATACGCACGCGAGCTACCGCTTCGTCGAGAAACGAAGCTAGCTTATCACGGTATCCGCGTACTCGGGGTGCCGGTCCACCACGTCGCGCACGAACGGGCAGGTCGGTACGACCCGCCGCCCCCGCTCGCGGGCGTCCTCCAGCGCGGCCACCACCACGCGCGTCCCGATCCCCCGGCCTCTCGCCACGGGCGGCACGAAGGTGCTCACGTAGTCGATCGTGCCTTCCTCGTCGGTCTCCGCCCACGCCACGTAGGCGTCGCCCCCGTCCACCGGGGCGACGAACCGTCGCGCCTCCTCATCGCGCCTCACGTCGAGCTCCACGCGTCCCCCGCTTTTCGTGTCGTCGGGCAGGTTGTCCGATTGCTCATACCTTCAACTCGCGTTCCGGGTCGGAACGGTGGACGGCGAAGACCGGAGCGGCCACCTTGTGTCGCGTCGATTGTAGACGGACTGAGGAGACGGCCCATGTCCGTGTTCACGAATCCCGCCGCCGGGGCCCCGGAGCAGGCACAAGCCTATATCCAGGCGATCCTGGGGCTGCTCGGCTCGCGCGATCCGTTCGAGGTGCTGGAGGCCACGGGCGAGGCGTTGCGCGACGCGACCGCCGGCATGTCGGAGGAACGCCTGGCCGAGCCGGAGCGTCCCGGCAAGTGGTCCGTCCGCCAGGTCCTCGCCCACCTGGCCGACTCGGAGATCGTCTGGGCGTACCGGCTTCGCATGGTCATCGCCCAGGACCGCCCGCCGCTCACGGGCTACGACCAGGACGCCTGGGCCGACCGCCTCGGCTACGCGGAGTGGGATCCGGCCGAGTCGCTCGCGACCTTCGGCGCGGTGCGCCGGAGCAACCTCGGGGTGCTGCGGCGCGCGTCGGACGCGGATCTGGCGCGGGTGGGGCTTCACGCCGAACGCGGCGAGGAGAGTCTGGAGCACATGATCCGGCTGTACGCCGGGCACGACCTCCTGCACCTGCGGCAGATCGAGCGGATCCGGGCGGTCGTTGGAGCACGCGTTACGACGTCCACGCCGGAGGAGCCGCGATGATTCAGAAGATCGCCCGGTACACGGTTGGAAGCGGACAGGTGGACGCGGCGGAGGCTCCGTATTACGAGCTCCTCGGGCAAGGTCGGATCAGAAATCGAGGATCGTGATCACGATCTGATCGACGGCCGTGTCCTCGTGCGAGTCCGTCACCGTCAGCGTGATCGTGTGTCGACCCGGCGACAGCCCGCTCGTCGTCACGGACTCGCCCGTGCCGAGCCTGCCATCCAGGTCGGAGGTCCACACCAGCGCTCCGCCCGTCAGCTCCCCGTCCTCGGGATCCGACCCCGAGCCTTCGAAGGTGATCGATTGGCTCCGCAGGAGGATCGCGCCGTCCTCCGGGCTGGTGATCGTGGCCGTCGGGGGGTTGTTCTCGATCGTGATGTCGATCCGGTCCGTGTCGGAGGCGCCGTGCGAGTCCCTGGCGGTGAGTCGGATCGTGTGATCGCCGATCGACAGCTCGCTCGTGGTGACCGACCGTCCCGTCCCGAACCGATCATCCAGGCTCGAGGTCCATGTCAGGGCCGCGCCGGACAGACTTCCGTCCTCGGGATCGGAGCCCGTGCCCCTGAACTCGACGGGGTGGCCGGCCCGGAAGCTCGCGCCGTCCTCCGGGTCGGTGATCGTGACGTCAGGCCGGTTGTTCTCGATCGTGATCCGGATCTCGTCACTGTCGGTGGCTTCGTCGGAGTCCGTGACCGTGAGCCGGACCGCGTGCTCGCCGATCGACAGCTCGCTCGTGGTGACCGACCCTCCCGTCCCGAGCCGGCCGTCCAGGTTGGACGTCCACACCAGGGCTCCGCCGGTCAGATCCCCGTCTTCCGGATCCGAACCCTCGCCCTCGAGTCCGACCGACTCGCCCGCCGGGACGCTTACGCCGTCCTCCGGGCTCTTGATCGTGGCCGTCGGCGCCCTGTTGGGCAGGTCGCCTACCGCGGCGTACACGCCGGCACGCTCGACCTCGCCCCGCACCTCGTTCGCCTCGGGGTCGACCGATGACCCCTGGGTCTGCACCCAGCGCCCCTCGGCTGCGCGGCGCAGCCGCAACGAGCTTTCGGGTATGCCAGAGGGGATCGCCGCCCCGTCGTATCGGATGCTCAGCTCCACGGACCGCGCGAATTCCGGGACGTCGACCCGCAGCTCGTACGCGCTCCCCGGCGTGAACCCTTCGGCGTTCCCGCCGCCGGGCAGCGCTGAAGCGCTCGCGGGCTCGAGCGTGATCACCGCGTCCTCGGAGAGCGCACCCGGCGGCACGGCGGCCCACGTCCGGTCGTCGGCCGACCTGACGACCCCTCCCCCCGCGCCGATGAGGAATCCGCGCACGTCGACGCTGGCGCTCGCGCTCGCTCCCTCCACGCTCGCCGTGACGACGCTCGGCCCCAGGGCGAGGCCGGTCACTTCTCCCATCTCGTCGACGCTCGCCACGTTCGGGTCGCTCGACGTCCAGGTCACGGGCGCCTCCGCCATGACCTCGCCCTCGCTATCCCGTATGGTCGCCTCCAGTCGCACCCGACCCTCCACCGGCACTTCCACCGCTTCGGGAGACACCGTCACGACGGAAGCGGACCGCGTGGGGCCGGCGGGCCCGTCGGGGCGGCAGGCCGTGGACGCGACCGCCAGGAACACGACGAGCGGGAAGAGGCGGAACGCCGCGCTCCTCGGAGCCTCTATGCTCGGGCGTCTCCCGGTAGAACGTCGCATGACGCTCCCGCAAACTCTACGGTCAAGGAGAGATCGTCGTACCAATGCAAAGATCGTGCTTCTCTCGATGCACCTCGGGGGAGGCTTCGCTCGACCCGAGCGGGGCGGCCGAGTGTACGGGTGAGTCGATGAACGACGGGGACGACATCGCGGCCCTGTACGACCGCTGGTCCGCGACCTACGACACGGACGAGAACCGCACCCGCGACCTGGCGGGGGAGGTCCTGCGCGCCGAGCTGGTCGAGCTCGCCGGCGGGGACATCGTCGAGTTGGGATGCGGCACCGGCCGGAACACGGTATGGCTCGCCGAGCGGGCGCGGAGCCTGGTCGCGGTGGATTTCTCCTCCGCCATGCTGGAGAGGGCGCAGGAGCGGGCCCCCCGCGAGGGGTTCGGGGAGCGCGTCCGCTTTCTCGAGCACGACATCCGGACCGCGCTGCCTCTGGAGGCGGCCTCGGTCGACCTGGTCGTGATCGCCCTGGTCCTCGAGCACGTCGAGGACCTCGGCTTCGTCTTCGGCGAGTGCGCCCGCCTGCTCCGGCCCGGCGGCCTTGTGTGGCTGTGCGAGCTCCATCCCTACAGGCAGTGGGCGGGCGGGCAGGCGCAGTTCAGCGCCCCCGGTGAGCGGGAGCGCACGCGCGTGCCGGCGTTCGTGCACGAGGCCTCGGAGTATGTGAACGCGGGGATCGAGTCGGGCTTTCGGGTGCAGCGAATGGGCGAGTGGCGCGATGCGCGGGACCGAACGGAGGCCGCGCTCCCTCGACTTCTCTCGATCCTGTATCGGAGCGACCGATCGTAGGAGGGGATGCCCTGACGGCCGCGGCGCGGCCGCGCGCGGCATGGGGGACCGGCCTCGCGGCCGCGCTCTTCATGCTGGTCCTCTACTACGTCATCCAGTGGCTCGCGGATTTGCTCGCCCTCTATCCGCACCTGGGGCTCCCCGAGGATCTCGGGAGGGGGAGCTTCGTCCACGCGTTCGACCACCACTTCTGGCAGATGGCGCTCGCGCTCGGCGCGATCGGGCTCCTGGGAGGCCGCCGGTGGGGGGAATGGGGCCTGAACCTGCGGAACCGGGACGAGTCGTTCCGCATCCTCCGCAAGTTCGTCGTCATCTACGGGGTCTACTTCATCGGGGCCGGCTTCCTCATCCAGCTCCTGTTCGCGCCCCCGGGGACGCCCGAGCAGCCGGTCAGCGCCACCCACATCGCCGGCCGGCTGGCGTTCGGGTTCCTGTTCGTCGGGGTCTCCGAGGAGATCCTCTTCCGCGGGCTCATCCACACCTATCTGGCGCGGCACTGGCGGGGGGTGTGGCGCTGCCGGGGCTGGGAGCTGCCGACGGCGGGGCTCCTCGCCGCGCTCCTCTTCACCTTGGCGCACGTGGGCTTCACGGTCGCGCCGCTGGAGATCACGCACTTCTCGTGGCCGCAGCTCCTCATGGCCTTCGTGCTGGGGATCTTCTATTCGTGGGCGTACCATGTGACTGGCAGCCTCCTGGCCCCGATCGTGGCGCACAACGTCTCGGACGGGGCGCTCTGGGCGAGCGAGTACGTGCTGTTCTGGTTGAAGGGATAGACGTTGAATGGATAGGAGGAAGGCCGTGAGCGAGCCCCGCCCGGCTTCGGAGCTCCTGGACCTGAGCCACACGGTGGAGCACGGGCTGGTCACGTACCGCGGGTTGCCCGCCCCGGTCATCCGCGACCACCTGAGTCGGGCGGCCTCGCGCGATCACTATGCGGAAGGTACCGAGTTCCAGATCGGCCGGATCGAGATGGTGGCCAACACGGGCACCTACGTGGACAGCCCCTTCCACCGCTACGCGGACGGGAAGGACCTTTCCCAGCTCCCCCTCTCCCGGGTCGCCGACCTGGAGGGCGTGCTGGTGACCGCCGTGGAGCGCCCGGACCGCGCGGTGGGTGTGGAGGCGTTCGAGAATCTGGACGTGGCGGGGAAGGCCGTGCTGGTCCGAACGGGCTGGGACGTCCACTGGGGGACGGAGCGTTACTTCGAGGGACATCCCTACCTGACCCGCGGGGCGGCAGAGCGGCTCGTAGAGGCGGGCGCGGCGCTGGTCGGGATCGACTCGCTGAACATCGACGACACGGAGGGAGGCGAACGGCCGGCGCACTCCCTCCTGCTCGGGGCGGAGATCCCGGTCGTCGAGCACCTGCGCGGCCTCGGTCGATTGGAAGGCCGGGCGTTCCGCTTCTTCGCCGTTCCCGTGAAGGTGCGGGGCTTCGGGAGCTTCCCGGTACGGGCGTTCGCCATCGCGGAGCCCTAACGGCTCCCGGTACTGGCGCCTCCCGATCCTGGCGCGTCCCGGTCCGGGTTCATTCGTGCGCGCTATGGCGACGAGGCCCGGATCCGGGCAGCTTGAGGCGTCCGGCGACCCGCACCGTTCGACACAGGGACCGGAGGACCGCGCATGATCCGCCTCACCGTGAACGGCACGACCCGCGAGCTGGACGTCGAGCCCGAGATGCCGCTGCTCTGGGCGCTCCGCGACCGGCTCGGCCTCACCGGCACCAAGTTCGGCTGCGGGATCGCCCAGTGCGGGGCCTGCACGGTGCACCTGAACGGCTCGCCCGTCCGCGCCTGCACCACGCCCGTGTCCGCGGCCGAGGGCGCGGAGGTGGTGACCATCGAGGGGCTCTCGGACGACGGAACGCACCCCGTGCAGCGCGCCTGGATCGAGGAGAACGTCCCGCAGTGCGGCTACTGCCAGGCGGGCCAGATCATGAGCGCCGCCGCGCTCCTGGCCCGGAGCCCGAGCCCGTCGGACGAGGAGATCGACCGGGCGATGAGCGGCAATCTCTGCCGCTGCGGGACGTACGTGCGGATCCGGCGCGCCATCCACCGGGCGGCTTCGCGCGGCGGGAGGGCGTCGTGAGCGGCCCGGGGGAGCGGGGCTTCCTGCCCGAGCGGCTGGCGCGCGAGGCGCTGGCGAGGGCGTCCGCGCGGCCGGCTCGGTCGGCGACGCCTGGGTCGGCGACGCCTGGGTCGGCGGCGCCTGGGTCGGCGGCGCCTGGGTCGGCGGCGGCACGCCCGGTGAGCCGTCGCCGGTTCGTGCAGGTCGGCGCCGCGGCCGGCGGCGGCCTCCTGCTCACCATCCACCTTCCCGGCTGCGGCCGCGAAAACGGGCACGGCGCGGCGCCGGAGGAAGCCCGGGTGCCCTCCGCGCACGGCACGCCCGCGCCCGAGCATGGCTTCGCGCCGGGCGCCTGGCTGACCATCCACCCCGATGACACCGCCACCATCACGGTCGCGAAGTCCGAGATGGGGCAGGGCGTGCGCACGACCCTGGCCCTGATCGTGGCCGAGGAGGCCGACCTGGACTGGGACCGGGTGCGCGTCCGCCAGGCGCCGGCCGACGAGGAGACCTACGGCCGCCAGGGGACCGGCGGCAGCGCCAGCGTTCGCGGCTCGTGGACGACGCTGCGCGAGGCCGGCGCGACCGCCCGGGCCATGCTGGTCGCCGCCGCGGCCCGCGAGCTCGGCGCCCCGGCCGAGGAGCTCTCGACCGAGGCCGGCCACGTCGTGCACGCCGGAAGCGGACGGCGGCTCTCCTACGGGGCGCTGGCCGACGCGGCCGCCCGCGAGCGACCGCCGGAGGCTCCGCCGCTCAAGGCGCCGTCCGAATGGCGGCTTCTCGGCCGGGAGCACGTCGGCGTGGACGTGCGCGACATCGTCACCGGCCGGGCGGAGTACGGCCTGGACGCCCGCATGGATGGCATGCGCTACGCTGCCGTCGGCCGCTGCCCGACGCACGGCGGCCGGCTGCGCCGCTACGACGCCGCGCGTGCGCTCCGGGTGCCCGGCGTGCGGCAGGTGGTGGAGGTCCCGGCCGTCGGGAACGGGGTGAACGTCCACGCCGGCGTGGCGGTGGTGGCCGACGACACCTGGGCCGCCTTCCGCGGCCGGGACGCGCTGGAGATCGAGTGGGAGCGCGGCCCCGGAGCCGCCGACACCAGCGAGGCGTACACGGCGCGCATGCGCGAGGCCGTGAGCCGCCCCGGCGCGGCGACCGTGAACCGCGTGGGCGACCCCGACCGGCAGCTCGAGCTGTCCGCTCCGGACGCGCGCCACACGGCGACCTACGAGGTCCCGTTCATCAGCCACGCGACCATGGAGCCCCAGAACTGCACCGCGCACGTGCGGGGGGACCGCTGCGTGATCCGCGCGCCGACCCAGTTCCCGAACTGGGCGAAGGGCGCGGTCGCCGAGGCGCTCGGGATCCCGGCCGAGAACGTGGAGGTCTCGGTCAGTCTGCTCGGCGGGGGCTACGGCCGCCGCATCAACCCGGATTACGCGGTGGAGGCGGCGCTGGTGGCGCGGGAGGTGGACGCGCCCGTAAAGGTGGTATGGAGCCGCGAGGACGATCTGCGGCACGACTTCTACCGGCCGCCCGCCGTCCACCGGATCGACGCGGTCGTGGGGGCGGACGGCTACCCCGTCGCCTGGCGTCACCGCTTCTCCACCGCGGCGATCAGCGGCAGCTACGAGGAGCGCGTGGACCAGGAGGCGTTCGGCGTCTCGGAGGCGGACGGGGCGGGGAACATGTCCTACCGTGTGGCCCATCGCTCCTCCGAGTACACCTACCTCCCCTCGCACATCACGCGCGGCTGGTGGCGCGCCGTGCACACGACCCACGGCACCTTCGCCGTAGAGTGCTTCATCGACGAGCTGGCCGAGCGAGCCGGGATCGACCCACTCGAGTACCGGCTCGCCCTGATCGACGAGCTCCCCGTGGAGCGCCCGGGCTTCCCCGAAGACTTCCCCTTCCGGCCCGAGCGGCTGAAGGGCGTCCTGCGCCTGGCGGCCGATAAGGCCGGTTGGGGGCGCCGGCTGCCCCAGGGGCACGCCATGGGGATCGCCTGCGGCATCGACCACCTGACCTACGCGGCCGACGTGGTCGAAGTCTCGGTGCGCGGGGACGAGCTGCGGCTCGAGAAGGTCGTGGTGGCGGCGGACTGCGGTCCCGTCCTCAACCCCGACCTGGGTCGCGCGCAGCTCCAGGGCGGCGCGCTCCAGGGCATCTCCGCCGCCCTCGGCGAGAAGCTCACCGTCCGGGACGGCGCGATCGTGGAGGGGAACTTCGACGCCTACCGGCTCCTCCGCATGGCGGACGCGCCCCCCGTCGTCGAGGCGCATTTCGTGGAGACCGACGCGCACCCGACCGGGCTCGGCGAGCCCGCGGTGCCGCCCGCCGCGCCGGCGCTGGCCAACGCGATCTACGCGGCGACGGGCGTGCGGCACCGCACGCTGCCGATCCGCGGGACGGCGGCGTGAAATCTCGCACGGCCGGGGCGAGCCGGCCTCCGTTCTCCAGGCAGGGAGGGAGACCGTGAACGACGAGGGGACGCCGGAGGGCTATTCGACCGTCTCGCCCTACCTCATCGTGCGGGACGCGGCAGGCGTCATCTCGTTCCTCGAGGAGACGTTCGGGGCGACGGAGCTCCGGCGCTTCCCGATGCCGGACGGCTCGATCATGCACGCGGAGGTGAAGCTCGGCGACACGGTGATCATGCTCGGGGAGGCGGGAGAGGCGTGGCCGCCGGTCCCGGCCCACCTGCACGTCTACGTGGCGGACGCCGACGCCACCTACGAGCGGGCGCTCGCCGCGGGCGCGGAGTCGGTCGAGGAGCCCACGCAGAAGGAAGGGCAGGCCGACCGTCGCGGCGGCGTGAGGGACCCCGCCGGCAACACCTGGTGGATCGCGGCGCGGGTCGGGTAGCGGGAGCGCCGTCAAGTCAGGCCGGCTTCGGACGTTTTCTCCCTGGGGAGGACAGCCGCGACGGCGAGGGAGGGTGTGCCATGTGTGCCATGAACAGCATAGTCGCTCGTCGCGCCGTGGGGCTTCTCATCCTGGCGCTGCTGGCCGCCTGCGAGGAGGATCGCGCGCGGGTGCAGTACGCCTTCTTCGACGAGCCCGGGTTCTCCCGCGACCTGCTCCATCTGGAGGTCTCCGACGGCGACCGGACGTGGCGCCTGGACGGAGACGACTTCGCCGGCCAGGGTGTCGGCGAGACCCCCGAGTTCCGTACGCGGACGAGCGGCGAGCTGGAGACGGCGTTCTGGCTGGTGGAGGGCGCGGACACGCTGACCTTCGGCACGGTGCGCGTCGATCTCCGGCCGGACTGGGGCTGGCGGATCAGCTTCTATCGGAACGCCGGGGATCCCAGCGCCACCTGCTTCGGCTGTTTCGGCTCGGAGGGGTACGAGCTTCCACAGGCGCTCCGGACCGCGCCCGCCGATTCGCTCTGGATCGTGTGGGGCGGGAACTCGATCTCGGATCCGGTCGTGTACTGAGCCTCACGACCGGGATGGCCCACCTGAAACACGCGGCCGGAGTCCGTCCGTAGGGTCTCTGTCGGACGACGAACGTTTCCTGCATCCGGAGCATCGAATGGTCGAGCGCGCTCGACGTGGCCGCGTCCGGGATGCGCGGCGGTGGATTCCCCTCGGCGCCGGCCTCCCACTCCTCCTCTTCCTCTTGTCCGGTCTTCCGCGGTACGGGCTCGCGTCGCCGAGCCGGGCCGCGCCGGGGTCGACCACGGCCGAGCTCTTTTCGACGTCGGGGGGAGCGCAGGCGACGGAACCGGAGGAGGTCCGCTTCCGCAGCGGCGACCTCACGCTCGGCGGGCTGTGGTTCGTGCCGGAGGGGGAGGGGCCGTTCCCGGCGGCGGTGTTCATTCGGGGCTCCGGCCCGTCCACCCGAGACAATTACTGGACGCAGCGCTTCGTGGACCTGCTGGTCGAGGAGGGGGTCGCGGTGCTCCTCCCCGACAAGCGCGGCTCGGACGCCTCGGAGGGAGACTGGCGGACGGCGGACTTCGAGGACCTGGCCGACGACGCGCTGGCCGGCGTCGACTTCGCCCGCGCCCGGCCGGAGGTGGGCGGCGGCCGCGTCGGGCTGATCGGGCTCAGCCAGGGCGGGAAGATCGCGCCGATCGCCGCCTCCCGGTCCGATGCGGTCGCGTTCGTCATCGACGTGGTGGGCGCGGCCACCGACCTGAAGGAGCAGGTGGGCTGGGAGATGTACCACACCTTCCGGGAAGGCGGGGTGGACGCCGCGGCCCTCCAGCAGGGCCTGGCGCTCCAGGTGGCGGCGGAGGGATACCTGGAGGGAACGGTCGAGTGGGAAGCGTACGAAGTGGCGCTGCGCGGCGCGCTCGCCGGACCGGGCGCCGAGGTGGCGCGCGGCTTTCCCCAGACACCGGACGCCTGGCAATGGGACTTCTTCCGCGCGGTAGCGGATTTCGATCCGATCTCCTACTGGCGGCAGGTCCGGCAGCCGGTGCTCGTGCTCTACGGCGAGGCGGACCGCAACGCGCCCTCCATCCGGAGCGCCTACCGGCTCCTCCGCGCGTGGAGGGACATGGGGCATCCCGACGCCACCCTCCGGGTGATCCCGGGGGCCGGCCATCCGCTCTGGGAATCCGATCCCGAGGACCCGCACCGTCCCGGGCTGCACCCGGAGGTGGTCGGCACCCTCCGCGACTGGCTGGCGCGCGTCGCCACGCGAGCTCCGCGGGCGGCTGATTGGCGAGCCGATGTGGCGGCGTTCGCCCGACGGGTGATCGACGCCGGGCTGGCGCCCGGCCTGGGCGTGGCGGTCGCCCGGGACGACCGGGTCGTCTTCGCGCAGGGCTTCGGCTCCGCGGACCTGGAGTCCGGCCGACCCGTCGACGCGGAGACGCCGTTCTACATCGCATCCAGCACCAAGTCGCTCACCGCCCTGGCGACGGTGCTGCTGGCGGAGCGAGGCGAGCTGGACCTCGAGGCTCCGATCGGCCGCTACCTGCCGGACCTCCGGCTGCGGAAGCCGCTCTCGGCGGACGCGATCACCGTGGAGGACCTCCTCACCCTGACACACGGAATCGCGGACGGCGGCCCGGTCGTCTTCCGCACCGCCTTCAGCGGGGACTTCACCCGGGAGGGCCTGCTGGCGCTGCTCGCGGAGTACCCGCCCTCCGACGCCGGAGGCTCGTTCGTCTACGGCAATCTCGGCTACAACCTGCTCGGCCTGGTGCTCGAGTCGGTCGCCGGGACGAGCTGGAAGGAGGTCGTGGCGAACGAGGTGCTCCGGCCGCTCGGGATGAACGGGACCACGGCGTACGTGTCGCGGCTCGAGGCGGATCGGCTCGCCTCGCCGCACGCCCCCAGGCCGGACGGCTTCGAGCGCATCCCGCTCGGGAAAGCCGACGCCAACCTGCACGCCGCCGGCGGGCACTTCGCCACCGCGCCCGACCTGGCGCGCTACCTCGCCGCGCACCAGAGCGGCGGGCGCCTGGAGGGTCGGATGGTGCTGCCGCGCGCCGCCGTGCTCTCCACCCGGCGCCCGCACGTGCCGCAGGATCGCGAGTTCGGGCCGTTCCGCCGCGTCGCCTGGGGCTACGGCTGGGACCTCGGGCTGTACGGGGCCGACACGCTGGTGCACCGTTTCGGGGGCTTCGCCGGTTACCGGTCCCACATGTCCTTCATGCCCCGGGAGCGGCTCGGGGTGGTCGTACTCACGAACGGCTCGGGGCCGGCCTCCCCGGCCGCGGACCTGGTGGCCACCTACATCTACGACCGGGTGCGCGGGCGGACGGACGCGGACTCGGTGCACGCCGCGCGTCTGGCGGAGCTGGAAGGGCGCGCGGCGGACTTCCGCGCGCGACTGGTGGCGGGGGGCGAGGAGCGGCGGGCCCGACAGGCGCCGTTGCCGCACCCGCTCTCCGCCTACGCGGGCGTCTACGAGAGTCCCGTGCTCGGCCGGATGACGTGGCGGGTCGCGGATCACGGTCTCGAGGTGCGGATGGGGGTGGCACGCAGCGCCGCCGAGGTGTTCGAGGCGTCCTCCAGCCGGTTCCGCGTGGAGCTCACGGGCGGCGGCGAGGTGGTCGAGTTCGTCATCCCGGAGGGCGGCAGGCCGGCGATCGCCGCGCGCTATCGGGGAGAGACCTTCGCGCGCGTGGGGAGCGGCGTCGAACGCTGATCGCGAGCCGGCCTCGTGGGGAACCGTTGACGGGGGCGCCGCGGGGCGCTATGCCCCTTGTGGCTGGCCCTTGTGGTCCGTCACGTGACTCCTACGGGAGGACGAGCACCCATGTCCCTCGACGACGACACGCCGATCGGCCGCCTGCTCTCCCGCCGCGAAGTGATGGCGATCCTGGGCGCGGCCGGCGTCTCCGCGCTTGGCGCCGGCCTGACTCTCGGCCGTCCCCGAGGGGCGCGGGGCACGCCGCTTCCCGCCTGCATCGCCCGTCCCGAGCAGACGGAAGGTCCCTACTTCGTGGACGAGGCGCTCGAGCGGTCGGACATCCGGCCGGATCCGGCGACGGGAGCCGTACCGGCCGGTGTGCCCCTGGCGCTGGCCTTCCATGTCTCGCGAGTCGGCGCCGACGACTGTCGGCCGCTCCCCGGCGCGGTGGTGGACGTCTGGCAGTGCGACGCGCTGGGCGTCTACTCCGACGTCCGGGACATCCAGGGGCGCTTCGACACGGTAGGTCGCAAATTCCTGCGGGGCCACCAGGTCACGGACGCGGAGGGCATGGCCCGTTTCACCACGATCTATCCGGGCTGGTACGAGGGCCGCACCGTCCACATCCACTTCAAGATCCGCACGGCCCCCGAGGCCGACCGTGCCCACGAGTTCACCTCGCAGCTATACTTCGAGGACGCGCTCACGGACGAGGTGATGCGGGCCGAGCCGTACGCGAGCAAAGGCGTCCGGTCGGTCCGGAACGAGGGGGACGGACTCTTCCGGCGGGGCGGAGATCGGCTCATGCTCGCCGCGGCCCGGAACGGGGAGGGGTACGCCGGCACGTTCGAGATCGGACTGCAGCTCGGCTGACGGGTCGGCCGCCGCTCGTCCGTCGGTCCACGGCTCGTCCGGCACGCACATCCGCTCCGCCGCACGAGAGGTCGCCATGCGTACGACTGCGAGCAGGTTCTCGCCGACCGCCCTCCTTCTGCTCGCGCTCTGCGCTCCCGCCGGTCCGGCGGCCGCGCAGGCGGAAACCGAGAGCCACACCTTCGACTCCGACGGGGTCCGCCTCCACTACATCGACCAGGGCGCCGGCGAGCCGGTCCTCCTCATCCACGGCTTCGCGCTGGACCTCGGAATCAACTGGGTCGGGCCGGAGATCGTGTCGGCCCTCACCGACGCCGGCTACCGGGTGGTCGCGTACGACGCGCGGGGACACGGCGCGAGCGAGAAGCCCCACGATCCGGCGGCGTACGGCCCGCCGGACCTGGAGGATCCGATCCGCCTGCTCGACCACCTCGGGATCGCGCGCGCGCACCTGATCGGCTACTCGCGCGGGGGGCACATCGCCCATCATCTGCGTGCGACGCATCCGGCGCGGCTGCGGTCCGTGATCCTCGGCGGCTTCGGAGCGGGGGCCGGGCCGCAGGCGGGTCCCGATTCGGCCATGCGCGCGACGCTGGCCGACGCGCTGGTGGCGGAGGACTTCCGCCCCTTGGTGCGGGCCGTCACCACCGACGCCTCGCCCGAGGAGGTCGAGGCCTGGCAGGGGCGGCTGGCCGAGCGGAACGACGGGCGCGCCCTGGCGGCCGCCTTTCTCGCGCCTTCCTTTCCCGGCTTCGACGCGGAGGAGCTGCGGACGAACCGGGTTCCGACGCTGGCGGTGATCGGGGAGCGGGACGCCTTCCGGGACGGGGTGGAGCGAATGCGCGAGGCGATGAGCGGCCTCGAGGTCCTCGTCCTCGCCGGCGCGGACCACGCCAGCGCCCTCACCGATCCCGGGTTCGTGACGGCCCTGCTCGGCTTCCTGACCAAGCACTCGGAGGCCGGCTCCGTGGCCGGCGCGGGTCAGTCACTCGACGACGAGGAGAGAATGTGAGAGCGCGCGCCACCGGGACATTCGACGTGACGCTCACCCCCGAGGCCGCCGAGGAGGGACCCGAAGGGATCGCCCGCAGCCACCTCGCCCTGGAGAAGCGCTTCCACGGCGACCTGGAGGGAACGAGCGCCGGCGCGATGCTCGCCGCGCGCACGCCAGTGCCGAACTCGGCCGGGTACGTGGCCATCGAGCAGGTGCGCGGCACGCTCGCCGGGCGGACGGGCACCTTCGTCCTCCAGCACAGCGGGATCATGGAGCGCGGCGCCCAGCGGCTCTCCGTGATCGTGGTGCCGGACTCCGGCACCGAGGAGCTGACCGGCCTCGCGGGCCGGATGAGCATCCGGATCGATGGCGACCAGCACTTCTACGAGCTCGAGTACACGATCGGGGAGCGGGCCGAGCAGGGGATCGACGGCGGCTCCGGCGGGGCCTGAGCGGGTGATCGGGTCGGGCCGGGTGCTGGTCGCCGGGGCCAGCGGCCGGCTCGGGCGCGAGGTCGTGCGGTCTCTGACGGAGCGGGGCCATCCGGTCCGCGCCCTCACCCGTCGCCCGGAGCGGCTGGCCCTGCTCGGCGTGCACCCGGAAGAGATCGTCCGCGCGGACCTCCTGGACCCGCGGTCGCTGACCGGCTGCTGCAGGCACGTCGACGCGGTGATCTCGTGCGCGGGGGCACCCCTGACGCTGTGGGCTCCGGGCGAGCGGCGCTCGTACCTGCGGACGGACTTCCCCGCGAACCGGAACCTGCTGGCGGTCGCGGAGGCCGGGGGCGTGCGGCGCTTCGTCTACGTGTCCGTGCACGCCACCCCCGCGCTCGCCCGCACGGCCTACGTGGAGGCGCACGCGCGCTTCGCGGGCCTGCTCCTCCGGTCCCCCATCGGGGGCGTGGCGGTCCGGCCGACCGGTTTCTTCGGCGTCTTCGGAGACGTCCTCGCCATGGCCCGCCGCGGTCTCGGCCTGACGATCGGCTCGGGCGAGGCCCGGACGAACCCGATCCACGAGATGGACGTCGCGGAGCTGTGCGTCGAGGCGCTCCACCGGGCCGAGCGCGAGATCCACGCGGGTGGGCCGGAGGTCTTCACGCGGCGCCAGATCGTGGAGCTCGCGTTCGACGTGCTCGGCGCCCGCCCCCGCGTGCTCAGTGTGCCGCCGGTCGCCTTCCGCGCGGTCGCCGCCGTGGCCCGGCCGCTGGATCGGCGGCTGTCGGAGATGTTGCGCTTCGCCGTGGTCGCCTCGACCACGGACGTCGTCGCGCCGGTCCGCGGGGACCGGCGCCTTCGGGCCCACTTCGAGGCGCTCGCGGGTCTCGACTAGGCCGGAGAGTCGGAGAGGCAGTTCGTAGCGCGCGTCGCGCGCGTCGTGCACCTCGGCAGGAGGAAGGAACCATGGGCGGTATCGACATCGGACGCTGGTTGGCCGGCGGCGTGGCCGCGGGAATCCTGATCTGGATCATCGAGGGGCTCGCGAGCACGCTCTACTTGGCGGAGATGGAAGCGGTGCTCCAGGCGCACGGCCTGTCCATGGAGATGGGGGCGGGCGCGATCGCGATCAGCCTGATCGTGACCCTGATCGCCGGTCTCACGCTCGTCTTCTTCTACGCGGCCGCCCGGCCCCGCTTCGGGCCCGGGCCTGGTACGGCCGTGCTCGTGGCGGTGGCCTACTGGCTCGGAGGCTACGTGCTGTCGCTCCTCGGCTACCACATGCTGGGGCTCTTCCCGCCGGGGATGCTCGCGCTCTGGGGGACGGTGGGGCTGGTGGAGATCGTGCTGGCCGCGCTGCTCGGGGGCTGGATCTACCGGGAGCGCTCGGGCGCGGACGCAGGGACCGGCCCTGCGGTCGCCTGAGGAGGGCCGGTCCGCCGCCCGCCGGCGAGGCCGGAAGAGGATTCCGACGAGATGTGGCCCCGGGACGGTCGTCCCGGGGCCGCCGAGTGCCCGCCGATCGCCGCCGGTCAGTCCGCTCCGGCGACCTCCTGCACGTGGTGCTCGCAGGTCGCCTC
>CAZTGV010000030.1:22816-26471 GCA_964613475.1 uncultured Gemmatimonadota bacterium
CCTCCTGCACGTGGTGCTCGCAGGTCGCCTCGGGGTTGAACGGCTCGAACATTCCGCGCGGGTTCTCGCGGAAGAGCCACACGTGGAGGTCGTAATGCGGCGCGAAGCCGTGCGCCTCGTCCGCTTCGGTGGCCGGGTCGTCCTCCATGTAGTCGTAGGGGATGCCCCGGAACGAAGGCGGCTCGGTGTGCCCCGCCTCCTCCCAGGCGCTCCGGAAGACCAGATTCTCCACGCCCATCAGCTCGAGGGAGCCGTCCGCCTGCGGCTCGTAGAGCAGGATCGCCGGCTCGAGGAAGTCCGTGTGCGTCCCCGAGCCCGAGACGCGGGGCTCGACCTCCGCGATCTGCAGTAGGTCGGGGCGGAAGTAGTGGACGCCCATGGCGCCCTCCTCGGCCGGCCGGCCGACGCCGGCCGCCGTCTCGCACATGTCCATCGGATCCCTGATGTAGCCGGCCTCCAGGGCGGCCTCCACGTCGCGGAACCGCTCGGCCGCCGCGCGCAGCTCGGCAATCTGCGCCTCGGACAGGGCCGCCACCTCGGAGGCCTCCGCCTCTTCGGCGGATGCCGCCTCCGCGGCCGCCTCGGGCTCGTCCGGAGCGCAAGCCAGGGTCCATGCCGATAGAAACAGAAAGAGCACTGCCACGACTCGCTGCATCGCTACCTCCGTAAACGGGAACCGGGCCCCCGGACCGGGGACCAAAGTCACGGAGTCTGCTCCTTCCGGCCTGTACGGGCAAGCACGGGCGAGCGACGGAGCCGCCGCCGCCTTCCGGCCAGCGCCCCGGAGCTCGCCGTTTGCCGGAGCCGGGCGCGCGTCCGACTTTTCCACCCATGAGACGCATCGACGATGTCCCGATCGGCGCCGGCCGGCTCGCGGTTTCCGCGGCCCTGGCGCTCGCTCTCGTGCCCGCCCTCGGAGTCGCCCAGGAGACGGCGGGCCCCGGCGCCGAAGCGGAGGTCCCGGCCCGCGAGGTCGAAGAGCGCACGGCGAACGACGGAAACGTGATCCTCTCTGGGGTGCCGGAGGTGCCCCCCGAGATCTCGGAGCGCCTGCGGCCGTACCAGAATACGCGCTCGGCCGGCTTCGCGGCCTGGAGGGAGGACGGCGAAGGGATCTACATCAGGACCCGCTTCGCGGACGTGACGCAGCTCCACCGGGTGGACGTGCCCGGCGGCGCCCGGCACCAGCTCACCTTCGAGGACGAGCCGGTGGGCGGGGCCGAGGGGCGTCCGGGACGCGAGGAGGTGCTCTTCTCGATGGACGAGGGGGGCGGCGAGTTCTACCAGCTCTTCGTGCTCGAGCCTGGCTCCGGCGCCGCCCGCCGGCTGACCGACGGGGGCTCGCGGAACGGCGCCGCCACCTGGTCGCGCGACGGCGAGCGGCTCGCCTTCACCAGCACGCGCCGGAACGGCCGCTCCAACGACATCTGGGTCGTGGCGGCCGACGACACCGCCTCGGCCCGCGTGGCCCTGGAGGCGCCCGACGGGACCTACTGGGCCGCGGTGGACTGGGACGCCACGGGCGAGCGGCTCCTGATCGGCAACTACGTGAGCATCACGGACAGCCGGATCCACCTGCTGGACCTCCGCACGGGGGAAGCCCGGCGCCTGGCGGGCGGGGAGACGGGCGTCCACCAGCCCGTCGCCTTCGGCCCGGACGGGAACGGCATCTTCCTCGTCACCGACCGCGATTCGGAGTTCCGGCGGCTGGCGTACATGCCGCTGCCGGAAGGCCCCATCGAGGTGCTGACCGAGGACATCGAGTGGGACGTGGAAGGGGTCGTGTTCAGCCGCGACCGCCGGCGCGCGGCCTTCTCGGTGAACGAGGGCGGCATCTCGAGGCTCTACCTGCTCGATCCCGCGACCCGGCGCCATCGGCGCGTCGAGGACGTGCCCGTCGGGATCCTGTCGGGCGGGGGGTTCAGCCCGGATGGCGGCCGGCTCGCCTTCACCCTGAACACGCCCTCCACGCCGAGCGATGTCTTCACCCTCGCGCTCGGCGAGGACCCGCTCTCGCACGGCGAGATCGAGCGGTGGACGTACAGCGAGGTGGGTGGGTTGGACGCGGAGACGTTCGTCACGCCCGAGCTCATCGAGTATCCGACCTTCGACGGGCGCCGGATCCCGGCCTTCCTCTACACGCCGCCGGGCCCGGGTCCGCACCCCGTCATCATCCGGATCCACGGCGGGCCGGAGAGCCAGACCCGCCCCGGCTTCTCCAGCGTCTTCCAGAGCTGGATCTCGGTGCTCGGGGCGGCGGTGCTGGACCCGAACGTCCGTGGGTCGGCCGGCTACGGCCGCACCTACGTGAGCCTGGACGACGGGATGCGGCGCGAGGACTCGGTGCGGGACATCGGGGCGCTGCTCGACTGGATCGCCGCCCGGCCGGAGCTGGACGAGGACCGGGTCGTGGTGTACGGCGGTTCCTACGGCGGCTACATGGTCCTCGCCTCCCTCATGCACTTCGGCGACCGGCTGCGGGGCGGCGTGGACGTGGTGGGGATCAGCGACTTCATCAGCTTCCTGGAGAACACCGAGAGCTATCGCCGCGACCTTCGGCGCCCCGAGTACGGCGACGAGCGCGACCCGGAGATGCGGGCGTTCTTCGAGCGGATCAGCCCGCTGCGGAACGCGGACCGGATCACCGCGCCCCTGTTCGTCATTCAGGGCGAGAACGATCCGCGGGTCCCGGTCACCGAGTCGGAGCAGATCGTGCGGCAGGTGCGCGCCAACGGGCACCCGGTGTGGTACATGAAGGCGCTGAACGAGGGGCACGGCTTCGCGCGGCGCGAGAACCAGGACCTGATGCGCGACCTGGTCGTGCTCTTCCTCCAGCGGCGGCTGGCGGCGGACGGCGGGACGTAGGCGGGTCCGCGGAACCCGTGGCCGAGCCGGCCCCGCGATGACCGAGCGCGATCCCGCCCGCCTGGGGGACGTCCGGGAGGTCTTCGAGACGCTCGGGCGGGAGGATCCGATGTGGGCCGCCCTGGCCCGGAGCGAGTGCCGGGGGAACCGGTGGGAGCCGGACGCCTTCTTCGAGACGGGCCGCGAGGAGATCCACGGCGTCCTGGGCTACCTGGACGGGCTGGGTCTGGCGACCGGGCGCGGGCGGGCGCTCGACTTCGGCTGCGGGGTGGGACGCCTCAGCCAGGCGCTGGCCGGGCACTTCGACGAGGTCGTGGGCGTGGACGTCGCCCGCTCCATGGTCGAGGGTGCGCGCGCCCACAACCGCCACGGTCCGCGGGTGCGCTACCTCGTGAACGAGCGGCCGGACCTCGGGCTCCTGGAGGACGCCTCCTTCGACCTCGTCTACAGCAACAAGGTGCTCCAGCACCTGCGGCCGCCCCTGCAGCTCGCCTACGTGCAGGAGTTCGTGCGCGTCCTGCGGCCCGGCGGGGTGGCGGTCTTCCAGACGCGGAACGGGCCCCGCGTCCGTCCCGGGACCCTCCGCGCCTTCCTGTATCGGCTGAACCGGATCCACCTGCGGCGGCTGTTCCAGCGGCTGCGGGGGCGGCCTCCGTACGAGATGCACTTCGTGGCGCGTGCGCAGGTGGAGGAGGCGGTGCGGCGGGCCGGCGGGAGGCTGGCGGACGTGGTGGATCTGAGCCGCGGCCGGCCCGACAAGAGCCTGCGCTACTGCGCGCTGCGGCCCGGC
>CAZTGV010000031.1:0-26354 GCA_964613475.1 uncultured Gemmatimonadota bacterium
CGCGGCGGGGTGGCGGCGGCCGCGGCGCCGCCGGCGGGGAGGGGAGCCGCGCCGGCTCCGGCGCTCTCCGTGCCCTCCGCCCCGTCCGTGCCCGCCGCCTCCCGATCGGCCGGCGCCTCCGCCGGCGCGTCGGCGGGCGACTCGGCCGCGCGCGGGGCCGCGTCCGTCTCGCGCCCCTCCTCCGCCGGCTCCCCGCAGGCCGCGGCGAGCAGGCCGGCGAGCCCCAGCGCCGCCGGCGCTGCGACCCGTCGCCACCCTATGCTCATCGCGCCACTCTCATCGGGATGCCCCCGTGTCCGTTCCGTCCGCCGGCAGCCGGGCCAGCTCCGCCAGCACCCGCTCCCGGATGGTCGCCGGCGGAGGCGGTGCCTCCACGATCTCGCCATCCCGCACGAGCGGGGCGAGGAGGGGCTCGGCCTCGCCCCCACAATCAGGACAGCCCCGTTCGGCCCCCTCCAGCGGGACGATGCGCCGCCAACCGCATTCCATACACCGCAGGACCTCCTTGGCGCCGGACCACTTCCCCCGCTTCGCCAGCGGGCGACCCTCGATCTCCACGATGTCCATCGAGAAGTCCACGATCGGCGCCGCGGAGATGGCCCCTCCCACGCCGTACCCGTCCACGATCGGGTTGAGCGCGCGGATCTTCGCCTCGTCCATGCCGCCGCTGGCGAAGAGCTTCACCGCCGTGTGCCCACGGGCGTCCAGCTCCCAGCGGACCTCTTCGAGCAGCCGGTAGAAATCCCCCCGGCGCGTGCCCGGGGTGTCCAGACGGACGGAGTCCAGCGCCTCCCCGAGCGCCTCGGCCACGCGGATCGCCTCGAACTTCTCGTCCTGGAAGGTGTCGATCAGCGACACCCGCGGGACCTCCGGGTCCACCACCTCGTGGAAGGCGCGGGTGGCCTCCAGCGTGTCCCCCATCAGCAGGACCAGGGCGTGCGGCATCGTGCCCGAGGGCTCGATCCCGCTCAGCCGCGCCCCCGCGACGGTGGCCACCCCGTCGCAGCCCCCGACGTACGCGGCCCGCTCCACGACCGCGGCCACCGAAGGGTGGAGCCGCCGGGCGCCGAAGCTGAGCAGCAGCCGATCCTCGGCGGCCAGCCGGCAGCGCGCGGCCGCGGTCGCCACCCCGCTCGCCTGGCAGAGGTAGCCGAGCAGCGCGGTCTCGTAGACGCAGAACGCCTGGTAGGGGGCCCGGATCTCGAGCACCGGCTCCATGGACCGGAAGAGCGAGCCTTCCACCATGCCGCGGGCCTCGACCTCCACCTCCCCGAGCAGCGCGACCGCCTCCTCCACCCCGGCCAGCACGGCCCACTCCCGACCCGCCGGCAGTTTCTTGGCCACGAACTCCGCCCGCACCACCGGGTCGAGCCCCCGCTGCCGCAGGACCTCCAGGGTCCGCGGGAAGTACACGTCGGTGACGTCGCCTCGCAGGACGTCCTCGGCCGTCAGGCCGTGGAATCGCACGTCGCCTCCTCCGGTTCGTGTCCGTCGGTCGCTTCGAGGAGCGCCGGCCCGGGGCGGGCGGCGGCCCGCCGCGGTCGTGTCGACCGCGGCGCAGCACGGGAACCTGGCCGCTGCCGGGCGGTCGGGCAACGCGAGCCGGGGCCGCCGGAAGGAGGGTCGCATGGAGTGCGTCCGGGATCTCCCGCACACGGCGGACATCGGCTTCCAGGTACGGGCCGACGGCCTGTCGCGCCTGTTCGAGCTGGCGGTCGGCGGGCTCCTGAACGCCCTCGGCGCGGGCGCGGCCGGGGGGCGCGGCGCCGCGCGACGCCCCGAGGAGACGCTTCGGCTGGAACGTCCGGACCTGGAGCGGCTGTTCGTCGCCTGGCTCCGGGAGCTGCTCCACCGGATCACCGCCGAGCGGGCCCTCCCGGCATCCGTCCGGGCGGAGGTGCGCGTCTCGCCGGACCGGGACGCCTCCCTCGAGGCGAGGATCCGCTGGGTGCCGTGGACCGCGGCGACCGCGCCCGGGCGCGAGATCAAGGGGGTCACCTACCACGGCCTGCGGGTGGAGGAGCGGGACGGGGCCTGGCACGCCCGGGTCGTTCTGGATGTATGATGGGACGAGCCCGACCTGGACGACTTCCAACCGATTGACCGCATGGAGATCGAGCTCCGACGCCTCGACCGGGTACGCTGGTTGATCCCGCGCGTCGGCGCGATGCGGGTGGACGGGCTCGTCTACGCGGACGATGCGATCATGCGCCACCTGGAACGGGACAAGTCGCTCCAGCAGGTGGCGAACGTCGCCTGTCTCCCCGGCATCCGGGGCCGCTCCCTCGCCATGCCCGACGTGCACTGGGGCTACGGCTTCCCGATCGGGGGCGTCGCCGCGTTCGACGCCGAAGAGGGCGTCATCTCGCCGGGCGGAGTCGGCTACGACATCAATTGCGGCGTGCGCCTGCTTCGCACCGACCTCCCCGCCGAGGACGCCCGGGAGCGGATCGAGCCGCTGGTCGAGGGGCTGTTCCGGGCGCTGCCGAGCGGCGTCGGCGCCCGGCGGACGGACGTCCGGCTGACCGACGCCGAGGTGCGCCAGGTGCTCGCCGACGGGGCTCGCTGGGTCGTCGGACGCGGGTACGGCCGGGAGGACGACCTGGAGGCGATCGAGAGCGGGGGCGTCCTGCCCGGCGCGGACCCGGACGCGGTCTCCGAGCGGGCCCGGGGCCGCGGCACCGACCAGCTCGGGACGATCGGCTCCGGCAACCACTTCGCGGAGGTCCAGGCGGTCGAGGAGATCTACGACGAGCCGACGGCCGCGCGCTTCGGCCTCGCCCGGGACCGGGTGGCCGTGATGATCCACTCCGGCTCCCGCGGACTCGGCTATCAGGTGTGCGACGACTACCTGGAGGTGATGCTGGACGCGGCGGAGCGGTACGGGATCGACCTGCCGGACCGGCAGCTCTGCTGCGCGCCGCTCGGCTCCGAGGAGGGCCGCCGCTACCTGGGCGCGATGGCCGCGGCGGCCAACTACGCCTTCGCGAACCGGCAGATGATGGCCCACAAGGCGCGCACGATCTTCCGGAACCTGTTCGGCGACGAGGCGGGCGATTCCGTGCGGACCGTGTACGATGTGTGCCACAACATTGCAAAATTCGAGACACACCGGGTGAACGGGGAGGCGCGGCGGGTGTGCGTGCACCGCAAGGGCGCCACACGCGCCTTCCCCGCCGGTCACCCCGATCTGCCGGAGCGCTACCGGGACGTCGGACAGCCGGTGCTGGTTCCCGGCGACATGGGACGCTACTCCTACGTGGCGGTCGGAACGAAGGAGGGCTTCGACGAGACCTTCGGTTCCAGCTGTCACGGCGCGGGACGGCTCATGAGCCGTACGAAATCCCGCAAAGCCGCCCGGGGGCGCGATTTGTTCCGCGAGTTCCGGGAACGGGGAATCCTCGTCCGGTCCGACAAGAAGAGCACGGTGGCCGAGGAGGTGCCGGAAGCCTACAAGGACGTGAAGGACGTCATCGAGGTGGTCGCCGCGGCCGGAATCGGCCGTCCGGTCGCCCGCCTTCGCCCTCTGGGGGTGGTCAAGGGTTAACGGGACGCGGGGAAGGGGCGCGCCGCCGCCGGCGCGTGACTTGCCCCGGTAGCGGATCGTCCCTGGTGTGGAAACGGGGTTCGGGGACGGGAAGGAGGTCGATCCGATGATCGTTCCGAACGTGCGCGCGTCCTTCGGCCGGGCCGAGGCCCGCTGGCTGGTGCGACTGCTGGCCGGCGACGATCCGGAGGCGCGGCGACGCTGGGAGGGCGAGGTCGCCGAGCGGGGGATCGACCCCCTGCTGGACGACCCGCGCACCCTGGAGGCGATCCTGGCGGTGCCGGGCGTCGCTCCGATTCCGGCCGGGCTGGTCATCTACGTGCTTCTCCGGCAGACCTTGCTGGACAGCGGGGTGGACAGCCGCCTCCTGGCCGACTACGTGGCCTCCCTCGTCCTCCAGTTCGGGCGCGAGCGACGCTCCCTGCGGATCGCCGAGTACGACGACAAGGAGTACCACTACCTGGTCGACATCGTGGCGGAGCTGGACCAGGCGACCGGCCAGCGCGCCTTCCTGCTCCGCGCCCACCTGGGGAACTTCGCCCTGTGGCTCTCCGGCGTCTTCCCGGACCACATCGTGTCGCGCGTTCACCGGAAGGGCGGCCCGGGGCTGGATTACTACGAGGAGATGGGGCAGACCGGCTACCTCATGGCGGCCGACGACCCGTACGCGCGGCAGCGCGCGCTCGACGACCTGTTCCGCGACGCGGCGGAAACCTTCGGCGGCGTGCGGCGCGCGCTGAACCGCTTCTCGGATCGCTACCTGCTCCCGCGCCCCTCTTCGCCGGTCGACCGCCTCATGCGCCAGGCCCGGAACGACTTCCTGGACGGGAGCGCGCCGGCCTGAGCGGACGCGCCGGCCCGAGCGGGAGGGCGCCACCGAGCCGGAAGCGGGCGCGTGCGCACCAGCCCGAGCGGGAGGGGGGCAGCCAATCGGAATCGAGAATCGCTATTGATTTCGGCTCGCTCCCGCGTATCTTTCTCAATGGAATGAGAACGCTCGGGCGGGCCGGCGAGGCCCTCCCGTCACCCGCTCCGTCAGCCACGGGCGCCTGCGTATGTCGACCGACCAGATCGTGACCCAACGGCCGCCGCTCGGTTGCGCGGCGGTGATGATGGGGCTCTTCCGGGCCGCCCTGCAGGAGCAGCAGCTCCCGGTGACCCAGCAGCGCGAGAGCGTGGCCCGCACGCTGTTCGAGTCGGGACGGCACCTGTCGGCGGACGACATCGCCGACCGGCTGCGCGAGCGCGGCGAGCAGATCGGCAAGGCGACGATCTACCGGACGCTGAACTTGCTCGTGGAGGTGGGGCTCGCCACCGAGCACGACTTCGACGAGGGCTTCAAGCGCTACGAGACGCGCGCCGGCCCGCCCCACCACGACCACCTCATCTGCACCTCGTGCGGCGCGGTGACCGAGTTCCACCGCCGGGAGCTCGAGAGCCTGCAGGACGAGGTGGCCGGCCTGCACGGTTTCCAGGCGCTCAGCCGTCAGCTCAAGATCTACGGCGTGTGCGCCACCTGTGACGCGACCGAGGAGTCCTTCCGGCGTGTCGGCTGAGCGGGAGTCCGCCGGCGGCGCGAGCAGCCCGCGCGACCGTCTCGGCCGTCTCCTCGCCCAGCGCTCCTTCCGGTCGGGCGACTTCGAGCTCTCCAGCGGCACGCGGAGCGACTTCTACATCGACGCCCGGACCACCACCATGCACGCCGAGGGACAGGTGCTGATCGGCGCGGTGGGCCTGGAGGCGATCCGCGAGGCGGGGCTCGCTCCGGATGCGATCGGGGGGCTCACCATGGGCGCCGACCCGATCGCCTACGCGATCGCCGCCGAAAGCTGGCGGCAGGGGGAGCCGATCCACGCCTTCTCGGTCCGGAAGCGGCCGAAGCGCCACGGGCGCGGCCGGCGGGTGGAGGGGTGCTTCGAGGCGGGGGCCCGGGTGATCGTGTGCGAGGACGTGATCACCAGCGGCGGCTCCGCCCTCCAGGCGGCCGAGGCCGTCCAGCAGGAGGACGGGCAGGTGCTGGCCGTCCTGGCCCTGGTTGACCGGCAGGAGGGCGGGCGCGAGGCGCTGGAGGGGGCCGGCCTCCGGACCCTGGTGCTCTTCACGGCCGAGGACCTCCGGCGCCGCGCCGCGGGCGCGGACGGCTGACGGCCCTCGCCCGGTGCTCCGAAAGACCCTGCTCTTCCTCAGCGAGCGCGAGCGCGCCCGCGACCTGCTCCTCCGACTCCCCGCCGCACGCCGGGCGGCCGATCGCTTCGTGGCCGGCGAGTCGTTGCATGACGCGCTCGCCACCGCCCGCGCGCTGAACGAGGCGGGCTTCCGCGTCACCCTGGACTACCTGGGAGAGAGCGTGTCGGACCGCCCGGAGGCGTGCCGCGCCGCCGAGGCGTACCGGGAGAGCCTGGAGGCGATCGCGCGGAGCGAGGCGGCCTCCACGATCTCCCTCAAGCTCACCCAACTCGGGCTCGAGGTGGACGAGGCGTTCTGCGCCGAGAACCTGCGCGGCATCGTGCGCCGGGCCGCGGAGCTGGAGAGCTTCGTCCGGATCGACATGGAAGGCTCGGCCCACACGGAGGCCACCCTGCGGGTCTTCCGTCAGGTGTTCGCGGAGCACCGGAACGTGGGCGTGGTCATCCAGTCCTACCTGCGCCGCAGCGAGGCGGACGTGGCCGAGCTGGTGCGCCTCGGCGCCCCCGTGCGGCTCTGCAAGGGCGCTTACGACGAGCCCCCCTCGGTCGCCTTCCAGGACAGGGCCGAGGTGGACGCCTCCTTCGTACGGCTCATGCGGATGCTGCTGGACGGCGGGACGCCGACCGCGATCGCCACGCACGACGGGGCGATGATCGAGGCGACGCTCCGGCACGTGGGCGACCGGGGCATCCCGGCCGACGCGTTCGAGTTCCAGATGCTCTACGGGGTGCGGAGAGACGAGCAGGCGCGCCTGGTCGAGGCCGGCTGGGGCATGCGCATCTACGTGCCGTACGGGGACCAGTGGTACCCCTACTTCATGCGCCGCATGGCCGAGCGTCCGGCGAACCTCTGGTTCGTGCTGCGCGCCCTGGCCGGGCGCTGAGCGCGGGCGGCGGCCACTCGGCCCGCCGCCGAGCCGGGAGGCGCCCGGCCCGCCGCCGACCGGACCGCGTGAAACAAGGCGGTGGATCCGGGGTGATCATCTACCGCGGCCCGCACGCGAGAACGCGGGCCCTTCCGGGGGACGGCCCTCCGGACAGCGGACCCCGAAGACGAGGATCGAGGGCACGTGATCGATTTCACGCCGGAAGCGGCCGAGCGGATCCGCGCGTTCATCGAGGAGGACCCGGCGAGCGGCCTCGCCGTCCGGGTGGGAGTCCGGAACCCCAGCCCGGTGGCGCCCGAGTACGAGATGGCGCTCATCGAGCCGCACGAGCGCCGTGACGACGATCAGGTCTTCCGCGCCGACGGCTTCGAGATCGTCGTCGACCCGGAGAGCGGGAAGATCCTGGACGGCACCCGGATCGACTGGGTGGACTCCCTCCAGGGGAGCGGCTTCAAGTTCGAGAACCCGAACCTCCAGTCGCTGGGCTCCGAGCCCCTCGAGGGGCCGCTCGCGGAGCGGGTCCGCCGGGTGATCGAGGAGCGGATCAACCCCGGCGTGGCGTCGCACGGCGGACACGTCACCCTGGTGGACGTCCGCGACAACGTGGTCTACCTGCAGATGAGCGGCGGCTGCCAAGGTTGCGGGATGGCCGCGGTGACGCTCAAGCAGGGGATCGAGCGCATGCTGCGGGAGGCCGTGCCCGAGGTGGAGGCGATCGAAGACGTGACCGACCACGCCGCCGGGGCGAACCCATACTTCTGACTCCGCGCTTCCAGCTTCGTCCCCACTGACCGCGGCGCCCCGGCAGCGGCGCGGACGGTCGGCGGACGCTCAGCGCAGGACCGTCGCCACGCCCGTCCCGGTGGGCATCCGCTCCGGGGAGAGCGCCAGGGCCTGCCCCCCGTAGAGGATGGCGAGCTCGGCCAGCTCGTCGAGCAGCTCCACCGCGTGGTTTCCGGGGTCCTCCTCGCGCTCGCCGAGGATCTCGACCGCGCCGGTCGACCGGTCCAGCCGTCCCCAGATCCGCCGGTCGCGCTGCGTCATCAGGAGTCGCACGCGGCCGGCCACCGCGTAGCGCGCCGACGCGGACAGGTCGGACTCTACCTTGTCGACCCCGAAGGCCGACTCCCAGAGGCGGAGCGCCTCGTCCACCTTCCGGTCGGCGTGGCGCTCGACGATCGGCCAGGCGGCCTTGTGCAGGCGGTCGGCGTTCCAGCTCGACACGTTTCCGCGGATCCCCTCCTCGGCCAGGTTCTTCAGCTCGCTCACCGAGCGGAAGAGTGAGTGGTACTCCTCGACGCCCGCCAGCACGAGGGGGCCGAGCTCCGGATCGAGCATGTCCCGGACCCCTCGCTCCACCTTCTTCACGAACGCCTCGAGCTCCCACTCCTTGGCATCGGTGCCCGGTCCGTGCCCGTGGTACAGGGCGCCCCGCCCCGCCCCCATCGAGCTGTGGAAGCTCTCCCGCTCGTAGTCCATGTGGGCGCTCACCGCCTCCATGAGGCTCTTCGGCACCGTCCCGAGGTCGACCGGGTGCAGTCCGAGCGCGCTCCCCTCCCACAGCCGCACCTCCTTCTGGCTGAGCGCGAGGAGCCAGTACCGGTCCGGCGACTGGAGGAGCTGCACCAGCGGGCGGGTGTGGAAGCTCGGCGCCACCACCACCAGCTCCTCCACCCGGGTCGGCAGCCGGAGCACCTTCTGATGGTCGGGCGACCGGAAGACGGCCAGGGAATCCGCCTGGTGGAGCCAGAACTCCTGGTCGTCCATCAGCGGCCGCAGCGCCTCGAGCAGGGGGCGATAGGTCGAGAGCTCGTAGTCCGCCGCCAGGAGCTCCTCCGCGCGCTCCAGGGCGCCGCGGAACCGGAGCCGGTTCGTCTCCCATTCGGAGCTGGTGCGGCGGGTCGGCACGTACAGCGAAATGGCGGGACCCGAGCGTTCCTGGAGCAGCTCCCTCAGGTCCTCGCGTGACAGATGGTCCACGATCGGCTCCTCTCTCGTGAGCGGGATTCGGCGAGCGGGGCCGCCCCCCTCACGATACAAGATCCTCGCCGGCCGGTTTCCGCCCCGGAGGCCGTCCGGGGCGCCCGCCCGGGGGCGGTCCCTCCCGCCGCGCCCCGACTCAGCGTGGCCCGGGCACCAGCAGGTGCAGCACCGTAGCCACCAGAGAGAGCACGATCGCGCCGATCACGGCCCACAGGATGCCCGCCAGCTCGAAGCCGGGCGTCAGGAGGGCGGCGAGCCACAGGAGGAGGCCGTTGAGCAGGAAGTAGAAGAGGCCGAGCGTCAGCACGGTGATCGGGAGCGTGAGGACGAGGAGGACCGGCCGGATGACCGCGTTGATCAGGCCGATCACCAGCGCGGCCAGGAAGAGCGAGCCGGTGCCCGCGATCTCGATCCCCGGAAGCAGCCAGGCGGTGAAGGCGAGCGCCGCCGCGTTGACGAGCCAGTCGATGACCAGTTTCACGTGCCCCTCCGTGCGAGAGCCCTCCAAGCCGGACCGAGCGTCGAATACACTTCCAAGCGAGCCGGCCCGCAACAGTCAGCCCGGGAGGAGCCCGTGAGACGGACGATCCATGGCGTGGAGATCGAGTGCGCGCGCGGAGACATCGCGAAGCAGGAAGGGTTCGACGCGATCGTGAACGCGGCGAATGCCGAGCTGCGGATCGGCGGCGGCGTGGCGGGGGCGATCCACCGCGCGGCCGGACCGGGGCTGGAGGAGGAGTGCCGCCCTCTGGCCCCGATCCGGCCGGGCGAGGCGGTGATCACCGGCGCGCACCGGCTGCCGAACCGGCACGTGATCCACTGCCTCGGCCCCGTGTACGGCCGCGACGAGCCGGCCGACGAGCTCCTGGCCGCCTGCTACCGGAACGCGCTGGCGCTCGCCGAGGAGCACGGGCTGACCTCGGTCGCCTTTCCGGCGATCTCGACCGGCGCGTTCGGCTATCCGATGGAGGAGGCGGCCGAGGTGGCGATCGGGACCGTCGCCGAGGCGTGCCCCGGGCTGGACTCCGTCAGGCGGATCCGCTTCGCCCTGTTCGGCGAGGACGCCCTGAAGGCACACACCCGCGCCCTCGAGACCCTCCCTCCCGAATAGCTGAACGGAAAAGAGAAATGCCGCAGGTCAAGGAGCGCGAGCCGAGGCGACCGAGGCGCACGCAAAGGTACGCCGCAGGGAGCCGAGGCGAAGTGCGACGCAGAGATGCGGCATTTATCGAAGCCGTTCAAAAGCCGGGTTGGAGGCTGAACGTCCAGTACCAATCTCGCTCCGGCCGGTCCAGCGGATTCACGAAGTCCACCTCGCCGATCGCGAAGCCGAACAGGTTCATCCGCACGAAGGCGCCCACGCTCTTCACCGGCCGGCGGGAGCCGCCGAGGAAGCTGGGCCCCTCCTCCTTCGTCCAGGCCACGCCGGCGTCGAAGAAGCCGCCGATCTCGGTCGGCGGGAAGCCGGGCGCCGGCAGCAGGCCGATCCCGCCGATCAGCGGCAGGCGCAGCTCCGCGTTCGCCACGCCGAGGCGGCTCCCGAGGAGCCGGTCGAACACCGGGCAGGAGAAGAAGGGCCCGCCGGGATCCTCGCACTCACGTCGGACGTCGAAGGACTCCGCCTCGTAGCCCCGCACCAGCGAGGGGAAGCCGATGAAGAGCCGGCGCAGCCGGTCGTCCTCCGAGTCTCCCCCGTAACGGCCGAAGTGCAGCCCCCGGATCGCGAAGTTCAGCGGCCGGGCGAGCAGGAAGTAGCGGCGGTAGTCGCCGAGCACGGTGAAGTAGTTCAGCGACCCCACGGTCGGCCGGAGCTCCACCCGGTAGCGCTGGCCCAGGATCGGGCTCGTCCCGCCGAAGATGGAGTTGTCGTAGACCAGCGCGGCGCTCCCGCTGACCAGGTTGATGGTCGGCGGCGAGCACAGGACCGCTCCGCCCGAGAAGAAGTCCTCGCCCACGTCCTCGCAGTTCTCCAGGTCCCGCCGCCGGTCGAACACGATCCGGCCGAACCGGTCCACCCCGACCTCGTCCACCTGCAGGGCGAAGTCGATGCTCCGGGCCGAGAGGCTGAACTCCGCCCGCTGCGCGCGGTTGAAGGGGTAGGCGACGATCCCGGTCGTTTCCCGGTTGATCTCGAAGAAGCGGAAGAGCTGGAGCACGGCCAGCGTGTCGTTCTCCACCTCCATCAGCCCCTGGCGGAAGAAGCGGGTGACGATCGGCACCTGGCCGCCCACCACGCCCCAGTTCCAGCGGGATGACAGGTTCGAGTAGCCGGCCAGCGCCGCCGTCCCCTTCACCAGGTCGCCCCGGGCGCTGTTGATCTGCACCAGGGTGGTGAGGCTGTGGTCCCCCAGCATGTCGCTGAAGAAGAGCGTGGCCCCGCCGGCGAAGAAGACGCCGAAGTCGCTGGCGCCGACCGCCAGGGTGGGCTGGCTGACGAAATCCAGCGACAGCCCGGCCGAGTAGTTGTCGCGCTCGAAGGTGACCGGGTCCGCCAGCCCGAGGCGCGGATTGTCAAGGAGCTGCACGAGCTCGAGCGACAGCCGCTCGCGCGGCGGGAGGACGCCCGGATCGATCGCCGCCAGGAGGTCGGGCGCCGACTCGCCGGCCAGCACCTCCTCGTCCTCCATCACGTAGATCTCGAACGTGAGCGGACCGCCCCGATTCACGCTCATCGCCACCTCGCCCGTCTCGGCCGCGACGGAGAGGGAAGGACTCAGCCTCGAGATGCCGCTCACCCCCGTCCACAGGTCGGTGACGCGGCGGATCTCCGCGTCCGCCACGGCCAGCCGGTAGACGTTGGCGATCCCGCCCTGGTCGGAGACGAAGTAGAGGCTCTCGCCGTCCGGCGACCAGTGGGGATCGAAATTGCGGGCGTCGGTGAAGGAGGGGAGCGGCTCGATCTCCCCCGAGTCCACGTCGTAGCTCGCCAGCCGGTAGGAGCCCATGACGAGCCTCTCCATGTCGGCCCCGAAGCGGTCCGTCACGAAGGCGATGCGGCGTCCGTCGGGATGCCACGATGGCTGCAGGTCCGCGTAGGGGTCTTCGGTCAGGCGGGTGAGCGAGTCGTCATCCAGGTCCAGGACGTACAGGTCCACCAGTCCGTCCACGTTCGCCGAGAAGGCGAGGCGCCGCCCGTCGGGCGACCAGGTCGGCGTGAAGATCTCCCCGAGCTGCCGCAGGCGGACCTCCTTGACGACCTCGCCCGAGGGGACGTCCATCACCGAGACCGTGGGCTGGCCCCGCACCACGCCCGAGAAGGCGAAGAAGCGCCCCTCCGGGTGCCAGGCGCCCGAGGAGCCGATGAACTGGAGGCTCTCGAAGTGCGGATCGACCGCCGTCCGGGTGAGCCGTCGCTCCACCTCTCCGGTGCGCGCGTCGGCCAGGTACATCTCGATCGAGAACAGGTCCCGCTCGGACAGGTAGATGAGCTTGGAGCCGTCGGGGCTGAGCGCCGGGCCCACGTTCACCGCGCCCCCGGCGTTCTCCTCGGAGATCAGCAGCCGGCCGTAGGCGTCCGGCTCGTTCGTCTCCTCGGCGAGCGGCGCGTAGTACTCCTCGACCGCCTCCTTCCAGCGGGCGGAGAGCGTGTCCTCCGGCACCTCCAGCACGGCCTGGATCGCCCCCACCGCGTTCCCGCTCCGACCGGCCAGCCGAAGAATGCGCGGGATCCGGTCCTCGCCGTAGCTCCCGGCGATGAAGGACCAGAGCGCGTGGCCGAAGCGGTAGGGAAAGTAGCGCGGGTTCCGGAGGTCCCCGATGGTGGGGAAGTCGTCGTTTCGGACCGCGTCGCGCAACCACATGGAGGTGAACGGGTCCACCGGGCCGATCGCCAGGTACTCGGCCATGCCCTCGATGAACCAAAGCGGCAGCCGGATCGCTCCCGGCACGTCCACCCCCACGGCCGCCGGGCCCTGGCCGGTCATGTCGAACTGGAAGGCGTGCACCAGCTCGTGCCCGACCACGTGGTCCGTCTCCGCGAGCGGCCCCGCCATCGGCAGCACGATCCGCCGCTTCAGGATCTCGGTGAACCCGCCGGTGCTCTCGCCGATCTGCTGGGGCGTGGCGTTCGTCTGCTCGAAGTGGGGGTGGTTCGCGTACAGGATGATCGGCTGCCGGTGCCGGAACTCGTGGTTCAGCACCCGGGAGAGGCGGGCGTACCAGCGCTCGGCCATCCGGGCGGCCATCTCGGCCGCCTCGGCCTCCGCCTCGTAATAGTAGACGTCGAAGTGCTCGGTGCTCAGGACCTGGAAGTCGAAGCTCTCGTACTGGACTTTGTTGCGCCCGAAGTACTGGCCCTGGAGGGATTCGGCCGCCGGCCCGAGGAGCGACACGAGCGCGGCGAGCGCCGCGAGGGCGAGTGACCGTGGGTGCGGCATGCGACCTCCCCTGAGACTACGGCGCCCCCGCGCGGGGGGCATGGTCTGAGCCGGCCGGAGCGCGCGCCGCGGTCTCGCCGGCACGGGTGTTACGTAATGCCCCCGGAGGGGCCGTTGGTTCCCGCGTCCCCGTCCTCCCGCGGGGGCTCCGCCCCTCCAAGCTCCTCGTCCGCTCCGCGCCGGGCAACCGGGGACGGGGGCCCCGACGCGCCCCCTCCCAGCCCCCTCACGATCCGTACCGCGTCCCGCAGGAACCAGAAGAAGACGAGCGGTGCCCCGACCACCAGGATGGCGATCGCCAGCCGGGTCCAGGCCTCGTAGCCGATCACGGTCGGACACCCGGGTCCGAGGCGGGCGGTCCGTTTCCGGCCGCACGGCGGCGCCGCGGGCCGATCCGCCGCTCGTAGAACGCGCCGAGCGCGTACGCAGTGACGGACGCGGGGAGCGCCACCAGCAGCGCGTGCTCCTGCCAGGCGGGGAAGGCGCTGCCCGCGAACGTCCACTCGGCCACCACCGTCTCCCACTCCGGATCCCAGGCGCCGGTCCAGTGGACGGCCAGGTAGAACAAGAGCGCGGAGAGGAGGCCGACGGCGGCGGCCGCCGTGCCGGCCGCGCGCGAGTGGGGCGGACGGAGGTAGAGCCCCGCCAGGATCGGGACGAGCGCCGTGCTCACCAGCATGGTGGCCATGAAGAGCCAGGCGCTCACGATGGACCGGAAGAAGAGCGCCAGCAACACCGTGCCGGTCGCCGAGCCGACCATGGCGAGCCGGGTGGCGCGGACGAGGGCCTCGTCCGAGGTCGGCCGCCGCCTCAGCGGCCGCCAGATGTCGTACGCGACGTTGCCGCCCGAGATCAGCAGGTAGCTGTCGATGGTGGACATGGCCGTGGCCACCGCGCCGACCACGAACAGGCCGAGCAGCCCCGTCGGAAGTAGCTCCACGGTGAGCTGGAGGAGCGCGTAGCGCGGCGCCGCAACCTCCAGGTCCGAGGCGAAGGCGATCATGCCGAGCACCGTGGTGACCCAGTCGAAGGCGGCCCACAGCAGCACGCCCAGCACGAGCGCCAGCGCGACCGCCCGCCAGCTGGTGGCGGCGAAGATCCGCTGGTAGAAGCCGGGGTCCACCATCGCCGAGGTCGCCGCCAGCGCGAACACGAGCAGGATCGGCGCCGGATAGCCCCCGGTGGCCGAGAAGTAGCGCTCGGGCACGGCGGCGGCGAGCCCCTCCATGCCGCCTACCCGGTCCAGGCCGATCCAGGCGGCGGCCCCGAGGGTGACGCACATGAGGACGAACTGCACGGTATCGGTCACCGAGTCGGCGATGAGCCCGCCGAGCACCGTGTAGGCGAGGCTGAAGGCGGCGGCGGCCACCACGCCCCAGGCGAAGGGGATCCCGAACAGCACCTCGAGCATCACCGCCAGCCCCATCACTGCGATGATCGGGAGCGAGTAGAAGAAGCTCGCCACCGCGCACAGCACCCGGGCCGGGTTCCCGTAGAACCGGCCGGCCACGTCCGGCAGGGAGAGGAAGTCGAAGCGCTTGAGTCGGCGGGCGATGAGAAGCGCGGCGACCAGGATGAAGAGGTAGTACGGCCGCGAGTAGACGTAGAAGCCGACGAGGCCTTCCTGGTAGGAGACCTCGGAGACGCCGAACAGCACGTCCAGGCCGTAGTAGGTGGAGACGAGCGTGCAGATGAGGAGCGGCGTGGTGAGACGGCCGGAGACGATGAAGTACTCGCGGAAGGAGCGGACGCGCCGGCCGACCCAGATACCCAGCCCCAGCATGAAGCCGAGGTAGCCGAGCAGCAGCGCCAGGTCGACCGGGTGCACGGCCTACCCGCTCCCGGCGCGGGCGGCGGGGACCGTCGGGGGAACCGGCGGACGCCGGCGGGCCGGGCCCGCCGACCGGGTCAGCCGCCGCGGCACGCCCGCACGAGGCCGCCGTGCCGGTCGCGCGCCCGCCGCGCCGCCTCCAGGTCCGGGAAGGGGCCGGCCACCACGCGCGTGAGGCCGCCGGGCGCTGGCTCCTCCCGCGTGCCGAGGCCCGCTGCGGCCAGGCTGCGCCGGGCCGCTTCCACGTTGCGCCGCTCGGCGAACGCCCCCACCTGGAGCTCCAGACAGGAGGGCGCGACGGGGAGGTCCAGCACGGTGAGGCGGATGCGGGCGGTGCCGGCGCCGACCATGTCGAGGGCCTCGGCCGCGGCGCGTGAGACGTCCAGCACCCGGCCGCGGGCGAACGGGCCACGGTCGTTCACCCGGACCTCCGTGTAGCGCCCGTTGTCGCGGTTCTCCACCCGCAGCCGCGTGCCGAAGGGGAGCCACGGATGGGCGGCGGTCATGCGACGCATGTCGTACGTCTCGCCGGAAGCCGTGGCCCGCCCATGGAAGGGATCTCCGTACCAGGAGGCGACCCCCTCCTGGCTCCAGCCGGGGCGGACCTCGACGCCGGGCGGCGGCGCGGCGGTCGGTGCGCCGCGCGCGGCGCAGCCGGCGGCCGCGGCGGCCGCCGAAACGGCGGTCGCGACGAGCAGAAGGGGCCGGAGCGACCCGGCGGGCGGTCGGAGCAGGTCGACCTCGCGGTTCGGGTTCTGTTCGGGTTCGGCCCTCGCGCGGGCCGCGCGCGCGGGCCGCCAAGGTGCCGTGTCCCTCGCCAAGCTACATCGGACCGCGGCCGGCTGCCATCGCCCGCTCGCCGGCCGCCGCGCCCCGCCCGATCGCGCGGCCGGTGAACGTCTCCCGATCATCGCCCGGCCGCGGGAGACCCGACCTTGTACCCCGGTCCGCGCGGCGCTCATCTTCGAGCGGCCACCGGACACGATCGAGCGACGCGAGCGAGGACATATGGCGACGGCAGCGAACCTCGGCTATCCGCGCATGGGTCCCGACCGGGAGCTCAAGCGCGCCCTGGAGGGCCACTGGCGGGGGGAGGTCTCCGCCGACGCGCTGCTCCGGACCGCGGCCGAGCTCCGCGCGGGGGCCTGGCGCCGGCAGGCGGAGGCCGGGATCGAGGAGATCCCCTCCAACGACTTCTCGCTCTACGACCACGTGCTGGACACCGTCGCCCTGCTCGGTGCGGTGCCCGAGCGCTACCGGTGGGACGGGGAGGAGGTGGACCTGGAGACGTACTTCGCCATGGCGCGCGGCACCCAGCGTCCCGGCCTGGACGTGCCGGCCATGGAAATGACGAAGTGGTTCGACACGAACTACCACTACATCGTCCCCGAGTTCTGGCCCGGACAGCGGTTCCGCCTCGCCGCCTCGAAGCCGTTCGACGAAGTCCGGGAGGCGCGGGCCCTCGGCCTCTCTACCCGCCCGGTCCTGCTGGGACCGGTGAGCTTCCTCCTGCTCGGCAAGCCGCGGGAGGAAGGCTTCGATCCCCTCGAGGCCCACCTGGAGGCCGTCGTCGGAGTATACGGGCAGGTCCTCGAGAAGCTGGGCGAGGCGGGGGCCGAATGGGTCCAGATGGACGAGCCCTGCTTCGTGGAGGACCGGAGCGAGGCGGAGCGCGAGGCGCTGGCGGCCGCCTACGAGGCGCTCGCCCCCGCGGCCCAGCGGGGTGGCCTGCGCCTGCTCGTCCAGACCTACTTCGGCCACGTGGGGGAGGCGTACCGGACGCTCGCCTCCCTGCCGGTGGAGGGCCTCGGGCTGGACCTGGTCCGCGGACGGGCGAACCTGGGCCTGCTGGAGCGCGAGGGCTTCCCCGCGGGGATGCGGCTGCAGGCGGGCGTGGTGGACGGCCGCAACGTGTGGGCGGCGGACCTGGAGGCGACGCTCGGCGTCCTGAACGGGCTGGTAGCCCGGCTCGGAGAGGACCGGCTGGCCATCGCCCCGTCCTGCTCGCTCCTCCACGTGCCGCTCGACGTGGAGCGAGAGACGGCGCTGGACCCGGAGCTGCGGAGCTGGCTCGCCTTCGCGGACCAGAAGCTGGGCGAGGTGGCCGTCCTGGCGCGGGCCTCGTCCTCCGGACGCGACGCGGTGTCCGACGCGCTCGCCCGGAGCGCCGAGATCCGGGCGGCCCGCGCCGCGTCCGACCGCACGCGGAACCCGGCGGTGCGCGACCGTCTGGAGGCCGCGGAGCCGGAGCGGGCCGGCCGCGAGGCGCCCTTCGCCGACCGGGCCGCCGTACAGCGCGAGCGGCTTCGTCTCCCCACGCTGCCGACGACGACCATCGGCTCCTTCCCGCAGACGAAGGAGGTCCGCGCCGAGCGGCGGCGCTTCCGGGCGGGCGAGATCGACCGGGAGGCGTACGAGGGCTTCCTGCGGGAGGAGATCGCCCGCTGCGTGGAGCGCCAGGAGGCGATCGGGCTCGACGTGCTCGTCCATGGCGAGTTCGAGCGGAACGACATGGTCGAGTACTTCGCCGAGCGCTTCGAGGGCTACGCCTTCACCCGTCATGGCTGGGTGCAGTCCTACGGCTCGCGGTACGTGAAGCCGCCCATCCTGTACGGGGACATCCGGCGGCCGGAGCCGATCACCGTGCGCTGGTGGCGGCACGCCCAGTCCCGCACCGAGCGGCCGGTGAAGGGCATGCTCACCGGACCGGTCACCATGCTCCAGTGGTCCTTCGTGCGCGACGACCAGCCCCGGGAGGACACCTGCTACCAGCTCGCCCTCGCCGTGCGGGACGAGGTGTCCGACCTCGAGGCGGCCGGCGCCCGGGTGATCCAGGTGGACGAGCCCGCCCTGCGCGAGGGCCTGCCGCTGCGGCGCGCCGGGTGGGACGAGTACCTCCGCTGGGCGGTGCGCGCCTTCCGGCTCGCCACCGGCGGCGTCCGGCCCGAGACGCAGGTGCACACGCACATGTGCTATTCGGAGTTCAACGACATCATCGAGCACATCGGCCGCATGGACGCCGACGTGCTGCTCATCGAGAACGCCCGCTCCAACGAGGAGCTGCTCGAGGTCTTCCGCCGCGTCCGCTACGAGCGGGAGATCGGGCCCGGCGTGTACGACATCCACTCGCCCCGGGTCCCGCCGACCGAGGAGATGGCCGACCGCATCCGCGCCTCGCTCCGGGTCCTGCCGGCCGAGCGGCTGTGGGTGAACCCCGATTGCGGCCTCAAGACGAGGGGCTGGGGGGAGGTGGAGCCGGCGCTCCGGAACCTGGTGGACGCGGCGCGGGCGGTGCGGGAGGAGGTGGCCGCCGTTCCCGCCGGGTGAGTCCGCGGGGGCGGTGGCCGCGGTGAAGGCGGCGACGCGCTCCAGGGCGGTTCCCGATCCGCGCGGAGGAGCTGGGGCGGCAGGATTCGAACCTGCAACCTCCCGGTTAACAGCCGGGCACTCTGCCTGTTGAGCTACGCCCCAGGGAGTGGTTTCCGCCCCGTACCCGCGCCTTCCGGCGCGGATCCCGTTCCCGATCCTACCGCACCAGCCGCCCGAACTGGTAGCCCACGCTGACCAGCAGCGCGCTGAGGTCCAGCGCCCGGGGCCAGCCCGCCGGCACCGCCTCCACCCCGGACGGGAGCCCCCACCGCACGCTGCGGAAGTTCCGGTTCCGGTAGGCGGCCTCGAGGAAGAAGCCGGAGTCATGGTAGAGGCCCGCCATGGCGCCGAGCTGGAAGGTGTCGCCCGCCAGGTCGTACTGGCGGCCCTCCGCGTCGTAGCCCTGCACATTCCACAGCTGCACGAAGCCGACCCCCAGCCCGAGGTAGGGCTGGAAGACGCCCCAGGCGACGGGCGGGCTGGCGTAGGCGGAGAGGTTGGGAAGCCCCCGCATCGAGCCGCGCAGGTCCAACCCCGGATCGCGCGCGACGAAGCCGGTCAGGTAGTCCGCGCCGAGGCCGAGCTCGAGGCCCCACGCGGCGGGCTCCGCCGGCTGCCCGTCTTCTCCCTCCACCTCGCCGGCCGGGTCGGCCCCGTCGGTCGCCCCGGCGCCGTCCGCGGAGGCCCCCTGCTCGCCCGTCCCCTGCCCGGAGTCCGAGGCGGCCGGGCGGGCGGTCAGGTCGATCAGCACCTCGATGGCCATCCCGCGGAGCGCGTCGATGCCCAGGAAGGCGTCCGTGTCCAGCTCCGAGGAGGAGACGAGGCCGCCGACCGTGCCGGAGATCGTGAAGCCGTCCACCCGGTCGAACAGGCCCTCGATCGGGTCGAAGAACTGCGCCTCCGCGCCCCGCGGCCCCGCCAGGAGAACGGCGGAGGCGGCGAGGCACGCCCAGGCCCCGAGGCGGGTGGCCCGGCCGGCGGCGGATCGGGACGCGGGCGCCGGCACGCTCACCAGACCAGGTGGAAGCGCTCCTGACGGCGGAAGACCCAGTGCGGCTCCCCCCGCTCGTCCAGGTACGCCTCCTCCTCCTGCCGGCAGCTCAGCTCGCGCCCGCCCCACTCGGGGATCGGCACGGCCGCCTGCAGCTCGATCGAGTGCCAGGTCAGCGGCTTCAGGGCGAGGTCGCCGCGGACGGGGACCCCCTCCTGTCGGTCCCAGAGCCCGATGAGCGGGCCCGCGCCGTGGCCGTGATCCCCGATCGGGTGGGTGTACACGGTGCCCTCGATCCCCTCCTCCTCCATCCGCCCCAGCATCGCCGCCAGGATCTCGTTGCCCGTGCGGCCGGGCTCCATCTCCTCCAGCAGAAGGTCCTGCATCCGGTTGCTCGTCGCCAGGCAGCGGCGGATGCCGGCAGGGGGCTCCGCCTCCCCCTCGCGCAGCACGTAGCCGAGGTGCTGCGTGTCCGTGTGCAGGTTCATGAACACCATGCCGAAGTCGGTCCACAGGACGTCGCCCGGCTCGATCACGACCGGCTCGCCCTCCGGAGCGCCGCCGGCGCGCTGGACGCTCACCGAGGGCTGGAACCAGGTCGTGAGACCCAGCTCGCGGACCCGCTCGCGCAGCCACCAGACCACGTCCTCGGTGGTGGTGACCCCCGGCTCGATCACGGCCCGGGAGAAGGCCCGGGCGATGACGGCGTGGACGGTCTCCATGATCTGCCGGTAGCGCGGCATCATCTCGGGGATCCGCATCGCCAGGAAGTCGATCGCCAGCTCGGGACGCCGGACCACGCGCTTCACGAACTCGGGACCGAGCGCCCGCTCCAGCGCCTCCCGCTCGCCGGCGGACAATCCGTCGGCGAAGGCGTGGTGCTCGTCGATGTTGAGCGCGATGGTGGCCGGGTCCCGCTCCTCGAGCTCCCGGCGGAGCTGCCGCCACTGCTCCTCGCCCCACACCTCGGGCTCGTCCGCCCACGGGTCCGTCTCGCGCACCACCTCGTACAGCCCGCCCTGCGACGTGCCGCCGAGCGCGATCCGGTCCACCCCCACTTCGGGCCCGCGGTCGTGGAAGATGTAGATCGAGCGTCGGCGCGCGGCGAACGTGGTGGGGCCGGCGAGGGACCAGAAGACGGGGTCCTCCCCGTACTCCCGCATCGAGAGCAGCCACATCTCGACCCCGTGCTCGCGCATCAGGGCGGGGAGCAGGCGGTCCAGCCGCGCCTCGAGCCAGGCGTGGCGCTCCTCCGCCTGCGCCCGCAGGTCGGGAAGCGCGTGCACCTGCGGCACCGCGGCCTCCGGAACGCGCACCGGCTCCTGGCCCGACGCGTGCGTCGAAGACAGGGGGACCCCGAGGGCTATCGCGAGCGCCGCGGCGGCCGGCGTGCGCGACCGTCGCCGGGCCCCGCGTTTCGGCGCTGAATCGGTGTTCCGCATGCGTCCTCCGGGACGTGATCGGGGTATCAGAATGTGAACCCTCCGGACATCCCCGGCGCAGTCCGGGAGCGCCCGGCGCGGCCGCAAGGTAGACGGCGGCGCCCGGCGGGGGAACCGCCGAAACGGGGCCTCGGCCGGACGCGGGTCCGGCGCCGGCCGACCACGACGGCGGACCACGACGCGCGCTCGCAGCGGGCCGCTCCCACGAGCGGCAGGAGGACGCATGGACGATCGACCCCACGTGGTGATCCTTGGCGCCGGCTTCGGCGGCCTGTGGGCCGCCCGGCGGCTCGGCGGCACCCCGGTGGACGTCACCCTGCTGGACCGGAACAACTTCCACACCTTCTATCCGCTCCTCTACCAGGTCGGGGCGGCGGAGCTGGAGCCGACGGAGATCGCCAAGCCTGTCCGCGGCATCCTCCGTGGCCGGCGCAACGTCCGATTCCTCATGGCGGAGGCGCGAGACGTGGATCCGGTCGAGCGCCGCGTGCGGACGAACCGGGGCGAGCTCGCGTACGACCACCTGATCCTGGCCACCGGAAGCGCGTCGCACTTCCTCGGCATCGAGGGGGCCGAGGCGCACGCCTTCCCGCTCCGAAGGCTCGAGGAGGGCCTCGCCCTCCGGAATCACATCCTGGGTCGCTTCGAGAAGGCGGCGCACCTCGAGGACCCCAAGGCGCGGCGGCGCGCTCTCCGCTTCGTCGTGGTGGGAGGCGGCGCCACCGGCGTGGAGTTCGCCGGCGCGCTGATCGAGCTGCTGCGCGGACCGATGGCCAAGGACCTGCCGGAGCTGGCCGAGGAGACGTCGATCGTGCTGGTCGAGGCCATGGGGCGGCTGCTGCCCGAGATGACCGAGCCGCTCGGGGAGTACGCGGAGGCGCGCCTGCGCGAGATGGGGGTCGACGTGCGGCTGGAGTCGCCCGTGGAGCGGGTCGAACCGGAAGGCGTGCGCCTGGCCGGCGGCGAGACCCTCGCCGCCGAGACGGCGGTCTGGACGGCCGGCGTGCGGGGCGATCCGGACGCGGAGCGCTGGTCCCTGCCGCTGGGCAAGGGCGGCCGGGTCCGGGTCCGACCCACGCTGGAGGTGGAGGGACTGCGGGACGTGTGGGCGGTGGGCGACCTGGCCTACCTGGAGCGGGACGGCAGGCCCCTTCCCATGGTGGCGCCCGTGGCTACACAGCAGGGCGAGCGGGTCGCCGACAACATCCTGCTCCGGCTCGCCGGGTCGGAGGCGGAAGCTTTCGAGTACCGGGACCGCGGAATGCTGGCCACCGTGGGGCGCAACAAGGGGGTGGCGGACGTGTTCGGCCGCCGCTTCACCGGATTCGTCGCCTGGTTCCTGTGGCTGGTCGTCCACCTCGTGAAGCTGATCGGCTTCCGGGATCGGCTGGTGGTGCTGATCAACTGGGCGTGGGACTACGTCTTCTTCGAGCGGGCCGGCCGGCTGATCCTCCCGATCCGCGAGACGGCGCGGGCGGAGGCGGGCGCCGAGGCCGCCGCCACCACCCGGACGGCCGAGGCGATCGAGCAGGAGGCGGAGGAGGCCGCGACGGCGCCGACCCGAGCGGGCTAGCCGGCGCGCACAGGGGTTGCAGCCCCATTGCCCGAGACCCCGACATGCACCCCACGCACGGGAGCCGACGCGATGTGGACGACGATCCTCCGCGGGGCGCTGGCCGGCGCCGCCGCGACCTGGGCGATGACCAGGGTGACCACCTTCCTGTACGAGCGACAGCCGGAGCGAGCCACCGAGCGGGAGCAGGAGGCGCGCGGCGGCGAGACCGCCTACGTGACCGCGGCCCGCAAGGCGGGCGAGCTGGTCGGACGCGAGCTGTCCGAGGAAGGGCGGCAGAAGGCCGGCACCGCGCTGCACTGGGGTCTCGGGCTGGACGCCGGGATCACCTACGCCTTCCTGCGACCGCACCTTCCCGGACCGCGGGCCTTGCGGGCGCTCGGCTTCGGCGCCGCGTACTTCGCCCTGATGGACGAGGTGGCCGTCCCGGCGCTCCGGCTCACGCCCGGCCCGGGCGCGTTCCCCTGGCAGACCCACGCGCGAGGGCTGGCGGGCCATCTCGCCTTCGGCCTTCTGGCGGAGGCGGTCCTGCAGGCGCTCGGCGAGTCCGACCTGCGGGCGAACGGCCGCGCGCTGCGGATCGAAGTGTGAGCGCGCGGGGCGGGACGGCGGCGTGAGCGCCCTGGGGCGGATCGCGGGGCTCGGCGGCCTGGCGGCGCTCGGCTGGGCCGCCTGGCGAACGGCGCGCCGGGGCGACGCGCTTCGGGGGCGCGTCGTGCTCATCACCGGCGGCTCGCGCGGGCTCGGCCTCATCCTCGCGCGCCGCTTCGGGGCCGAGGGTTCCCGGGTCGCAATCTGCGCCCGGGACGAGCGAGAGCTGGATGGCGCCCGCGCCGACCTCGCCGCCCGCGGCGTGGAGGCGCTCGCCCTTCCCTGCGACCTGCGGCGACCCGAGGACGTCCGGGATCTCGTCGGTGCGGTCGAGGCCCGGCTCGGTCCCGTCGAGGTGCTCGTCAACAACGCGGGCATCATCCAGATGGGGACGCTCGAGGCCCTCGGCCGCGCCGATTTCGAGGCGGCGATGCGGACGAACTTCCACGGCGCGCTCCACGCGACGCGCGCCGTCCTTCCCGGCATGAGGGAGCGTGGCCGGGGCCGGATCGTGAACATCACGTCGATCGGCGGCACGGTGCCGGTCCCGCACCTGCTTCCCTACTGCTGCTCCAAGTTCGCCCTGTTCGGGTTCTCGCAGGGGCTGCGGACAGAGCTGGCCGGGAGCGGGATCCGCGTGACGACGGTCGTTCCGGGGCTGATGCGGACCGGGTCGTTCCCGAACGCCTGGTTCAAGGGGAGGGTGGAGGGGGAGTTCGCCTGGTTCGCGCTCGCCAGCTCGCTCCCCCTCACCGCCATGTCCGCGGAGCGGGCCGCCCGGCGGATCGTGCGCGCCACCCGGCGCGGCGAAGGGTTCGTCACCCTCGGCTGGCAGGCGAGGCTCCTCCGCCTGGCGCACGCCCTATTCCCCGCCGCGGTGACCGCCGCGTGGGGGTGGGCGGGAGCGATGCTGCCGCCGGCGCCGGAGGGCGCCGACGGCGAGCGGCTCGAAGAGGACGAGCCCGAGGGAGAGGGGGCCGTGCGCGGGATGAAGCTCGCGCATCCCCTGGCGCCCTCTCCCCTCACGGCGCTGGCGAACCGCGCCGCGCGGCGGAACAACGAGTACGGGGGGAGGCCCCGCCCCGCGCCGGACCACGCTCGGAAGGCGGGTCTGGACGCGGAGCGGGGCTGACCAGTGCGGGGCTGACGAGAACGCGTGGCGGTCCCGCCTCGGTGCCGCGGGGCCGCCGGCTCAGTGGCCGGCCGGCCCGTCGAGCCGCGGCTCCCCGACCTGGATCAGGCCGATCGCCCCCTTCTCGGCATCGGCGAAGGCGTGCGTCACGAACGCGTAGACCCCTTCGCCGCTGGCGCCTTCCTCGAAGGTCGTCTCGAACACCGCCCCGCCCCCGGCGGCGATCGGCCACGTCTGCACGCTCTCGAGCGCGTGGCCGGGACGCCCGTCCGGGTAGACCCGGTCGAAGATCGCGCCGACCACGTGGAAGTCGCTCCGGAAGTTCGGTCCCGCGTTCGCCACGAAGAAGCGGACCCGCTCGCCCACCTCGACCGTCAGAGGCCGCTCCTTGTACTGGTTCGCCTGCCCGTTGAACGCGACGTACCGGGCCGACTTGCTCATGGCCGCGTCGAGATCCGGCTGCATGGCGCCCTCCGCGTCGCGCTGGGCGTAGAACTCGCTCTGCATGAGCACGAACTCGCGGTCCACCTCCGTACCCCAGCCGCGCTTCGGATCCACGATCACGGCCAGATACATCCCCTGCATGAGGTGGAGGGTGACCGGCGGCGTCCCGCAGTGGACGACGTAGACGCCGGGGTCGCGGGCGGTCCACTCGAAAGCGAGCGTCTCGCCGGGGGCGATGGTCTTGAACGCCTCGTTCATCGGGATGCGTGCCGAATGGAAGTCGATCGAGTGTCCGATCGGCGCCTCGTTGACCAGCTCGATCCGCACCCGGTCCCCTTCGCGGACCCGGATCGTGGGCCCCGGCACGGTTCCTCCGAAGGTCCACCCCTCGTACTCCACGCCCGGGGCGATCCGGATCGTCTCGTGGGTGATCGGAATCCGGAACTCCTTCACCGGAGCGCGGGAAGCCGGCTCCACTTCGGCCCGGTACACGGGATCGGTCGGCCACGGCGCCGTGCCGAAGTCGATCCGCTCGACCTCAGCGCGCTCCGTGCCGAGCGGCAGGTCCGAGTGCACCATCCCGACGATCGCCAGCGCTCCGAGGAGCGCCGCCGTCGTGAGCGCCACCAGTCCCGTGCTCCCTCGCCTCGATCCGAGCATGATCGCCTCCCACCGCTATGTCGGGGCCGGTCGATGCCGGCCCTGGCTTCGTCGGAGTCCGGACCCTGGCCCGGACACCCGAAAGATCGCGGGCGGCGGGGACCGCGTCTGTCGGGGAGGGGCGCCCGTCAGTCATGGGGGATCCTCCGCGGCTACGCGTGGGGGAACTCCCCACGCCCCGCCGCGCCGACCACCGCCTTGTAGAATGTTCCGGGGACGGTGTCCGTCCGGCACCGCAGCGAGGGGAGGCGAGCCGACGTGACGGGAGGGACGTGACGGAAGATCGGAGCGCACCCGCGTTCGTCGCCGACTACCGGACCGTCTTCGAGTCGGCCCCGGACGGCATCCTCATCGTGGATGAGGAAGGCGCGATCCGGGACCTGAATCCCGCCGCGGTCCGGATGTTCGGCCACGCCGCCGAGGAACTGATCGGAGAGTCCGTGGAGGCGCTGGTGCCGGAGGGCTCGCGCGCCCGCCACGCCCGACAGCGGGAGGCGTACGCGGAGGAGCCGATACCGCGGCCCATGGGCATCGGCATGGAGCTCGAGGGCCGGCGGCGCGACGGTAGCCTCTTTCCGGTCGAGATCAGCCTCAGCCCCTTCCGGACGGCGGAGGGACTGTTCGTGATCGCCATCGTGCGGGACCTGACCGAGCGACGGCGCCTCCGCCGCTTCGGCGCGGAATCCCTCCGCGCCATGGAGGATGAGCGGCAGCGCATCGCGCGCGAGCTCCACGACGACATGGCCCAGCGGCTCAGCGCGCTCCTCCTTATGATTCGGCTGCTGGACCGGGCGCCGGGACGGGAGCGGGACGAGACGCTCCAGCGGATGCGGGAGCAGGTGCTGGAGGCGATCGAGGGCGTCCGGCGGATCGCGCGCGGCCTTCGTCCTCCCGCGCTGGCGGACGCCGGTCTGGCCGCCGCGATCCGGGCGCACGTCCGGGAGCTCGGCCGCTCGTCCGACCTGGACCTCGACCTGGACCTCGACCCGGTGGATGCGAGCCTCGACGAGGACCAGCGGCTCGTCGTCTACCGGGTCGTGCAGGAGGCGCTCAACAACGTGGTCCGGCACGCGCGGGCCCGGCGGGCCCGCGTGTCCGTGCACCGCGGCGCCGAGGCCGTGGTGGCGACGGTGCGCGACGACGGCGTCGGCTTCCGTCCGGACTCGCTCGAGTACGGCGAGGGGCTGGGGCTCCTCGGGATGGAGGAGCGTGCGGAGATGGTGGGCGGCGCGGTGCACGTGGAGAGCCGCCCCGGGGAGGGCACCACCATCCGGCTAGAGATTCCCGTCGGAAAGGGAGAGGCCGACGATGTCTGAGCCGACCCGCACGATCCGGGTGCTGC
>CAZTGV010000032.1:0-26053 GCA_964613475.1 uncultured Gemmatimonadota bacterium
TCGCGATCCGCGAGGGCGGCCGAACCGTCGGCGCCGGCGTCGTCACGGCCATCCGCGAGTAGGGGTGCCCTGAATGGCGGAGAAGATCAGGATCCGGCTCAAGGCGTTCGACCCGGCGGTCATCGACCAGACGGCGGCGGACATCGTCCGCACGGCGCAGAAGACCGGCGCGTCGGTGAGCGGGCCCATCCCGCTCCCCACGAGGCGGCAGCTGTTCACCGTGCTCCGGAGCCCGCACAAGGACAAGAAGTCCAGAGAGCAGTTCGAGCTCCGGACGCACAAGCGGCTGATCGACATCCACGACTCCCGGCCTCAGACGATCGACGCGCTGACCAAGCTGGACCTGGCAGCGGGCGTGGACGTCGAGATCAAGGTCCAGAGCTGAAGAACGGCGATCGGGCGATGGCAGGGTTGATCGGCAGGAAGCTCGGGATGACCCAGATCTTCACCGACGACGGCGAGGCCGTCGGGGTGACGGTTCTCGAGGTCGGTCCCTGTCCCGTCGTGCAGGTGAAGACGGCGGAGCGGGACGGCTACGACGCGGTGCAGCTCGGCTTCGGGCGCCGGAAGGCGCGCAGGGTGCGGCGGCCCGAGGCCGGGCACGCGGCGCGCGCCGGACTGGAGGAGGTGCCCCGGGTGCTGGCCGAGTTCGAGCCCGAGGAGGGCCGGAGCTACGAGCCGGGCGAGCGGTTGACGGTCGAGCTGTTCGAGGTCGGCTCGCGGGTGAAGATCAGTGGCCGCACGAAGGGCCGGGGCTTCACGGGAGTCGTGAAGCGGCACGGCTTCGGCGGCGGCCGCGGCTCCCACGGCGGGACCTCGATCATGCGGGCGCCCGGGTCGATCGGCCCCGGGACGGACCCGTCCCGGGTGATCAAGGGCCGCAAGATGGCCGGGCAGTCGGGTGCCACGCGGCGCACCGCGCTCAACCGGCGCGTGGAGCGGGTCGACGCCGAGCGGAACCTGCTCATGGTCCGCGGCTCCGTCCCGGGTCCGCGGAACAACATCGTGTTCATTCGGACGACGTAGAGGGATGATGGAGGCGCGGGCGTACACGGCGGCGGGCGAGGAGCGGACCGAGGCGGTCCGGCTGCCGGACTCCATCTTCGACGGCACGGTGAACGAGCACGTGCTGCACCAGGTGGTGACGGCGATCCGGGCGCACGGGCGGCAGGGCACCCACGCCACGAAGACTCGTCAGACGATCCGGGGAGGCAGCCGGAAGCCGTGGCGGCAGAAGGGGACCGGACGCGCCCGGGCGGGTAGCATTCGCTCGCCGCTTTGGCGGGGCGGCGCGGTGACGTTCGGACCCGAGCCGCGGGACTACGACCCGGCGGTCCCCCGCCGGCTGAAGCGGCTGGCCGTGCGGTCGGCGCTGAACGCGCGCGCTCGGGACGGCGGGCTGGCGGTCGTGGAGCCGCTCGAGCTCGAGGCTCCCCGGACGCGCACGGTGGCGGACCTCCTGGACGCGATCGGGGCGGTGGGCGCGAACGTCCTCCTGCTGACCGACGGGCTGAAGCGGAACGTCTACCTGTCGGCGCGCAACATTCCGGCGGTCGAGGTGCGGCCCTGGGGCGAGGCGTCCGCCTACGATGTGCTGTGGGCGGAGCTGGTCCTGGTGGAGGCCTCGGCCCTGGAGGGCGCGGACGCCGATCGGGACGAGGAGGAAGGGGGCGAGGCGTGAGCCGACCGGCGGAGGAAGTGCTGATCCGGCCCGTGATCACGGAGAAGAGCTCGATGCTCCAGTACGAGGGCACCGATGTGGACGTCTCCGAGCGGTCGCCGGGCATCCGCGAGCGGGTGCCGCCACGGACGAAGTACACGTTCGAGGTCGCGCCGGACGCCACGAAGGTGGAGATCCGCGACGCGGTCGAGTCGCTCTTCGAGGTGAAGGTCGTGAAGGTCCGGACGATGAACTGCCGCGGCAAGAAGCGCCGGGTGGGCCGGTTCCTCGGGCGTCGGCCGCACTGGAAGAAGGCGATCGTGGAGGTCGCCGAGGGCGAGACGATCGACGTCTTCCAGGGCGTGTAGGGAGGGGCCATGCCGATCCGAAAGTTCCGACCCGTCACCGCCGCGCAGCGCTTCCGGAGCGTCTCGGGCTTCGAGGAGGTCACCCGCACGGAGCCGGAGAAGTCCCTCACCGAGGGGCTGAGCAAGGATTCCGGCCGCAACCATCACGGCCACATCACGACGCGGCGCCGTGGTGGCGGGCACAAGCGGCGGTACCGGCGGATCGACTTCCGACGCGAGAAGGACGGCGTGCCGGGCCGGGTGGCCGAGATCGAGTACGACCCGAACCGCTCGGCCCGGATCGCCCTCATCCACTACGCGGACGGGGACAAGCGCTACATCCTGCACCCGCGCGGACTGGAGGTCGGCGACGAGATCGTCTCCGGCTCCGGGGTCGAGCCGCGGGTCGGGAACGCGCTGCCGCTGCGGGAGGTCCCGCTCGGCACGACGGTGCACGCGGTGGAGCTGGAGCCGGGAAAGGGCGCCCAGATGGCGCGCTCCGCCGGCGCCGCGGTCCAGGTGGTCGCCCGCGAGGGCGTGATGGTGAGCCTCAAGCTCCCGAGCACGGAGGTACGGATGGTCCGCGGCGACTGCCGCGCGACCGTGGGCCAGGTGGGCAACGTGGACCACGAGCTCATCCGCTCCGGGAAGGCCGGCCGCTCCCGCTGGCTGGGCCGGCGGCCCAGGGTGCGGGGCGTGGCCATGAACCCGATCGACCACCCCCTGGGGGGCGGCGAGGGGCGCAGCTCGGGCGGTCGGCCGCCCGTCTCGCCGTGGGGCAAGCCGGAAGGCAAGAAGACGCGCAAGCGAAAGAAGCAGAGCGACAAGCAGATCGTCCGCGGCCGCCGGCGCGGCCGGAGCACGCAGTAGCGAGGCGGTAGGAGAAGCGATGCCGAGGAGCGTCAGCAAGGGCCCGTACATCGACGAGAAGCTGCTCATGAAGGTGCAGCGGATGAACGAGACGGGTCAGAAGCGGGTGATCAAGACGTGGGCGCGCGCCTGCACGATCAGCCCCGATTTCGTGGGGCACACGATCGCGGTGCACAACGGGAACAAGTTCATCCCGGTCTACATCACCGAGAACATGGTCGGCCACAAGCTGGGCGAGTTCGCGCCGACCCGACTGTTCCGCGGACACGGCGGTCGGATGGCCAAGGACCGCCGGGCGGTGCTGTAGTGCGGGAGGGGACGAGCATGAAGGCGAGGGCGGTCGCGAAGGGCGTCCGGATGTCGCCGCGGAAGATGCGGCTGGTGGTGGACGAGATCCGCGGCAAGGAGGTGAACGAGGCGTACGCGATCCTCCAGTTCTCGAAGAAGGCGGCGGCGCGCCCGATCGACAAGCTGCTCCGGTCGGCGGTGGCGAACGCGGTCTATCGGGCGGACCAGGAGGGCGAGGTGCTCGACGTGGATGAGCTGGTGGTGGCGGACGCGTTCGTGGACGAGGGGCGGACGCTCCGCCGGTGGCGCCCCCGGGCGTTCGGGCGCGCGACGCCGATCCGCAAGCGCAGCAGCCACGTCACGGTGGTCGTGGACACGAGAGGATAAGACGTGGGTCAGAAGACGCACCCGTACGGCTTTCGGCTTGGACAGATCAAGCCCTGGAAGTCCCGCTGGTTCGCGCAGGGACGGGAGTTTCCGGAGCTGCTGGCCGAGGACGAGACGCTCCGGAAGTACCTGCACGCCCGGCTGGGGCACGCGGCCGTCTCCACGGTGGAGATCGAGCGCAAGCCGCAGAAGATCGTGGTGACGATCCACACGGGTCGGCCCGGCGTGGTGATCGGGAAGCGCGGCTCCGAGGTGGACAAGCTTCGCGACGAGCTCACCCTGCTCACCGACTCCGAGGTGTCGATCAACGTGGAGGAGGTGAAGCGGCCGGAGATGGACGCGCACCTGGTCGCCGACAACGTGGCGCACCAGCTCCAGCAGCGGATCAGCTTCCGCCGGGCGATGAAGCGGGCCGTCCAGTCCGCCATGCGCGCGGGAGCCCAGGGAATCAAGATCCAGTGCGGCGGGCGGCTGGGCGGCGCCGAGATCGCCCGCACCGAGGGCTACCACGAGGGTCGGGTCCCCCTGCACACGATGCGGGCGGACATCGACTACGCGCAGAAGACGGCGAAGACGACGTTCGGCACGATCGGGGTGAAGGTCTGGATCTTCAACGGCGAGGTGGTCGAGGACCGCCGCGGCCAGACATACACCGCCGGCGGCCGGCGATAGAAGGGAGCCGGGGGGATGCTCCAGCCGAAGCGGGTCAAGTACCGGAAGCAGCAGAAGGGCCGGCTCAAGGGCAAGGCGACGCGCGGCAACACGGTCGCCTTCGGGGACTACGGGCTGCAGGCGCTCGAGCCGGGCTGGATCACCAACCGGCAGATCGAGGCGGCGCGGGTCGCCATGACGCGGCACATCAAGCGGGGCGGCAAGGTGTGGATCCGGATCTTCCCGGACAAGCCGATCACCCGCAAGCCCGCGGAGACGCGGATGGGCAAGGGGAAGGGCAATCCGGAGTCGTGGGTCGCTCCGGTCCGGCCCGGCCGGGTGCTGTTCGAGCTCGAGGGCGTGCCGACCGACGTCGCCGAGCGGGCGATGCAGCTCGCCTCGGCGAAGCTTCCGATCCGTACCAAGTTCGTGGCGCGGGAGGGCTGAGGCATGGATGCGGCCGAGATCCGGGAGCTGACGGACGAGGAGATCGACGAAGAGCTGGCGCGGGCGCGCCAGGAGCTCTTCCGACTGAAGTTCCGGGCCGCCTACCAGGAGCTGGAGAACCCGGCGCTGCTCGGGCGGCTCCGGCGTGAGGTGGCCAGGTTGCTGACGATACGACACGAGCGGAAGCTCGCCGGCGAGGCGGAGGGTTCGGATGCGTGAGGCGGCGACGAACGAGGACGTGAAGGGCCGCCGGAAGGTCCGGCAGGGGGTCGTGGTGAGCGACCGGATGGACAAGACCGTGGTCGTGGTGGTCGAGCGGACGCTTCCGCATCCCCTGTACGGGAAGCGCATCAGCCGCACCTCGCGCTACTACGCCCACGACGAGGAGAACGCGTTCGAGGTGGGCGATGTGGTGCGGATCGAGGAGACGCGGCCCCTCTCCAAGCTCAAGCGGTGGCGGGTGATCGAGCTCGTCGAGCGGCCGGAGTGACGGAGGGGCGATGATCCAGCAGGAAAGCGATCTTCGGATCGCGGACAACTCGGGCGCCCGGCGGGCCCGCTGCATCCGCGTCCTCGGTGGAGGCCGGCGGCGCTACGCCGGCCTGGGCGACGTGATCGTGGTCGCCGTCAAGGACGCGATCCCCGGGGGCACGGTGAAGAAGGGCGAGGTGGCCAGGGCGGTCGTCGTGCGGACGGCGAAGGAGAGCCGGCGCTCCGACGGGAGCTACATCCGCTTCGACGAGAACGCGGCCGTGCTGATCAACGACGCGGGAGAGCCCCGGGCCACCCGCATCTTCGGTCCGGTGGCGCGCGAGCTCCGCGAGAAGCAGTTCATGAAGATCGTGTCGCTCGCGCCGGAGGTGATTTGAGATGGCACGCCGACGGATGCACGTGCGACGGGGCGACCGGGTGATGGTGATCGCCGGCAACTACGAGGGGGCCACCGGACAGGTGATCCGTACCCTGCCGGACGAGGGGAAGGTCGTGGTGGACGGCGTGAACATGCGAAAGCGCCACCAGCGCCCTTCGCCCCGGAATCCGGAAGGCGGGATCGTGACGTTCGAGGCGCCGATCGACGCCTCCAACGTCATGCTGGTGTGTCCCCATTGCGAGGAGCCGACCCGCTACGGCACCCGGCGCGATCCGGACGGCACGGTGGAGCGGCTGTGCAAGCGGTGCGGCAACCCCATCGCGGTGACCGCGTGAGCGGGCCCGCGGGCGGGGTGCCAGGCAGGAGGTGAGAAGTGGCCACGGCGATGGAAGCGACCCCGAGGCTTCGGCGGCACTACGAGGAGCAGGTCCGGTCGCGGCTGCGGGAAGTGTTCGGGTTCGAGAACTCGATGGAGATCCCGCGGCTCGAGAAGATCGTGATCAACGTCGGCATCGGCGACGCGAAGGACGATCCGAAGCTGTTGGACTCGGTGGTGCGGGAGCTGACGCTGATCTCCGGCCAGCGGCCGATCGTGACGCGCGCGCGGCAGTCGATCTCGAACTTCAACCTGCGCGAGGGGATGCCCGTCGGGGTCAAGGTGACCCTCCGCGGGCCGCGCATGTACGAGTTCTTCGACCGCTTCGTGAGCACGGCGGTGCCGCGGATCCGCGACTTCCGCGGGTTCGGCACCCGCGCCTTCGACGGGCGGGGGAACTACACGGTGGGGATCAAGGAGCAGATGGTGTTCCCGGAGATCGACTACGACGACGTGGTCCGCATCCACGGAATGAACATCACGTTCGTCACCACGACGGACAAGGACGACGAGGCGCTGGTGCTGCTGCGGGAGATGGGCATGCCGTTCCGCGGCGAGACGCCCGTCGTCGTCTGAACGGCGTCCGAGTGTCCGTGAGCGGCGGCGCCGTTCCGCGAATCCGGCGACGAGAGTCACGATGAAGAGAGCTGGGATCTGAATGCCGAAGAAGGCGCTGATCGAGAAGTCGAAGCGCGACCACAAGTACAGCACGCGCGGCGTGAACCGCTGCCAGCGCTGTGGTCGCGCCCGTGCCTACATCCGCAAGTTCGGGCTCTGCCGGATCTGCTTCCGCGAGCTGGCGCTCCGGGGGGAGATCCCGGGAGTCCGGAAGGCCAGCTGGTGAGCCGATGAGCCTGAACGATCCGATCGCCGACATGCTCACTCGCGTCCGCAACGCGGGTCGGGCGGGGCACCGCCGGGTGGACATGCCGATCTCGAAGCTGAAGATCGAGATCGCGCGGATCCTCCAGGAGAACCATTTCGTGCACGGCTACAAGGTGCTGGACGACGGCCGTCACGGCGTGCTGCGGCTGTACCTGAAGTACACGGAGGACGACCGGCCGGTGATCCGCTCGGTGGAGCGGGTCTCCCGTCCGGGACGGCGCCGCTACGTGGGCGCGGACGGGGTGCCGCGGGTGCGCTCGGGGCTTGGCATCGCGATCCTTTCCACCTCGCGCGGGGTGATGACCGACCGGGAGGCCCGGCGGGAGCGCGTGGGCGGCGAGGTCCTGGCGCGGGTGTACTGAGGAGACCGCGATGTCGAGAGTCGGGAAGCAGCCGATCGAGATCCCGGACGGCGTGGAGGTGCGGGTGGACGGCGCCGGGGTGCAGGTGAAGGGCCCGCGCGGGGAGATCGTCCGGGACTTCCATCCGGACATGGTCATCGAGCATGCGGACGGCCGGCTGACGGTGAAGCGCCCCAGCGACCGACCGCGCCACCGGGCCCTGCACGGGCTCACGCGCAGCCTGCTCGCGAACATGGTGACCGGCGTCACCGAGGGCTTCGAGCGGGCGCTGGAGATCCACGGGGTCGGGTACCGGGCCGAGAAGCGCGGACGCGACCTCGTGCTCAACGTCGGCTTCAGCCATTCGGTCCGGATCGAGGCGCCCGAGGGGATCGATCTCGAGCTCGAGTCCCCGACCCTGGTCCGGGTGCGCGGGGTCGACAAGCAGCTGGTCGGGCAGACGGCGGCGGAGATCCGGCAGGTGCGGCCGCCGGAGCCCTACAAGGGCAAGGGGATTCGGTACCAGGGCGAGCAGGTGCGTCGGAAGGCCGGGAAGGCCACCGCCGGCGGGCTCGGCTGACGATCGGAGAGGGCGAATGGCCAAGAGCAAGTCGACGGAGCGTCGCGCGCGCCGGGCCCGACGACACGCCCGGATCGCCAAGAAGGTCCGCGGGACCGAGACGCGGCCGCGTCTGGTGGTCTCGCGCAGCCTCCGACACGTGGAGGGACAGCTGGTGGACGACGACCGGGGGGTCACGCTCCTCGGCATCTCCACCCGCGGCCCCGAATTGCAGGATGCGGAGCCCGAGAGCAAGGTGGACGCCAGCTTCGAAGCCGGAAAGCTGCTGGCCCGCCGCGCGCTCGAGCAGGGCGTGCAGGCGGTGGTGTTCGATCGCGGCGGGTATCGGTACCACGGCCGCGTGAAGGCGTTCGCCGAGGGCGCCCGCGAGGGCGGCCTGGAGTTCTGAAGAGAAGGCGGTCATGGCCAGAGGCAGGCGCCGAGACGACGGCGACAGCTACAAAGAGAACGTGATCTACATCAACCGCGTCTCCAAGGTCGTGAAGGGGGGGCGACGCTTCTCCTTCACCGCCCTGGTGGCGGTGGGCGATGGGCAGGGTCGGGTCGGCACCGCCCTCGGAAAGGCGAACGAGGTGGCCGAGGCGATCCGCAAGGGCTTCGAGCAGGCGCGAGGCGCCATGTTCGAGGTTCCGGTGGTGAGCGGCACCATCCCCCACGAGATATTGGGCGAGCACGGGGCCGGCCGCGTGCTGCTGAAGCCGGCCGGCCCCGGCACCGGGGTGATCGCCGGCGGGCCGGTCCGGGCGGTGCTCGAGTGCGCGGGGATCCAGGACATCCTCACCAAGAGCCTGGGCTCCAACAATCCGGTCAACATGGTGCGCGCCACCGTCTCCGGGCTGAAGGAGCTGGTCACCCCGGAGCAGGTGGCGGACGAGCGGGGCGTGCCGGTGGAGTCCATCCGGGAGGCGATGCGTGGCTGATCGGATCCGCATCCGGCAGGTCCGCTCCGGGCTCGGCTCGCCGGAGGACCAGCGGCGCACGTTGCGGGCCCTGGGGCTCAAGCATCATCAGGACGAGGTGGTCCAGGTGGACAATCCGGCGATCCGGGGAATGATCCGGAAGGTGTCGCACCTGGTGGCGGTCGAAGAGGCGGGTCGAGATGGCTGAAGACGAGAAGGTGGGCCTGCACAACCTGGAGCCGCCGGCCGGCGCCCGGGGCCGGAAGAAGCGCGTGGGCCGCGGTCCCGGCTCCGGCCACGGCAAGACGGCGGGCCGCGGGCACAAGGGGCAGAAGGCGCGCACCGGCGGGCAGATCCCCCCCTGGTTCGAGGGCGGGCAGATGCCGCTGTACCGGCGCATCCCGAAGCGCGGCTTCACGTCGCGGGGAAGGATCGAGTTCCAGATCGTGAACGTCGGCGACCTCGAGGCGATCGAGGAGGCGACGGTCGATCCGGACGTGCTGCGCGGGCGGGGTCTGATCGGGCGCGGCGAGCGCCCTGTGAAGGTGCTCGGCGATGGGGAGCTCACGCGCGCGGTGACCGTGCGGGCGCACGCCTTCAGCGCGGGCGCGCGGGAGAAGATCGAGGCGGCCGGCGGCCGGGCGGAGCGAATCGAAGGGTGATCCGGCGGGCGAAGCGACGGGCCCGGGAGCGACCGGTCGAGTAGATGGCGAACGCACAGAGCGCCGCGCGCGCGATTCCCAACCTCTTCAAGGTCCCGGAGCTCAAGGAGAAGATCCTCTTCACGCTCCTCTGCCTGGCCATCTATCGGCTGGGCTCCCACATCACGACGCCCGGGGTGGACGTCCGCGCCCTGCAGCAGCTGGCCGGTCAGTTCCAGGGCACCCTGTTCGGCATCTACGACATGTTCGTGGGCGGCGGCCTGCAGCGGGCGACCGTGTTCGCGCTCGGGATCATGCCGTACATCTCCGCGGCCATTCTCTTCCAGCTCCTCGCCGCGGTCGTGCCGACGATCGAGAAGCTGCAGAAGCACGAAGGGGAGGAAGGGCGCCGGAAGATCACGCAGTGGACCCGCTACACGACCGTCGCGCTCTGCGTCATGCAGGCGTACGGCTACGCGATCTTCCTCCAGTCGCAGCCCGGCGCGGTCATCGATCCGGGTTGGGGCTTCCGGCTCGAGACCGTCCTGATGCTGACGACCGGCGGCGTCTTCGTGATGTGGCTGGGCGAGCAGATCACCGAGCGGGGCGTCGGAAACGGCATGTCGCTGATGATCTTCTTCGCCATCCTCCAGGGTTTCCCCGGGGCGGTGGTGAACACCTTCGAGCTCTTCCGCGCCGGCGGGATCAGCCTGTTCAAGCTGATCGCCCTGGTCGCGACGATGATCGCGGTGGTGGCGGCGGTCGTGGCGCTCACCATGGCGGCGCGGCGGATTCCGGTGCAGATCCCGCGCAAGGTCGTGGGCCGCGGAAGGATTCGCGAAGGGCAGCGTTCCTTCATCCCCCTGCGGGTCAACTCGGCCGGCGTAATGCCGATCATCTTCGCCCAGTCGATCATCATCATTCCCGGCACGATGACCGTGTTCACCGGGAATCCGGGGCCGGGCGCGACGGGGGTAGCGGGCTTCTTGTACGACATGAGCCAGATCTTCCAGGTCGGAAGCTTCTGGTATTTCTTCACCTACGCGGTGCTGACCGTCTATTTCACCTATTTCTACACGTCGATCATCTTCAATCCGGTGGACCTGGCCGAGAACCTGAAGCGGCAGGGCGGCTTCGTTCCGGGCGTGAAGCCGGGCACCGCCACCGCCGAGTATATCGACCGCGTCCTCACGCGAATCACGCTCGTCGGCGGCGTCTACCTGGCGGCGATCGCGATCCTGCCGTTCGGGATCTTCGAGGTGTTCGACATCCAGACCTTCTTCTTCGGCGGCACCTCGCTGCTGATCATCGTCGGCGTGGCCCTGGATACGGTGCAGCAGGCGCAGCAACATCTGCTGCTCCGGCACTACGAGGGCTTCATGAAGAAGGGTCGGGTGAAGTACCGCGGCCGTCAGCGCTACATGTGACGCGGGCCCCGGAGAGGCGGCCCGTCCCGCGCGTCCCGACGTCCTCCCCGAGGTGCCCGGCGCGGCGCGCCCCGGGCCGGGCCGACCCGTGAGGATCGTCCTGATGGGACCGCCGGGCGCCGGGAAGGGCACCCAGGGCGACCGGCTGGCGGAGCGCTTCGAGGTCCCCCGCCTCTCCACCGGCGACATGTTGCGCGAGGCGCGCCGGGAGGGGAGCGATCTCGGCCGCGAGGCGCGCCGCTACATGGACGCCGGCGAGCTGGTTCCAGACGGGGTGATCCTGGGCCTCATCCGCCGGGCCCTGGACGCGCCGCGGGCGGGCCGCGGGTTCGTCCTCGACGGCTTCCCGCGCACCATCGCCCAGGCGGAGGGCCTGGATGCGGTGCTCGGGGAGCGCGGGGACTCGCTGGACGCCGTGGTGGACCTGCGGGTTCCGGAGGACGAGTTGGTGCGCCGCCTCTCCGGGCGGCGCATCTGCGAGGCTTGCGGCGAGGTCACGCACGTGGACGTCGTCGGCGAGGGCGGCTCGTGCGCCCGCTGCGGCGGCGCGCTCACGCAGCGGAGCGACGACCGGCCCGAGACGGTCCGGCGGCGCCTCCAGGTGTACCGGGCGCAGACGGAGCCCGTGCTCGCCCGGTACCGGGCCGGCGAGGCTCCGGTGCTGCCCGTGGAAGGGACCGGCTCGATCGACGAGGTGACCGAGCGGCTGGTCGCGGCGCTCGCCGGCTCGGCGGAACGGGGCGCACGGCGGGGACCGGTCGGCGAGGGGTCCGGGCGGTGATCCACCTGCGCTCCGCGGCCGAGCTGGAGGCGATCGCCCGGGCCGGCGTGATCGTGGGCGAGGTGCTCGCGATGGTGTCGGAGCGGGCGGCGCCGGGGGTCACCACGGCCGAGATGGACCGCGAGGCGGAGGCGCTGATCCGGTCCCACGCCGGCGCGACCCCGGCCTTCAAGGGCCTCTACGGCTTCCCGGCCACGCTCTGCACGAGCCTCGATCACGAGGTCGTGCACGGGATCCCGTCGCCCCGCCGGGCGCTGCGCGACGGGAGCATCCTCAGCGTGGACGTGGGGGTGAAGCTGGAGGGCTTCTACGCCGATGCGGCGGTGAGCCTGCCGATCGGGGAGGTGGCGCCCGAGGCCTCCCGTCTTCTCCGCGTCACCCGCGAGGCGCTGGGCGCCGGGATCGCCGAGGCGAAGGTCGGGCGCCGCCTGGGCGACATCGGGGCGGCCATCCAGGGGCGGGTCGAGGCGGCGGGGTACAGCGTGATCCGGGAGCTCGTCGGCCACGGGGTGGGCGAGGCGCCGCACGAGGAACCCCAGGTGCCGAACTACGGCCGGGCCGGCCGCGGGCTGCGCCTGGAGGCCGGCCTGGTGATCGCGATCGAGCCGATGGTGAACATCGGCGCGCGCCACGTTCGGACGCTCGAGGACGGATGGACGGTGGTGACGAGCGACGGCTCGCTCTCGGCGCACTTCGAGCACACGGTGGCGGTCACCGGAGAGGGACCGAAGATCATGACCGAGATGCCGATTCGAACCCCCGCGGGAGAGAGCTAGGTTGGCGAAGGAAGAACCGATCCAGATGACGGGCGAGGTCGTCGAGGCGCTGCCCAACGCCATGTTCCGGGTGGAGCTCGAGAACGGCCACGAGATCATCTGCCACGTCTCGGGCAAGATCCGCATGAACTACATCCGGATCCTACCCGGGGACAAGGTGGCGGTGGAGCTCTCGCCGTACGACCTGACGAAGGGTCGGATCACCTACCGGTACAAGTGAGTGGCGCGAAGACGGACGGGCCGACGCCCGGCCGGTCGGGAGTCCGGAAGGGCCGACGGGAGGCGGGTCGGAGCGGGGTTCCCGGACGGGGAGTCCGGATCGGGGCGGGTCTCGCGGTGTATGGAGAGCGGCGTTGATCCAGAAATCACGTCGAGGTATACTAAAAGGCTCCGGTCCGACCGGACCGGAGGGAACCCGCCATACCGGGAACGAGCCATGAAGGTACGTTCGAGTGTCAAGAAGATGTGCGAGCACTGCAAGATCATCCGCCGTCGCGGGGTGGTGCGGGTGATCTGCAGCCGGAACCCCAAGCACAAGCAGCGACAGGGCTGAGGAGTCGTCGATGGCACGGATCTCGGGGGTCGATCTTCCCAGGGACAAGCGGATCGAGGTGGCGCTCACCTACATTTACGGGATCGGACGCTCGACGGCGCAGAGCATCCTGGAGGAGACGGCGGTGAACCCGGACACCCGGGTCCACGCCCTCTCCGATGAGGACCTGAACAAGCTTCGCCGGGTGATCGAGAACCGCTACAAGGTGGAGGGCGCGCTCCGCACCGAAGTGAACATGAACATCAAGCGGCTGATGGACATCGGCTGCTACCGGGGCATCCGGCACAAGAGGGGCCTCCCGGTGCGCGGACAGCGGACGCATACGAACGCCCGGACCCGGAAGGGTCCGAGGCGCACGGTGGCCGGCAAGAAGCGGCCGCCCTCGAAGAAGTGATCCGGCGGGACGCATAACCGGGAACAGGAGGACGGCGGCGCGCGATGGCCAAGGGAAGCGGCAAGAAGAAGCGTCAGGTGGACGCCGAGGGCATGGCCCACATCAAGGCCACCTTCAACAACACGATCATCACGATCACCACCATGAGCGGCGACACCGTCGCCTGGTCGAGCGCCGGCAAGTCGGGCTTCAAGGGCTCCAAGAAGTCGACGCCCTTCGCCGCTACGATCGCGGCGGAGAACGCGGCCAAGGAGGCCGTGGCCCTGGGGATGAAGCGGGTGCACGTGGAGGTGCAGGGGCCGGGCTCGGGGCGGGAGTCCGCCATCCAGGCGCTGCAGGGCGCCGGTCTGTCGATCCGATCGATCCGGGACGTCACGCCGATCCCGCACGACGGGTGCCGTCCCCCGAAGAAGCGTCGGGTCTGAGTCGCGAGACCCGGCCGGCCACGACCGAATCTGAATCATCTCCAACAGAGGCTAGATTGACATGGCAGTAGCGCTGGACCTGACCGGGCTGGTCATGCCCGAGACGCTCGAAGAGCAGTGGCGGTCGGAGGACGGCCGCCGGGCGCACTTCCTCCTGCAGCCGCTCGAGCGCGGCTTCGGGCACACGCTGGGCAACTCGATCCGCCGCATCCTGCTCTCCTCCCTGCCGGGGGCCGCTGCCTGGGCGATCCGGGCGGACGGCGTGCAGCACGAGCATCAGTCGATCGAGGGAGTGGCGGAGGACATCCACCAGATCATCCAGAACGTCAAGCGGTTGGTCCTCGTCATGAACCCCGAGGTGGACGAGGCGCGCCTGGAGCTCAGCGTCCACGAGGCGGGGCCGGTGATGGCGCGGCGGATCGCCCGCCACGCGGCGCTCGAGGTCGTGAACCCGGACCACCTGCTCTTCACCCTGCAGGAGGATCTACCGGAGAGCCGGCCGCTCAACGTGGACCTGTGGGTGAACCGCGGTCGCGGCTTCGTGATGGCGGAGCAGCACGAGATCCCGGAGAAGGCGCCGGTCGGGCTCATCCGGGTGGACTCGATCTACAACCCGGTGCTCCGGGCCAACTTCACCGTCCAGGAGACCCGGGTCGGTCAGCGTACCGACTTCGACCGCCTGGTCATCGACGTGGAGACGAACGGGGCGCTCGACCCGGAGGACGCCGTCCGTCAGGCGGCGGAGATCGCCCGGGCGCACCTCGCCTACTTCACCCGGTTCGGCGAGGAGGGTCCGCCGCTCGGGATCGCTCAGGACGGCGCCGGCGAGCGGGAGGACCGCTCCGGGCTGGAGGAGGAGAAGCGGGTGGCGCTCGAGAAGCCGCTGGAGGCCTTCGAGCAGATCTCCGCCCGATCGCGGAACACGCTGGAGAAGGAGAACATCCGGCTGCTGGCGGACGTGGCTGCCCGCACCCGCGACCAGATGCTGAAGGTGCCGAACTTCGGCGAGAAGTCGCTGGAGGAGGTCGCCGAAGTGCTCGCCATCCACGGCTTGCGCTTCGGCATGAAGCTGGAGCGGGACGAAGAGGGGCGCCTCCACCTGGTAGAGGATGGGGCGGGTGGGGACTCGGGGGAGCCGGCCCAGCCGGAGGCGGAGGATGAGGCATAGGAAGAAGGGCCGGCAGCTCAGCCGGACGCGCAGCCACAAGCGGGCGATGCTCCGCAACATGGCGACCAGCCTGTTCCGCCACGAGCGGATCCGCACGACCGAGGCGAAAGCCAAGGAGCTCCGTCCCTTCGCCGAGCGACTGATCTCGCTCGCCCGGAGCGACGACGTGCACAGCCGGCGTCGCGCGGGGCGGCAGATCGCGGATCGCGAGGTGCTCCAGAAGCTGTTTCATGACATCGGCCCCCGCTTTCGCGGGCGACCGGGCGGCTATACGCGCATCCTCAAGCTGGGGGCCCGCAAGGGCGACGGCGCGGAGCTCGCCCTGGTCGAGCTGACGGAGGGCCGGGAGGAGGGATAGCGGCACCGGAGTCGGCGAGTCGGCGGCAATCCGGGAAAGGGACGGGTCATGGCAGGCAGAGGTTCGCGGGGGGTCAGCACGACCCTCATGCTGGTCGCGGTGGTCGCGGTGGCGGGATTCCTCGTATGGCTCCATTGGCGCTCCCGGGCCGCCCCGGAGTCAGTGGAGCCGGTGACGCAGCAGGAGCAGGTCGAGGCGGACCGGATCTCGGCCGACGAGCTGCTGGCGGACCTGGAAGCGGCGATCGGCAGTCCCGGTCTGCTGGACTCGGTGCCGGTGAACCAGCGGCTGGGACAGGCCGCCTTCGCCGTGCAGCTGAACGGCGACCGCTACCCGGTCCTGATGACGACCGAGCTGCTCCAGCGGCAGATGCAGGTATACGGAGGGGACCTCATCTCGGTCCGCGGACAGATCTACCCGCTCAACGATTCGATCCGGAACGCCTGGGTGGACCAGGGCCTGGTCGAGGAGCAGAACCGGGCCGACCTGCCGGGAACCCCGAGCTTCCTGCTCGCCGACTCGGTCGCCATCCACTAGCGAAGCGTCGGAGGGGAGCGATCCGGGCCGGGCCGGAACGGATCACCGAAAACCGGAACGAGAGACATGCCGAACGTCTGTTACGTCTGTGGCAAGCGACCCGCCACCGGGAACCGCGTCAGCAACGCGAACAACCGGACCAAGCGGCGCTTCATGCCGAACCTGCAGCGGGTACGGATCCTGGCCGACGGGGCCGCCCGCCGGGTCCGCGTGTGCACCCGCTGCTTGAAGGCCGGCAAGGTCCGAAAGGCGCCCTGACCGTGCGGCGCGGACCGGGGCCGGGCCCGGGCGCGCCCCCACGTCGCGCGTGGGGCTCCGCCGCGGGCTCCGAAGGCCTCGCCCTCGGGCGGGGCCTTCCGCGTTGACCGCCGGGAGCGCGGCCGGCGCCGTGCAGGGTGATCGTCCGCGGGTGGGGGGCGCGCTGGCGGGCCTCACCGTCCTGGTCACCCGCCCGCGCGAGCAGGCGGAGGCCCTCTCCGACCGGCTGCGCGCGCACGGCGCGCGCGTCCTCGAGACCCCGACGATTCGCATCGCGGATCCCCCGGACCCCGCGCCCCTGGCCGGGGCGGTCGCTCGCCTGGAGGGTTACGACTGGGTGGTGCTGACGAGCGTGAACGGGGTCCGCAAGCTGCTCGAGGCGGTCGGCGAAGGCGGCGCCCTGGCCCCCCTGCGGCGCGCCCGTCTGGCGGCCATCGGGCCGGCCACCGCGAAGGCGCTGGAGGCGGCCGGCCTCCGCGCCGAGGTGGTGCCGGAGCGTTACCGGGCGGAGGCCCTGCGGGACGCGATCCTGGCGGCCGCGGCACCGGAGGACGCCGGGACGGGCGATCCGGCGCGGCCGCTCGCCGGCGTCCGCATCCTTCTGCCGCGGGCGGCGGAGGCGCGGGAGACGCTCCCCCGCGGGCTGATGGCGGCGGGGGCGACGGTCGACGAGGTGCCCGCCTATTTCACCTTGCCCGACGAACGGGACGCCGCCCCGCTGCGCGCGGCCATCGCGGCGGGGCGCCCCGACTGGGTCACCTTCACCTCCTCCTCGACGGTGCGGAACTACGTCTCGCTGGTCGGCGCGGACACCGGGGGCGCCGCGGTGGCGGCGATCGGCCCAGTGACCGCCGGTACGGCCCGCGAGCTGGGACTCGAGGTCCGCGTCGTCGCCCGCGAGTACACGATTCCGGGGCTGGTCCGGGCGCTCGTGGCCGAGGTGACGTCCGCCGACGATGGCCGAGACGCGGGAGGCGATCGGGGCGAGGCGAACCGCTTGGACGGCCCGAACGGGAAGGCGCGGTGACCGCGCCGGGGAGCTTCCCGACCGTCCGCCCGCGCCGCCTCCGCCGGAGCGGTCCCCTACGTGCGCTCGTCCGGGAGACGGGGCTCGCCCCGACGGACCTGATCCTTCCCCTCTTCATCCGGCCCGGTCGGGAGGTGCGCGAGCCGGTCGCCTCCATGCCGGGCGTCTTTCGCCTCTCGGCCGACGAGACGGTGCGGGAGGCCGAGGAGGCGATGAGCGAGGGGATCCGTGCGGTGCTGCTGTTCGGCGTGCCCGACGCCGCCGACAAGGACGAGCGCGGGTCGGCGGCGTGGGACGAGGACGGCGTCGTGCAGCGGTCGGTGCGCCGCCTCAAGGAGCGGCTCCCCGAGCTGGTGGTGATCACCGACGTCTGCTTGTGCGAGTATACCTCGCACGGGCACTGCGGCCTGATCCGGGGCGAGGAGGTGGCGAACGACCCGACCCTCGAGCTCCTGGCCCGCCAGGCCGGGAGCCACGCGGACGCCGGCGCGGACCTCGTCGCCCCTTCGGACATGATGGACGGCCGGGTCGGGGCGATCCGCGCCGCGCTGGATGAGGCGGGGCACTCGGAGGTCGGCATCCTCTCCTACGCGGCGAAGTACGCCAGCGCCTTCTACGGGCCGTTTCGCGACGCCGCCCGTTCGTCCCCCGCCTTCGGCGACCGCCGCGGCTATCAGATGGATCCGGGGAACGCCGACGAGGCGCTCCGCGAGGTCCGGTTGGATCTGGACGAGGGGGCCGACATCGTGATGGTGAAGCCGGCCATGCCGTACCTGGACGTGATCGCGCGCGTGAAGCGCGAGCTCGGGGTGCCGACCGCCGCCTACCAGGTCTCCGGGGAGTACGCGATGCTGCGGGCGGCGGCCGAGCGGGGATGGCTGGACGGCGAGGCGGCGCTGCTCGAATCGGCGCTCGCCATCCGCCGGGCGGGGGCGGACCTCCTCGTCACCTACGCGGCGCGGGAGATCGCCCGCCGGTTGGGCCGGGGCGCCCTCTGAGCGGGCGGGGCGGCCGATGAAGATCCTCGTCACCGGCGGCGACGGCTTCGTCGGCGAGCACCTCGTCCGGCACCTGTTGCAGGCGGGCCACGAGGTCACCGCCTCCGCGCTGAGCCTGCCGCCCGATCGCAACACCATGTCGCCCGGCGAGTCCGCCTCGGTGGACTGGAAGCTGGCCGACGTCCTGGACCACGACGCGCTGTACCGTCTGGTCGCCGCCGTCCGGCCGGACTGGATCTGCCACCTGGCCGGCTTCGCCTCGGGGGCGCGCGCCCGGGAGGAATCGGAGCGCGCCGTGCGAGTGAACGCCGGCGGGACCGTGAACCTGCTGGAGGCGGTGCTGGCCGCCCGCGAGGACTTCCCCGCCCTCGACCCGCGGATCCTGGTGCTCGGCTCGGGAGAGGCGTACGGGGACGCGGGCGCGCCCGGCGAACCGCTGGGGGAGGACCTGTCCCTGCGCCCGGTCTCCCCTTACGGCCTCTCCAAGGCGTGCCAGGAGCTCGCCGCGCACACTTACCGGCGAGCGCGGGGCCTGGCCACGGTGGTGGCGCGCCCGTTTCACCTCATCGGCCCGGGGCAGAAGACGGACTTCGTCGTGCCGAGCTTCTGCGCGCGCGCGGCCACGATCGCCGCCGGCCGGGCCGAGCCGGTCCTGCGGGTGGGGAACCTGGAGGTGGAGCGGGACTTCACCGATGTCCGGGACGGCGTCCGCGCGCTCACCGCGCTCATGGGGCTGGAGCGTCCGAGCGCGGCGTACAACGTCTGCTCGGGCGCCGCCACCCGGGTGGGCCAGCTTCTGGAATGGATCTTGGATGAGGCCGGTGTCCGGCCGGAGGTCCGGACGGACCCGGCGCTCGTGCGCGAGGGGGAGCCTCCCCGGATGGTCGGGGATCCGGGCCGCCTCCGGGCCGAGGCCGGGTGGCGTCCGGAGCGGCCGCTGGAGGAGACGGTGCGCGAGACCTATCGTTGGTTCGCGCAGAAGCTCGGCTGACCGGGCGGGAAGGGAGGACGAGAGCCGATGCACATCACCGTGATCGGAACCGGGTACGTGGGTCTGGTGGTCGGAGCCTGCCTGTCGGAGACCGGAAACCACGTGACCTGCGCCGACATCGACGGGGCGAAGATCGCCCGCCTGAACGCGGGGGAGGTCCCGATCTACGAGCCGGGCCTGGACCGGCTGCTCGAGCGCAACCTGGCGGAGGAGCGTCTCCGCTTCACCACGGATCCGTCGGACGGCCTGGCCCGGGCGGACATCGTGTTCATCGCGGTCGGCACGCCGCCCGACGAGGACGGCTCGGCCGACCTGAAGCACGTGCTGGCCGCCGCCCGGACGGTGGGTGAGCACATCAGGCCCGACACGATCGTCATCACGAAGAGCACCGTCCCGGTCGGCACAAGCCCCAAGGTGCGCGAGGCGATCGCGTCGGTCACCGAGGTCCCCTTCCACGTCTGCTCGAATCCCGAGTTCCTGAAGGAGGGGGCCGCGGTCGAGGACTTCATGTATCCGGACCGGGTCGTGTGCGGGATCGAGAGCGACGAGCCGCGCGAGCGCCTGGAGGAACTGTACGAGCCGTTCGTCCGGTCGGGGAACCCGCTGATCTTCATGGACATCGCCTCGGCGGAGATGACCAAGTACGCGGCGAACGCCATGCTGGCCACCCGGATAAGCTTCATGAACCAGGTGGCCGAGCTGTGCGAGCGCACCGGCGCCGACGTGTCGCTCGTACGGCGGGGGATCGGCACCGACGGGCGGATCGGGCCGGCGTTCCTGTACGCCGGGACCGGGTACGGCGGGAGCTGCTTCCCGAAAGACGTCAAGGCGCTGATCCAGACGGGCGACGAGATGGGAGTCGAGCTCACCGTCCTGAAGGCGGTCGATGCGGCGAACGAGCGGCAGAAATCCGTGCTGCTGCGAAAGCTCCACGGCCGGTACGGCGAGGACCTGAGCGGGCGTCGGTTCGCCGTCTGGGGGCTCTCCTTCAAGCCCGAGACCGACGACCTCCGCGAGGCCCCCGCCCTCACGATCGTGGAGGGGCTGCTCGCCGCCGGCGCCGAGGTGCGCGTCCACGACCCGGTCGCCATGCAGCCCGCCCGGGAGCTCCACTTCGGGGATCGGGTCGAGTACGCCGAGGACGAGTACGCGGCCTGCGCGGGCGCCGACGCGATGCTGCTGGTCACCGAGTGGCTGCAGTACCGAAGGCCGGACTGGGACCGGCTGATGGACACGCTGGCCGAGCCGGTCGTCTTCGACGGTCGCAACCTGTTCGAGCCGGCGCGGATGCGCGCCCGGGGCTTCGCCTACTTCCCGATCGGCCGGGAGCAGGTGGCGTGAGGATCCTCATCACGGGGGTGGCCGGCTTCCTTGGGTCGCACCTCTGCGACCGGCTGCTCGCCGACGGCCACTCCGTGATCGGGATGGACAACCTGATCACGGGAGCCGCGCGCAACATCGCACACCTGGACGGAGAGCCGCGCTTCCGGTTCGTGTCGCACGATGTGACGGAGTACATCGAGATCGACGGGGCGCTCGACGGGGTCATCCATTTCGCCTCGCCCGCGAGCCCGGTGGATTACCTGGATCTGCCGATCCAGACCCTGAAGGTGGGAAGCCTCGGAACGCACAAGGCCCTCGGCGTGGCGAAGGCGAAGGACGCCCGCTTCCTCCTCGCCTCCACCTCCGAGGTGTACGGCGACCCGCTGGTGCATCCGCAGCCGGAAGGCTACTGGGGGAACGTGAACCCGGTGGGCCCCCGGGGCGTGTACGACGAGGCGAAGCGGTTCGCCGAGGCGATGGCGATGGCGTATCATCGCTACCACGGCCTCGACACGCGGATCGCCCGCATCTTCAACACGTACGGGCCCCGGATGCGGCCGGACGACGGGCGGGTCGTCTCCAACTTCATCGTCCAGGCCCTGCTCGGCGAGCCGCTCACGGTGTACGGCGAGGGGACGCAGTCCCGCAGCTTCTGCTACGTCTCGGACCTGATCGAGGGGATCCGCCGCCTCTTCCTCGCCTCGGGCCCGGAGGTCTCAGATCCGGTGAACCTGGGGAACCCCGACGAGTTCACGATCCGGGAGCTGGCGGAGCTGGTGCTGGAGGCGACCGGCTCCTCCTCCGAGCTCCGTCACCTGCCGCTTCCCACGGACGATCCGAAGGTTCGGCGGCCCGACATCTCGCGCGCCTCCGCCCTCCTCGACTGGAAGCCGGAGGTCCCGCTGCGCGAGGGCCTGGCGCGGACGGTCGAGTACTTTCGATCGTTGCAGGCGCGCGACCTGCTCAGCAGTCCACCCGTGATCGCCGAGCGTTGAGCGTGGCGATGGCTCCCCGGCTCTCGGTCGTCATGCCGGTGTACAATGAGCGACCGACCCTGGAAGAGATCGTGGAGCGGGTCCGCCGCGTGCCGTTGGAGCTGGAGCTGGTGGCGGTCGACGACGGCTCCACCGACGGCTCGGCCGAGCTGCTGCAGCGCCTGGCCGAGCAGGGAAAGGTGGATCGGCTGCTGCTGCATGGCGAGAACCGCGGAAAAGGGGCCGCCCTGTCCACCGGCTTCCGGGCCGCGACGGGGGACATCGTGCTCATCCAGGACGCGGACCTCGAGTACGATCCCTCGGAGTATCCGCACCTCATCGCCCCGATCGTGGAAGGGAAGGCCGACGTGGTGTTCGGCTCCCGCTTCATGGGCGAGGGCCCGCACCGCGTGCTCTACTTCTGGCATTACGTGGGCAACCGCTTCCTCACCCTCCTGTCGAACATGTTGACGAACCTCAACCTGTCTGACATGGAGACGTGCTACAAATGCTTCCGGCGGGAGGTGTTGGAGGAGCTCGAGGTCGAGGAGCGCTCCTTCGGCGTGGAGCCCGAGCTGACGGCGAAGGTGGCCCTCGGCCGCTGGCGGGTGTACGAGGTCGGCATCTCCTACGCCGGCCGCACCTACGCCGAGGGGAAGAAGATCACCTGGCGCGACGGGCTGTGGTCCCTCTTCTGCATCGTCCGATACGGCCTGCTGCGTCGGTGGTCCTCGCGGGGGCGCGGGTCCGCCCCGACCGATGGTCGGCGCGCCCCGGACCGGCGGCGCGCCTCCGCCTCGCGGAACGCGTGAATGCGCCGTCGCGGTGAATCCCGCCGGACGGCGCCGCCGCTGGTGGCGCTCGCCCTCCTCCTTCCGCTCGCCGGCGCCGCGCTCGCCTGCGCGGATGGCGGGAACCAGTCGCTGCGGCGGGGCGACCGTCTCCTGGGGACCGGGGACCTGGAAGGCGCGATCGCCGAGTACAAGCTGGCGCTCCGGCAGGGGGGCGAGAGCCCGTCGGTGCTCCTCCGGCTGGGGCAGGCGTACGCGGCGCGCGGCGATGTGGACGAGACGCTCCGACACTACCAGACGCTGCTGGAGCGCGACTCCAGCCACCTGCACCAGATGGCGGGAGACCTGATCGTGCTCGCCCGCCGCTCGCTCGAGCGGGGCGCCCGGGAGAACATGGTCCGGGCCGTCCGTCCGCTGCTCGAGCGCGACCTGGGGCTGGTGCCCCCGGACCTCCGGCTCGCGCTGGCCCGCCACCACTGGCAGGACGGCGACTACGCCGCGGCCCTCCCCCTCTACCTGTCGGTGCTGGCAGTCGACGACGAGGAGCGGCCCGCCGCCGTGTTCTACGAGACCGGGCGCGCGTACGAGGAGCTGGGCGGCTGCCTGGAGTCGCTCGACTACTTCCGGCGCTATCTGGAGGCCGTGCACCCCGCGGCCCCGGAGGTGCCGAGCGCGCGCTGGCACTACGGAAGCTGCCTGTACGAGGCCGCCGAGCGGGACCACACGGGGGGGCGCCCCGGAGCGGCCCTCAGGAAGCTGGACCGCATGGTCCGCCTCGGGGTTCCGCAGACGCTCATGGACCGGGCGCAGTTCCTCCGCGGGGAGCTGCTGCTCGCTCTGGGCGAGGAGGAGCGGGCGCTGGCGGCGTACCGCGAGGTCCTCCGGCTGAACCCGGCGCGCAGCGGGCCGCTCGTCCAGCGAGCCGAGGCGAGAATCCGGGCGCTGCGGTTCGGGTACCAGTGAGCCGGGCCGAGCATCGGGACGTGCCGGCGCCGAGGTCCCCAAGTTGGGACGGGCATCCGGGGGTCGCGGGGCGCCGGTGGCGGGCGGGCGTCCTCGGGCCCGCCTTCCTGCTGGCGCTGGTCGCCCTTCTTCTGGCGTGCGCCACGGCGCGTCCGCCGGACGACCTGGACTCCGAGAGCCGGTTCGACTGGAGCCGCGAGCGGTTCGAGGATGGCGAGTACGGCGAGGCGATCAACGGCTTCACCGATTTCATCCTGCGCGATCCCCTCCATCCGATGGTGGACAGCGCGCAGTACCTGCTCGGCGAGTCCTACCTGCGGAGCGGGCAGGCGCTGCGGGCCGCGCAGGAGTTCGAGCAGCTCGCCACCACGCGGCCGAACAGTCCGCTGGCCGACGACGCCCAGCTCGGGACCTGCCGGGCGTATTGGGCCGTCTCGCCCTCCATCCCGCTGGAACAGGAGGACACGCGCCGGGCGGTCGAGGAGTGCGGCCGGCTTCTGGAGCTCTTCCCGGGGAGTCCGCTGCGGGAGGAGGCCCGCGAGCTGCTGGAGGCGGCGCGCGCCAAGCTGGCGGCCAAGGCCTATCGGGTCGGGCGCTACTACTTCGACCGGGGCCTGTACGAGTCGGCGAACATCTACTTCGAAAAGGCGCTGGAGGAGGGGCCGGACGCGCCGATCGTGCCGGACGTGCTGGCGAACCTGTACGAGAGCTACCTGCGGGTGGGCTTCGAGTCCGAGGCGCAGGCGGTCCGCCGCCGGCTGCTGGAGGAGCACGGAGACACCGAGGCGGCCAGACGGGTGCGGGGCGAGGCGGACGCCGCGAATGGGTGAGCGGCTCGGCGTGTTCGGGGGGACGTTCGACCCGCCGCACATTGCCCACGCCATCGTCGCCCAGGACGTCTTCGAGCGCCTCGAGCTGGACCGGCTCCTCGTCATGCCGGCCGGCCGGCCGCCGCACCGGGAGCCGGTCCTGCCGGCGCCGGTGCGGCACGCCCTGGTGACCGAGCTGTTCCGGGGCGTGCCCGGGCTCGAGGTCAGCGACCTGGAGATCCGGCGCCCGGGGCCCTCCTACACGGTCGACACGCTGGCCGAGGTGCGGGCCCGGTGGTCGCCCGAAGCCTTGTATTGCGTGATCGGCACCGACCAGCTGCGGACGATCCGGAGCTGGCACCGGCACCGCGAGCTGCCCGAGCTGGCGCGGATCGCGGTCATGCGCCGGGCGGGGGAGGAGGCCGAGGGGGACGGGCGGGCGTGCGCGGAGGAGGCGGAGTCCCCGATCCCGGTCGTGCCGGTGGCGGTCACCCGGGTCGAGCTCTCGGGCACGCGCATCCGCGCCCGGCTGCGGGAGGGGCGGTCGATCCGCTACCTGGTGCCGGAGTGCATCCGCCAGCGGGTGGAGGCCGCCTGGGCGGAGCACGGGAGCGCCGGGTGAGGCCGCGCGAGGGGCGGCCGGGATCGGCGGCGCCCGTGGGCGGAACGAACGGAGGGAGCGCGTCTATTAGCAGGTCGCCGAAGATTCCACCGCGCCAGGCGCGGGGTCGCGCCGCCCGCCGGAGCGGGTCGGCCGACCGCCATCCGACGCCGGAGCGCGGCCCGACCGCACGTTCGAGCCCGATGTGCCCATGCTGAAGGATCTGAAGGATCTCGTCACCCGCGTGATCGGTACCGCCTTCGAGCGGGAGATGAAGAAGCTCCAGCCGATCGTGGACGAGATCATTGCCCACGAGGAGCGGCTCGCCGACCTCGACGAGGCATCGCTCAAGGCACAGACCGAGCGCTTCCGGGCCCGCATCCGGGAGCGCACCGAGCCGGTCGAGCGCGAGATCGCCGAGCTCCGGGACCGCCGGCGCGTGACCGAGGAGCCGGCCGTCCGCCAGGAGCTCACCGAGCGGATCGCCGAGGCCGAGGAGCGGCTGCGCACCCTCAACACCGAGGTGCTGGACGAGCTCCTCCCGGAGGCCTTCGCCACCGTGCGCGAGGCGTGCCGTCGCCTTCTGGGCCGCACGATCGAGGTCACCGCCAACGAGATGACCTGGGACATGGTCCCCTACGACGTGCAGCTCATCGGCGCCATCGTCCTCCACCAGGGGAAGATCGCCGAGATGGCGACCGGCGAGGGCAAGACGCTCGTCGCCACCATGCCCCTCTACCTGAACGCCCTCCCCGGGCGGGGCGCCCACCTGGTCACCGTGAACAGCTACCTGGCGCGGCGGGACGCCCAGTGGATGGGCACGGTCTACGAGTACCTCGGACTCGAGGTCGCCTGCCTGGACGACACGGATCCGGGCACCCCGGAGCGGCGGGCCGCCTACCGCGCGGACATTACGTACGGCACCAACAACGAGTTCGGGTTCGACTACCTGCGGGACAACATGGTCGTCAACCTGGAGCAGCGGGTCCAGCGCGGCCACGCCTACGCGATCATCGACGAGGTCGACTCGGTGTTGATCGACGAGGCGCGCACCCCGCTCATCATCAGCGGCCCGGTCGGGCGCGAGGACCAGGCCGTGTACCAGCGCCACAACGCGCAGGTGGCGAGCCTCGTCCGGCGCCAGAGCCGGATCGTGAACGGCCTGGTCGCCGAAGGCGAGCGGCTCCTGGAGGAGGCCGAGACCTCCGAGGAGGAAGGAGAGCTCGAGTACGAGGCCGGGGTGAAGCTGCTGGCCGCCCAGCGGGGCGACCCGAAGAACAAGCGGCTCATGAAGCTCCTGAACCGCCCCGGCGTGAAGCAGCTCGTCCAGCGCACCGAGGCCGACTTGATGCGCGAGAAGCGGCTCCAGGACGTGGACGAATACCTCCTGTTCTCGATGGACGAGAAGGGGCACACGATCCAGCTCAGCGACCAGGGGCTGGACGTCCTCAGCCCGGGGGACCCGGACGCGTTCATCGTCCCGGACCTGTCGGAGGCGGTGAAGCGGATCGAGGACGACGAGGCGCTCGATCCGGAGGCGAAGCGGGACAAGATCCAGGGGCTGGAGCGCGAGTACGCGGAGAAGTCGGAGAAGATCCACGTCATCCACCAGCTCGTGAAGGCGCACTCCCTGTACGAGAAGGACGTGGAGTACGT
>CAZTGV010000033.1:0-22136 GCA_964613475.1 uncultured Gemmatimonadota bacterium
GGCCGCGCAGGGTCTTGTGCGTGGTCGTGGTCACGACCGCGGCGTGGGGCACGGGCGAGGGATGGAGCCCGGTGGCGACCAGGCCGGCGATGTGGGCCATGTCCACCAGCAGGTCGGCGCCGACGGACTCCGCGACGTCGGCGAAGCGGTCGAAGGGGAGCGTCCGCGGATAGGCGCTCGCCCCGGCCACGATCATGGCCGGCCGCTCCTCCCGCGCCAGCTCCGCCAGCCGGTCGAAGTCCACCCGGTGGTCGGCCTCGCGCACCCCGTACGGAACGACCCGGTAGAGCTGGCCGCTGAAGTTCACCGGCGAGCCGTGCGTGAGGTGCCCGCCGTGCGACAGGTCCATGCCGAGGATCGTGTCCCCGGGCTCGAGGAGGGCGAAGTAGGCGGCCATGTTCGCCTGCGCGCCGCTGTGCGGCTGCACGTTCGCGTGGTCGGCGCCGAAGATCTCCAGCGCGCGGGAGCGGGCCAGCTCCTCGGCCACGTCCACGTGCTCGCAACCCCCGTAATAGCGCTTGCCGGGCGTTCCCTCCGCGTACTTGTTCGTCATCACCGAGCCGGCCGCCTCCAGCACGGCGCGCGATACGAAGTTCTCGCTCGCGATCAGCTCGAGGCCGTCGCGCTGCCGGGCCAGCTCCGCCCGGATCGCCGCCGCCACCTCCGGATCCGCCTCCCCCAGCGACCGCCCCATGTCGAGCTCCCGATTCATCGCATCCTCGTGCGTCTGCCCATCAGAAATGGGAGCGGTGGAGGCGGGCCACCCGCTCCAACCGCCGCTCCGCCACCCGGTCGGCCGCCTCGGCGCTCGTCACCCCCTCGGCCTGGGCCAGCTCGAAGATCTGCAGCAGCACGTTCCGGATCTCCCCCGCCTTCCGTTTGGAGCGCTCCAGGCTCCAGCCCGCCAGCTCCGAGTAGACGTTGATCAGGCCGCCCGCGTTGATCACGTAATCCGGGGCGTAGAGGATGTCGCGCGCCGCCAACCGCTCGTCATCCTCGTCCGTCTCCAGCTGGTTGTTGGCGGCCCCCGCGATGATGTCCACCCGCAGCCGCGGGATCGTGCGCGCGCTCAACACCCCGCCCAGGGCGCACGGGGCGAAGACGTCGGCCTCCACCTCGTAGATCTCGTCCACGTCCACCACCTCGGCCCCCAGCTCGTCCGCCGCGCGCCCCGCCTTCCCGTCGTCGATGTCGCACACGAACAGCTTCGCCCCCTCCTCGGAGAGGTAGCGGAGCAGGTGGTAGCCGACGTGCCCGGCTCCCTGCACCGCCACCGAGCGCGTCCGCAGGTCCTCGTCCCCGTAACGCTTCAGCGCGCACGCCTTGATGCCCCGGTAGGTGCCGTAGGCGGTGACCGGGGACGGATCCCCCGAGCGGCCCACGATCCCGACCACCCACTCCGTCTCCATGTGCACGAAGTCCATGTCCTCGACGGAGGTGCCGACGTCCTCGGCGGTGATGTAGCGGCCGCCGAGAGCGTCCACCGCCCGCCCGTGGGCCCGCATCAGCAGCTCCCGGTCGGTCAGCCGGTTGTCCCCGATGATGACCGACTTCCCGCCGCCCAGGTTCAGCCCGGCGATCGCCGCCTTGTAGGTCATGCCGCGGGAGAGCCGGAGCACGTCGATCAGCGCCTCGAGGTCCGAGTCGTAGCTCCAGAAGCGGGTGCCCCCGAGCGCCGGGCCGAGGGTCGTGTCGTGGACCGCGATGATGCCGCGGTAGCCGCACGAGGGCTCGTGGCTGAACACGACCTGCTCGTGCCCGTACTCGGCCAGCAGATCGAAGAAACGGCCGGACGAAAGGCCCACCTCCTCGGCCACCTTGTCGATGATGCTCGCGCCGGTTCGCGTCACGGCCCTTCGCCCCTTTCCCGATACAGTTGATCCGCGATGATCACGCGGTGGATCTCGTTGGTCCCCTCGTAAATCTCCGTCACCTTGGCGTCCCGGAACAGCCGTTCCACCGGGTATTCCCGGGCGTAACCGTACCCGCCGAACAGCTGCACGGCCTTCCGCGTCACCCGCATGGCGGTCTCGCTGGCGTGCAGCTTCGCGGTGCTCGAGAGCCGCCGGGCGCGCGGATCGCCCGCCATGTACGCCTGGGCCGCCCGCTCCAGCAGCCCGCGGGACGCCTCCACCGCCACCGCCATGTCGGCCAGCATGAACCGCAGGCCCTGGAACTCGCGGATCGGGCGCCCGAACTGCCGGCGCTCGTCCGCGTACTCCACCGCGTGGTCCAGCGCGGCGGAGGCGATCCCCAGCGCCTGCGCGGCGATCCCGAGCCGCCCCCCCTCCAGCCCCTCGAGCGCGTAGTGGAAGCCCTTACCGGGCTCCCCGACCAGGTGCTCGGGTCCGAGCCGGACGTCCTCGAGCGCCACCGCGACCGTCTCCGAGCCGCGCAGCCCCATCTTGCGTTCCTTTTTCCCCGGCACGTAGCCGGGCGCGTCGGTCGGGACCACGAACGCCCCGATCCCGCGGGTGCCCTTCCGCTCTTCCGGCGTGTCGGTGCGCGCGAACAGGAGCACCAGGTCCGCCGAGGCGCCGTTGGTGACCCACATCTTCGACCCCCGCAGCACCCACGCGTCGCCGTCCCGCGTCGCCTGGGTGGCCAGCGAGGCGGCGTCCGTCCCCGAGCCCGCCTCGGAGAGGGCGAAGGCGCCCAGCCTCTCGCCCCGCGCCAGCGGCCGCAGCCACCGCTCCTTCTGCGCCTCGGTCCCGTGCCGGAGGAGGATCTGGCAGGGGAGCGAGCTGTGGACGCTCATCGAGAGCGCCACCGTCGGATCGCCCCAGGCCATCTCCTCGAGCGCGTACAGGTAGGTGAGGAGGTCGAGGCCGAGGCCGTCGTACTCCGCCGGCACCATCATGCCGAGGAAGCCGAGGGCGGCCATCTCCTCCACCACCGCGCGGTCGAAGCGCTCCTCGGCGCGGTCGCGGGCCTCGGCGCCGGGGCGGAGCCGCTCGCGGGCGAACTCCCGCGCCAGCTCCACGACCTGCCGGCGCTCCTCGGAGAGGCCGATCCCGGTCGGCCTATGCATCGGAGGCGTAGTCGTAGAAGCCCCGTCCCGTCTTCCGCCCCAGTCGGCCGGCGGCCACGTGCTTCCGGAGGAGCGGGCAGGGACGGTACTTGTCCTCGCCGAGGTCGCGGTGGAGCACCTCGCACACCGCCAGGCAGGTGTCGAGCCCGATCAGGTCCGCCAGCGCGAGCGGCCCCATCGGATGCTTCATGCCGAGCCGCATGACCGCGTCGATCTCCTCGGCCCCGGCCACCCCCTCCATCAGACAGTAGATGGCCTCGTTGATCATCGGCATCAGGATCCGATTCGAGACGAAGCCGGGGAAGTCGTTCACCACCACCGGCGTCTTCTCGAGTCGCCCGCACAGGGCGACGGTGAGCGCCGTCGCCTCCTCGGAGGTCTCGAGCCCCCGCACCACCTCCACCAGCTCCATGACCGGCACCGGATTCATGAAGTGCATGCCGATCACCCGCGCCGGGCGCCCGGTGCGTCCCGCGATCTCGGTGATCGAGATCGAGCTGGTGTTCGAGGCGAGCAGGGCCGCCTCCGCGGCCCGCCGGTCCAGCGCCTCGAACAGCTCGAACTTGAGCGCGGCGCGCTCGGAGACCGCCTCCACCACGACCTCCGCGTCGGCCGCCTCCTCCAGCTCGGTCGCCATCGCGACCCGTCCCAGCGCCGCCTCGGCCTCCTCCTCGGTGATCCGTCCCTTCCCCGCCTGCCGGGCGAGGTTGCGCGCGATGGTGGCGCGGGCCCGCTCCAGCGCCTCGGCGTCCACGTCCACCAGCGAGACCTCGAGGCCGGCGAGCGCGAGCACGTGCGCGATCCCGTTGCCCATCGTCCCGGCGCCGAGGACGGCGGCGCGCGAGAGCTCCGCGGCTCGCTCCTCCGCCTCGCGGCTCACCCAGCCCCCTTGCCGCTCACGCGGCGCGCCTGCGGCGGGTGGCCGGCGGATGGAGCGCCAGCACCCGGCGGCGCGCTCCGAGGCGGGGCGTCCGCCACAGCCAGAGGATCGCGCCGGCGGTGACCAGCGTGGCGACCAGGCCGCCTTCGGGCCCGAACGCCCCGCCGGTCCACAGCTCCGGACCGCGCACGGTCGCCCGGAGCGGAGACGCCTGGAGCGCCAGCCCGCTCACCGGCAGGCCGGCCCCGACCGCCATGGCCCAGTTCCACCCCAGGTGGACGCCGGTGGCGAACCACAGGCTCCAGGTCTTCCGGTAGGCGACGCCGAGCAGCACCCCCGCCAGCGTGATGTTGACGAGCGGCAGCGGAGCGGCGAACGGGTTGCCGGCGTGGAGCAGGCCGAAGGCGACGCTGCTGATCGCGAGGGCCGCCGCGCCGCCGAGACCCTCGAACAGGAGCTGGAAGGGATAGCCGCGGAAGAGGAGCTCCTCCATCCACGCCGCCCCGGCCAGCAAGAGGGTGACCCGCCCCGCCGCCCACCAGGCGCTCCCGGGCGAGGCCGCCCCTTCCCCGCCCGGCGAGCCGGCGCCGTCGGCCCCCACCCCGGCGAGCTCCCAGCTCACCCAGCCCGCCGCCGCCAGGGCGAGGACCACGAGCCCGATGGCCCCGGCCCCGAGCGCCAGTCCTCCGCCGACATCGCGCAGGGTGGCGCCGTCCACCGGCAAGCCGACCGCCGCCAGCGGGAGCCCCTCCGCCCGTCCCGCCACCAGCCAGGTGGCGCCGAGCGCGGAGGAGAGCCCGACGGCCAGTCCCCACCAGAGGTGGGTCTCCGGCGCGGCCTCCGGGGGCGCGGTCGGAGGGATGGAGACGAGCCAGTCCCCGAGCCCGGCCAGCAGGACACCGATGGCGAGGAAGAGGAGGATGAAGGCGAGGAGGCGCCAACCCGTGCGCGGGCGGCCGGCCCCGTCCAGGAAGATGCGGGCGGCGAGCTCCCGATCCGCGGGCGCCGCCGCCGCGGTCATCGTGCGGGGTCAGGCCAGGAGTCGGAAGACGCGCTCCCGGAGGCCGAGGCCGAGGAGCACCGCGAGGGCGATCTTCACCGCATCGCCGGCCAGGAAGGGCAGCACGCCGGCCGCCAGCGCGGCCTCCCCTCCGAGGCTCCCGGCGAGCCAGGCGAGGCCGCCCGCGTGGACGACCGCGACCCCCAGGACGCCGCCCGCGGTCAGGCCGACGCCGCCGCCGAACCGCCGGGCGGCCAGGCCGGCGAGCGCCGCCGCGAGCGGAAAGGCTAGCAGGTAGCCGCCGGTCGGGCCGAGCAGGTAGGCCGCCCCGCCGCCGGCGGCGAACACCGGCAGCCCCGCCGCCCCCGCGGCCACGTAGAGGGCCTGGCTGGCGGCCCCCAGCCGGGGCCCGAGGAGGAAGCCGGCCACGAGCACCGCGACGACCTGCAGGGTGAAGGGGACGGCGGTCCCCGGCAGGGGCACCGCGGCCCGCGCGGCGAGCGCGGTCAGCGCCGCGAACGCCACCACCGCCAACGCCCGGACCAGGTGCCCGGTGGTCCCGCCGGCGACCGCCTCCGCTCCCGCGGCCGCTCCGGAGGTCGCCGGTCCCGTCCCCGCTTCGAGCCTGCTCATGCACGTCCTCCTCGTCCGTGCGCGCCGTGTGGCGCGCTCACGCCCGCTCCACGCTCATGGCCACCGCGTTCCCCCCGCCCAGGCAGAGCGTGGCCATCCCCTTCTCCGCCCCCCGGTCGCGCATCGCGTACAGCAGGGTGGTGAGGATGCGAGCGCCCGAGGCCCCGATCGGGTGTCCGAGGGCGATCGCGCCGCCCCGCACGTTCAGCCGCTCCGGGTCCACCCCCAACTCGCGGGCATCGGCCAGCGCCTGGACGGCGAACGCCTCGTTCATTTCGATGAGATCGTAGTCGTCGATCGCGGTCCCCTCCCGCTCCATCAGCCGGCGGACGGCCACGACCGGCGCGAAGAAGAGGTCCCGCGGCGCGGTGGCGCCGACCGAATATGCGGAGATGCGCGCGAGGATGTCCAGGCCGTTCGCCTCGGCGTAAGCCCGCGACACGACGACCGCCGCCGCCGCCCCGTCGTTCAGCCCGGGCGCGTTCCCGGCCGTGACGCTCGGCGTCTCGACCTCGGGCGGCGCGTCGGAGGCGAAGGCGGGGCGCAGCTTGCCGAGCGCCTCGAGCGACGTGTCGCGCCGCGGCGGCTCGTCCGTGGCCACCGTCTCCACGCGCCGGCCGTTCCGCACCTCCACCGGGACGATCTCCGCCTCGAACTCGCCCGCGTCGGTCGCCCGCACTGCCCTCCGGTGGCTCTCCAGCGCGAAGCGGTCCTGCTCCTCCCGCCCGATCCCCGCCTTGTGGGCAGTGTACTCCGCGTGCCCCCCCATGTGGCACGCCCCGAACGAGCACCAGAGCCCGTCGTGCACCACCGCGTCCACCAGGGTCCGGTCGCCGAGCTTCACCCCGTCTCGATAGCCGCGCACCAGGTACGGGGCGTTGGACATCGACTCCATCCCGCCGGCGACCACGACCCGCAGGTCCCCGGCGCGTATGGCCTGGGCGGCCAGCATCACGGCCTTGAGTCCCGAGCCGCACACCTTGTTCACCGTGACCGCGGGCACCGTCTCCGGGATACCGCCGCCGATCGCGGCCTGGCGCGCGGGCGCCTGGCCGACGCCCGCCTGCACGACGTTGCCCACGATCACGTCCTCGACGTCCCGCACGTCGATCCCGGACCGCTCCACCGCGGCCCGGATCGCGCGCGACCCGAGTTCCGGCGCGGTCAGGGAGGAGAGCGCGCCCAGGAAGCGGCCGGTGGGGAGGCGCGCCGCCGAGACGATCACCGGCGTTCGGTCCTTCTCGCTCATGATGCCCTCTCCGTCTCGCGATGACCCCGGTCACGCCCCACCTACCCCGGAACGGCCAGCGGATTCCGCCGTCCTCCCCACCCGGCTCACGGACGCGCCTCGTCCCGCCGCTCGGCCGGCAGGTCCTCGTCCTCGCGCGCCTCCTCCAGCTCGCAGCCGTCCCGCCCTTCGCGCGGCACGGCGCGCCCGCAGGCGACCACCGGGTCGTGCTCGAACACGAGGAGCCACCCCTCGCGACCGGCGCGGGTGAGGACCCGCCGCTTCGTCTCGAGCGTGACGAGCGGCTCCAGGTCGTACCCCATGATCCACGGGAGCGACAGGTGGGCGCGGGTCGGCACCAGGTCGGCCAGGAAGCAGACGGTCCGCTCGCCCACCCGGACCAGCACGGACTGATGGAAGGCGGTGTGGCCGGGCGTGTGCAGGAGCCGCACGCCCGGCACCACCTCGCCGTCCTCCTCCACCAGCTCCAGCCTGGCCGCCCCCTCCAGGGGGTCGAAGTTGTGCCGCAGGTAGCTCGCCCGGATCCGCTCGTTCTCCGAGTGCGCGACCTCCCACTCGCCCCGGCGGATCACGTAGCGCGCCCCGGGAAACGAGGGGACGGCCGCGCCGTCCTCGCCGCGCCGCGTGTTGCCCCCGGCGTGGTCGAAGTGGAGATGGGTGTTCACCACCACGTCCACCTCCTCGGGCGCCACCCCGGCCGCCCGGAGGGAGTCCTCCAGGCGCGTGGGGCGTCCCTCGTTCACCACCCCGTAGATGTCGCGGAACTTCGCCTCCTCCTTGTCGCCGACCCCGTCATCGACCAGGACGACCGCCTCGGGCGTCTCGATCAGCAGGCAGCGCATGGCGAGCGGGATGCGGTTCCGCGCGTCCGGCCGGATCCGGCGGCTCCACAGCGGCTTCGGCACCACCCCGAACATCGCCCCGCCGTCCAGCCACACCCGCCCGGCGTCCACCGTGCGCACGCGCACGCCCCCCGCCTCGGCGATCAGCACGGCGGCCCCTCCGGCAGCGCGAGCTCCGACTGCCCCGGCTCGCCGCCCGGCGGCGGCCCGCCCCCGTCCAGCCACCGCTGCAGCTCGGCCCAGCGCGAGACCCCGGCGCGCTCCGCCTCCGCCAGCAGGCGGGGCAGGATGGTCGCGGTCGCCGCCGCGTCCCCCAGCGCGCGGTGCCGGTCGCGGATCGGGACCGCGTAGTAGCCGGCCACCGCGTCGAGCCCGCGGCGCACCAGGCCGGGGAGCGCCCGGCGGGCCAGCCGAACCGTGCACAGCCGCGGACCGCTCGGCATCAGCGAGCGGGCGCGATGCATCTCGGCCGCCACGAACCGCCAGTCGAAGGAGGCGTTGTGGGCCACGAAGACCCGACCCTCTAGCCGCCGCCGCACCTCGTCGGAGATCTCCGAGAAGGGGGGCGCCCCGGCGAGCATGCCGTCGGTGATCCCGGTGAGGCGGGAGACCCACGGGGGCATCGGCATCCCCGGGTCCACCAGGCTGGCGAAGCGGTCGCGCACGACCCCGTCGCGCACCTCGAGAACGGCGATCTCCACGATCCGTCCGCCCCGGTCGGGACGGCCGCCGGTCGTCTCGACGTCCACCACCGCGTAGCGCAGGGACGGCAACGGCACCGGGGGCGGGGGCGGGGGCTCCTCCAGCCGCCACACACCCCGGCCGTCCACCGAGAGCCGCGGGTCCGCCGCCAGCAGTTCGCCGACCAACCGGCGCGCCAGGGAGGGCGGCGCGTGCACCAGCCCCAGCACCCGGCGGCCGATCGACTCCGCCGACTGCGGGCCCTCCTGGAGCAGCGCGAGCGCCGCCGCTAGGAGCGGCGAGGCGGAGGCGAAGCGGAGCCCCGGCTGCGTGGGGCTCGCCCGCCTCGGCTCCGGCCGCATCAGGCGAGCTCCTCGCGCAGCACCGGCAGGGTCATGCAGCGCGGTCCGCCCCCGCCGCGCACCAGCTCCGAGCCCTCGACCGTGATCACGAAGCGGTCGTCGTCCTCCAGGTAGGTGTCGCCGGTGAGGAAGTCGACCGCCTCCACGATCCGGAAGCCGCCTTCCCGCTCGAGCGCCCGCAGGGTGTGGTCGTTCCGGTCGTACGCGATGAGCTGCCCCGGCGCCACCGCCACCATGTTGCAGCCGCTGCCCCACTGCTCCCGCTCCTGCATCGTGCGGCGCTCCCCCCCGCAGTAGATCGGCTCCAGCGGGAGGCCCACGGTGGCCAGCGCGGTGAACAGGTTCGGCATCTCCCGCACCTCCTCGCGCGCCCGCGACACGTGCATCACCGGCAGCCGGGTCGGGCCGATGAAGTAGGGCGGGAAGACGCAGCACAGCCCGCGGTCGATCATGGTGAACACCATGTCCAGGTGGATCGACGTCCGGTGCGGCGGCAGGAGGACGACCAGCAGGTCCTCGATCTCGGTCGCCTGGAAGAGGCGGCGAGCGAGCGCGTCGATCCCCGCGGCGGTGGTGCGCTCGGAGAGCCCGAGCAGGAGGAGGTCGCGCCGCAGGACGTGGATGTCACCCCCCTCGATGCTGGTGTTCATCCGGCGCTCCTCGGTCCCGTCGTACAGGAGCCCGGCGTTGACCAGCAGGGGATGGAAGTCGAACAGGCCACGCATGATGAGCTCCTCCGTCCAGCGCACCTCGTGCGCCATGGCGGCGATCACCACGCGCTCGCCGATCACCGCGGCGCAGTCCCGGGTGAAGAAGAGGTTGGGGAGCGGCGGCAGGAGGTAGCCTGCCTCGTTCACCAGCTCGGCGAGCGATTCCTCGCCGCGGGGCGCATCGGCTCGCTTCCCCTCCACGAACAGGCGCGCCAGATCGTCGGTCTCGGCCCCGACCGCCCACTCACGAAACGGCTCCTCGGCGTGACGGACCATGAACTCGCGCGCCTCGGGCACCGCGAGCACGTGCCGCAGCAGGTCCGACACCTCCTCGACCCGGGCGAAGCGCTCCAGGATGGTGGTGAACCGCCGGTGCTCGTAGGCCGCCTGCTCGCGGTCCAGCAGGTCGTCGAACAGGTAGTCGGCGCGGTTGTCCGGCGTCACCACCTCCAGCTCCGGACCGGGCTCGTGACAGATCACCCGGCGAAGCCGTCCGATCTCGCTCGTCACCCGCACGCCCGGCTCGGCGCTCACCGGGCCTTCCCGTCGCGCGCCTCCTCCCCCGCGCGCGCCTCCTCGCGCTGGGAGACGAGGTAGGTGAGCCCCTCCAGCTCGAGCACGACGTCCATGGTCCGGATCGCCACCTCCGGGATCTCCACCAGCTTCACCGGCGCGAAGTTCAGGATCGCGCTCACCCCCGCGTCCGCCAGCCGGCGCGCGACCTCCTGGGCCGCCTGCGGGGGGGTGGCGATGATCCCGATCTCCGCCTGCGTCTCCCGGACCCCACGCTCCAGCTCCCCGGCCGGCCGCACGGTGACCCCGAACACCTCGCGGCCGACCTTGTCCGGATCCGCGTCGAAGGCGGCGACCACGTCGAAGCCGCGCGGACCCAGGTCGCGGTACCCGAGCAGCGCGCTGCCGATCTTGCCCACGCCGACCAGACACACCCGCCAGCGCCGGTGGAGTCCGAGGATGCCCCGGAGCGTGTCCAGCAGCTCGGGAACCGAGTAGCCCCTCCCCCGCTGCCCGAAGGAGCCGAAATGGCTCAGATCCTTCCGCACCTGCGCGGAGGTGGCGCCGCTCCGTTCCGCAAGCTCGCGGCTCGACACGAGCTCCGTGCCGGCCCGTTCCAGCTCGCGGAGCAGCCGGAGGTAGTGCGAGAGCCGTCGGACGGCCGAGTCGGAGATCTTCGCGTCGGTCATGGGTCCAGGTGCGTCGCTCGGCGGGATGGCGGTCTTGTGAATTCGTTCACAAGTCAAGATAGCCGCGCCCGGCGGCGATCTCAACAACCCGCGTCGCCTACCTCGCGGCCTGCCTCCGCGTCCTCGCTCCCGGCGGTCAGCCGGCGGGCGAGCCGCACGAACTGCTCCGCCGAGAGCTGCTCGGGGCGGGCGCGCGGGTCGATCCCGATCGGCGCCAGGAGCGCGCGCACCGCCTCTTGCCCGAGGCCGTACTCGGGGGCCGACCGGAGGATCTTCTGGAGCTGCTTCCGCCGCCTCCCGAAGGCGGCCCGCGTGAGGCGGCGGAGGGCGGGCCCGGGCAGGTCCGCCATCCGGGCCGGGTCCGGGTCCAGCCGGACGCAGGCCGAGGTGACGTCCGGCACGGGCCGGAACGCCTTGCGGCTGAGGGTGAAGGCGATCGCCGCCTCCGCCCGTGCCTGCACGCCCACCGAGAGCGCCCCGAAAGTGCGCGAGCCCGGGGCGGCGACCATCCGCTCGGCGACCTCCCGCTGCACCGTCAGCACGATCCGGGCGGGCGGAGGGCGGAGGGAGAGGAAGCGGAAGACGAGCGGCGAGGTGATGTTGTAGGGCACGTTCGAGAGCAGCCGGTAGGGCCGCGCCGGGGTCCCGGCCACCAGGGCCGAGAGGTCCAGCGTCAGGGCGTCCCCCTCCACCACCTCCACCTCCGGCCGCCCGCCCCACCGCTCGCGCAGTTCCGCGGCCAGCGATCCGTCCTTCTCGACCAGCACGAGGTGCGCGACCCGGCCGATGAGATGGGCGCTCAGCTCGCCGTGACCGGGGCCCACCTCCAGCACCGCGTCCCCGGGACCCGCCTCCAGCTCGTCGACCACCTTGCGCTGCAGGTTCGGGTCGACCAGGAAGTTCTGGCCGAGCGATCGCTTCGGGCGCGATCCGCTCATCCCGGTCCGGCCGGGAGCAGCCGGACCGCCAGCGCCGTCCGGTCGTCGGGGCCGTCCTCCGCGCCGCGGTCGAACAGCGCCTCGACCACCCGCGCCGGCCCCGCGTCCGCCGCCGCGCCGGCCGCCCGGAGCAGCGCCGCCTCGACCGAGCCGTCCTCCCCCTCCAGCAGCCCGTCCGTGAACAGGAGGAGCTGGTCCGTCTCCGGCCGCCACGGACGAACACGCTCGCCGTACTCCGAGGGCGGAGCGGTCCCGATGGGCGGGTTGAGCGCCACCAGCCGCTCCGCGCGCCCTCCAGTGCCCAGCCGGAAGGCGTAGGGGTGGCCCGCGTTCGCCCACCGGAGCGTGCCCTCGCGCACCTCCCCGGTCCGCCGGCCCGCCGGGGGCTCGCCCGGATCCAGCACGCCGTAGAAGAGCGTCATGAACATCTCGGTGGACTCGAGCTCCCGCAGCAGCTGCTGGTGGATGTGGAGGAGGACGTCCGAGGGACGCTCGCGCTCCCGCGCGTAGATGCTGGCCGCGCTCATGGTGAGCGCCATGATCAGGGCCGCCGAGATCCCGTGCGAGCTCACGTCGCCCAGCATCACCCCGAGGCGCCCCGCCGGCAGCCGGGCAAGAAGGTAGAAGTCGCCGCCGATGGACTGCGCCGGCTCGCAGCGACCGGCCACGTCGGCCACGTCCGAAAAGCCGGCCAGGCTCGGCAGCATCTTGAGCTGCAGGTCGTGCGCGATCTCCAGCTCCGCCAGCACGCGCTCGCGGCGCAGGCTCTCCTGCACGAGCCGGCCGTTCTGGATCGCCGCCCCGATCTGGCTGGCCACCGCCGTCATGAGCCGCAGGTCTCCGGCGCGGAAGGCGCCGCCGCCCTTGCGACCGACGAGGCTGAGCACCCCCAGACGGCGCGGGTCGCCCTCCGGCGGCGCGTAGCCGACCGGAACCGCGAGCAGCGGGACGGAGGGATCCTCTCCGGACGCCGACGGCCCGTCTCCGGGACCCGCGTCCGCGTCTGCGGCGCCCTCCGCGTCCCCGTCTGCGGCGCCCTCCACGTCCGGCCCCCCGCCGATCACCGCCTCCTGCTCGCGAAAGATCCGCTCGACCAGCAGGCGCTGGGCCGGATCCGCCGCGACGGCCGCCGCGCCGGGGTCCCCGCCGCCCTGCTCCGCCCCCGCGCCGTCGCCGCCGGTCGCGCCCGGGCGCGGGTAGGCGGCGAACGGGCGGAGCTCGCCCTCCTCCTCGAGCCACAGGGACGCGCCGCGGACCCCGACCACGTCGGCGACCTCCCGCAGGATCACCTCCGCGGCGTCCCGAACCTGGATGTGCGACCCGAGGGTCTCGCTGATCGAGGTGAGCAGCGTGAGCTCCTCATACCGCTCCAGCATCTCGCGGCTGAACAGGTCCACCTCTCGCTGGGAGCGCAGCAGGCGGCCCACCCAGCCGAGTAGGATGGCGGCGAACCCCTCGGCGTCCGGGCTCGCGGGGACCACCGCCTCCAACCGGCCCCCGCCGGCGAGCGGGGCGGACCGCCGGATCGTGTCGGCGACCCCCTTCTCCGCCGGTCCGAGCGTGTCCAGGAGCGGACGCGCGCGGCCGTCCCGGTCCGCGATCAGCAGACGGAAGGGACGTCCGGCGACTCGCGAGAAGCCCTCCAGCAGGGCGGCGAGGTCCGGCGCGCCGTCCGCGGCCGGGTGGCTCTCGTCACCCCGGACCGACGGGCGCGGCTCCCGGCGGCCCCGGCGCACCGTCAGCGTCACCTCGTTGCCCGGCGGGCGGATCCGCACCTCGTCGGCCAGGCTGCGGATCAGGAAGAGGCCCCGGCCGCGGCTGCGCTCCAGCCTGCCCGGCGTGGTGGGGTCGGGAACCGCCTCGGGATCGAAGCCGGCGCCCTCGTCCGCCACCCGGACGCGCGCCTCGCCCGATCCGGCTTCCGCCTCCACACGGACCCGGCGCCGCGGGTCCTCGCGGTTTCCGTGGAGCACGGCGTTGGCGACCGCTTCGCCCACCGCCACCCGCAGGCGGAAGGCGCTCTCTTCATCCAGCCCAGCCCGGGCCCGGCAGGCCTCGACGATCCGCTCCACCGCGGCCCGGCAGTACCGGACTTCCGAGGGGACGGCGAACCGGATCGCGGCCCCGTTCCGCCCGGCTGCGGCCTCCAGGTGCCGTCGCCACACCTCCCGCAGCTCCGCCGTCCGCAGCGGGAGGAAGAGGAAGTCCTCGCACCCCGCGGCGAGGACGTCCACCAGCCCGTCGGGCGCGGGGGCCTCCACCAGCGCCACCGGCCGGCCGGGAGCGAGGCGGCGGACGGCGGAGATGGGCTCCTCCAGGTCCTGGAGGTCCAGCAGGACGAGATCCGCGGGGTCCGGAGGAGGCGCGCGCTCGTCCGCCGCGACCCGCAGCGGGGGGGCGGGGTCGAGCGTAGCGAGCGCGGACCGGAGCGCGCGGATGACCGGCTCCCGGCCGGACCGGAGGATCACGCCGGGCGCGGACACGGGCCCGGCACGGAGGTCAGAGCTCGCTGAGGGCGACGGATCGCGAGTCGCTGATCTCGAACAGCGTGTCGAGCTTGGTGAGCTCGAACAGCGTCCGGAGGTCCTCGTTCAGGCCGGCGAGCCGCAGCCGGCCGTTCACCTCGCGGATCCGCTTGGAGAGGCTCACCAGCACGCCGAGGCCGGAGGAATCGATGTAGCTCGTGTCGCTGAAGTCGAACAGGAAACGACGGTCGCCCTCCTCGATGCGACCCAGCACCCGATCCTTCAGCTCGCTCCGGTTGCCGACCGTCAGCTCGCCGTTCACGTCGACGACCGTGGCCCCGCCCACCCGCTCGATCGAAAAGTTCATCCGTTCCTCGCCCTCTCTGTGCGTCTCTCCAACCCGGGAGACCCGTTGGGGTCGGGGCCCGGAGCCGGCCCGGACATCAGCGCCGTGATGCAAGCCACGTGCACGATGTCCTCGGCCTCGGTTCCGCGAGACAGATCGTTCAGCGGCCGCGCCAGCCCCTGGAGGACGGGGCCGAGCGCGCGCGCACCGGCGAGCCGCTCGATCAGCTTGTACGCGATGTTCCCCGCGTCAAGGTCGGGGAACACGAGCAGGTTCGCCCTGCCGGCGACCGGCGAGCCCGGCGCCTTCCGCTCCGCGACCTCCGGCACCAGGGCCGCGTCGACCTGCAGCTCGCCGTCGGCGACGACCGCCGGCGCCCGCTCCCGGAAGAGCCGCAGGCCCTCGCGCACGCGCTCCACCTCCTCGCCTGCCGCGGAGCCCCGCGTCGCGTAGGAGAGGAACGCCACCCGCGGCTCGTCGCCCACGATGTGGCGCCGCGCCCGGCAGGCGAGCTCGGCGCTTTCGGCGAGCTGCGCGGGCGTGGGACGCGGAACGACCGCGGGATCCGTGAAGGTGAGCACCGACGCGCCCCCCGGGGCGGGCCGTCGGAGGACCATGTAGAAGGCGCTCGAGACGGTGACGATGCCGGGTGCGAGGCCGACCTGGCGGAGGCCGGCCCGGATGACGTCGGACGTGGCGGCCAGAGCGCCGGCCACGACCCCGTCCAGCGCTCCCTCGGCGAGCCGCGCGGCCGCGGCGGGGAGCGCCTCCTCCTCCCGAACGGCCACCCGCTCCACGCGCGAGTCGGCCCCGAAGCGCTCGCGCAGCCGGGCGCCGTCGCCGAAGACGACGGGCCGCACGAGCCCCTCCGACGCCAGCCGGTCGAGCGCGCGCGCGGTGCGCGCCTCCAGCGCCTCGGGGAAGCCGATCCGCCGGGGCGTCCGGGCGGCCCGGCGGCGGAGCGACGCCAGGAAGGACTCGATGCCCCCGGCGGCCCGCCCGAGGGCGCCTCGTCCGTCCGTCACCCGGGCGCCTCCCGGAACTTCGCCTTCATCGCCTCGAGAACCTCTGGATGCACGAAGCCGCTCACGTCCCCGCCCAGCCGTCCCACTTCGCGCACGAGCGAGGAGCTGAGGAACGTGTGACGGTTGTCCGGAGCCATGAAGATCACTTCGACCTCGGGCCACAACGAGCGGTTCATGAGCGCCATCTGGAACTCGTACTCGAAGTCGCTCACCGCTCGCAGGCCCCGCACGATCAGCCGCGCCCCGCGTTCCCGGGCGAAGTCCACCAGCAGGCCCGAGAAGGAGACGACCTCCACCTCGGGCACCTCGCGGTAGACGCGCCGGATCAGCGCCACCCGCTCGTCCAGGTCGAAGAGCGGCCGCTTCGACTGCGTGGCCGTGGCGGCCACCGCGATCAGCACGCGATCGACCAGCCGCAGGCTCCGCCGGACGATGTCGTCGTGGCCCAGGGTCAGCGGATCGAACGAGCCCGGGTAGACCGCCGTCCTCTCCGTCATGCGCTCTCCTCCTCGCTCCGCCTCTCCGCGCTCTCGGTCTCCGGGCCGTCGGCCTCGACGGCGTCCGTCTCGGACGCGCCGGCCGCGGCCCGGCCGGACTCCGCCGCCAGGAAGGTCAACACCGTGTCGCCGTAGCGCCGCCGCCAGACCACGTCCGGCGCGGCCGGCAACGCGTCGGGCGCGTGCTCCAGGCAGAGCAAGGCCGCGAAGCGGGAGGAGCGGAACGACCCCGCCAGTCGTCGCGCCGCGTCCGAGCGGTAGGGCGGATCCGCCAGCGCGAGGTCGAAGGGGCCGACTCCGCCCTGCCGGAGGAAGGAGAAGACGTCGGCGCGCGTGACGCGCGCGGAGCCTCCGAGCCCCAGCGCCGTCAGGTTCCCCTCGAGGACGTGGACGGCCCGGCGGTCCGCTTCGACAAAGTGCGCGGACGCCGCGCCGCGCGACAGCGCCTCGATGCCGAGGGCGCCGGAGCCGGCGAACAGGTCCAGCACCCGGGCGCCCCGGACCTCCGGACCGAGGGCGCTGAACCACGCCTCGCGGACCCGCTCGGGGGTGGGGCGCGTGCGGGCCCCGCGCGGGGCCTGGATGGTCCGCCCGCCGAGGCGGCCGGCGACGATCCGGAGGCTCAAAGGCGGGGCGTCGGCGCCGAGGGCGCCGGCCTCACTCCTCCTGCGGGTAGAGGATGACGCCGCATCCCTCGCACACGGCCAGCTCCCGGCCGGTACGGATGTTCGCCTGGCGCTGGAGGGGGACCGCCGTGAAGCAATGTCCGCAAACCCCGTCCGGCGTGAGCGGGGCGAGCACCCGGTCCGTGCGGCCGGCGCGCACCTTCCGGTAGAGCCGAAGCGCCTCGCCGTCCAGCCGCGTCTCCCGGTTCCGGCGGCGGTCCTGGCGGACCGCGATCTCGTCCTGCAGCTGCGCGAGCCGATCCTCCGCCTCGGCGCGAGTCGCCTCGTAGGAGGCGCGGAGCTCCGCCAGCTCCGTCTCGAGCTCCCGCACCTCGGAGCGCGCCGCCTCCACGTCGCGCAACGCATCCATCGCCTCCTCCTCGGCCGCGCGCAGGTTGCGGCGCGCGGCCTCGGTCTCCGAGCGGACCGCCACGTGCTGGCGCATGTTCTGGACCTCGTCCGCCCGCGCCTCGAGCCGCCGCAAGGTGGCGCGGCCGGCCTGCACCGAGCGCTGGGCGCGCCGCAGCTCGGCCTCGACCTCTTCCGCTCGCTTCCGCGCCTCCCCGATCCGGGCCTCCAGCGCCTCGACGGTCTCCGCGCCGTTCTCGATCTCCCCTTCCAGGTGGCGGAGCTGCCGTCGGCGGTCCTCGATCTCCTCGTCGATCTCCTGGAGGTACAGAAGTGACTCCAGCTTGCCGTTCGACTCCATCCTTCTCCTTTCTCTTCGGTCCACGACCGTGCCGGTCAGTCCGCGTCTGGCACCGCCGATCCCGCGCCCGACCGGCGCTGCAGGAAGCTGAGCGGAAAGCCGGCCGCCCGGAGCTCCGCCGCCAGACGCTGCTTCTCGGCCAGAAGCTCCCGGCCCTGCCCCTCGTCGGCAAGCTCCAGCGCCCGGTCGATCTCGCGCAGCCGCTCGAGGGCCGGCCGGTGGAGGAGGCGCCGGACGGACTCCCGGAAGATCTCCTCCGGGTCCGTCAGCTCCGTCGCGTCGGCCCGCAGGGCCTCCGCACGCGCCGCCACCTCGGCCGGCAACCTCGCGTCCGGCACCTCGGCGAGCGCCGCGCCATCCGCCTCCGCGAGCGCCGCGAACAGGCGCGCGTACCCGGGCTCCCGAAAGTGGGCCGCCCTCACGCCGGACTCCAGGGCGCGTGGCACCAGCGTCTCGTCCCGCAGCAGGAGGAGGAGGAGATTGCGCTCCACCCCCTGGGGACCGAGCCCGCCCGGATCGTCCCCCGGCCGGCCCTCGCCCGGCCTCCGGCCACCGCCGGGGCGGCGCGGCCGCCGCGGCCGTTCCTCGCCCGCCGCCCGCGCCACCTCCCGCACCAGCGTCTCCCTCCGCACGCCGGTCCGCTCGGCCGCGCGGTCCAGGTAGATGTCGCGCAGCGCCGGGTCGCGCACCGCCCGCAGCGTGCTGAGCAGGCCGTCCACGGCCCGGCGGCGCCCGGCGGCGTTCTCCAGGTAGCCCTTGCGCTCCAGGATCTGGAGCTTCCGCTCCAGCACGTCGACCGCGTCATGCAGCAGCGTCCGCAACGCCTCCGGGCCACGAGCCCGGACGAGCGAGTCCGGATCCTCCCCGCCCGGCAGCGTCGCGACCAGCGGATGGACCCCCGCCGCCAGCAGCGCGTCGGCGGTGCGGAAGGTCGCCCGGAGCCCGGGCGCGTCGCTGTCGTAGAGGAGGTAGGCGCGCGGCGCGAAGCGCGCGAGGGTCGCGGCCTGCGAGGAGGTGAAGGCGGTTCCGAGCGCCGCCACCGCGACCGGGAGGCCGCGCACGTGCAGGGCCAGCACGTCCGTGTACCCCTCCACCACCGCGGCGAACCCCTCGCGACGGATCGCGTGCCGCGCGCGGTTCAGTCCGTACAACACCTCGCCCTTGTGGAAGATCGGCGAGTCCGGCGAGTTGATGTACTTCGGAACGCGCTCCTCCCCCGGTCCGAGATCGCGGCCGCCGAAGCCGATCGGGCGGTCCCTGAGATCCTCGATGGTGAAGATCAGGCGGTGGCGGAAGCGGTCGTACGGCGCCTCCGCCCGCTCGCTGGTCGCCAGGAGGCCGAGTTCCAGGACGTGCTCCTCCTCCAGCCCGCGGGAGGCGGCGGCCTCCCGGAGCTCCCGCCACCCGTCCGGCGCGTAACCGAGGCCGTGCTCCAGGGCCGTATCCAGGGCGATCCCCCGCCGCTCGAGATGGTCGCGGGCGGGCGCTCCGCCGGGGTCCCGCAGCCGCGCCTGGAACCACTCGGCCGCGAACGCGGCCACCTCGCGGAGGTGCGCGTGCGGGTCCTCCCGCCGCTCCTCGCGGTCGGGAACCGGGATCCCCACCCGTTCGCCCACCTGGCGGACCGCGGTGGGGAAGTCGAGGCCGAGGTGGCGCATCAGGAAGCCGAACACGTCCCCGCCCTCCCCGCACACGAAGCACTTGAAGATGCCCCGCTCGGGGTCCACCGAGAAGTTGGGGCCGTCGCCCCCGTGCAGGGGACAGGGGCCCCGGAAGCTCTTCCCCGAGCGCCGGAGGTTCGTGTACTCGCCGACGATGGCGGCCAGATCCGCGCGCTCGCGGATCCGCTCGACCAGCTCGTCGCTCACCATCGGTCCCCCTCCTCCGCGGACGCGCGGAGCTCGACCACCGTGACGCCGCTGCCCCCCTCGCCGGGGCCGCCGGCGCGCACGGACGGGACGCGCTCGTCCGCTGCCAGCAGCGCCCGCACGCGCTCGCGCAGCGCGCCCGTCCCTTTGCCGTGGATCACCCGCAGCCGCGGCAGGTCGCCCACGATCGCCGCGTCGAGCGCCGGCAGGAGCGCCCCTTCCACCTCCTCGACCCGCAGGCCGCGCAGGTCCACCTCCGAGCGGGGGACGAGCTCCGGCCGCGCCCCGCCGGCCTGCGGCGCGGCCGGAGCCGCGCCGGAGCCGCCTCCGCCCGCGGACCGGCCCGCCCCTTCCTCGTCCGTCTCCGCCCGCTCCAGCTCCGCCGCGGGCACGGTGAGGCGCACCCCGCCGGCGACCACCACCGCCCGGTCTCCCCGCAGCTCCTGCAGCTCGCCGACCCGGTCGAGCCCGGGCAGGCGCACGGCGTCGCCCTCGCGCAGGTCCTCCGGGCGCGTCCGCGCCTCCCGACGCCGCGGAGGGGTGCGGCGCCGGGCCTCCCGCACCGCGCGCTCGACCGCCCCGCGCGCCTCGGAGGCCGCCTCGCGGCGCGCCGTCTCGGCCGCGTCCCGCGCCGCTTCCGTCGCCTCCGCCTCGGCCGCTTCGGCGGCCTCGGCCCAGCGCGCCTCGAGCGTACGGACCGTCTCCTCGACCCGCTCGCGAGCCTCCAGGAGATAGCGCTCCACCTTCTCGCGCGCCTCCCGCTCCGCCTCGCGCTCGCGGCGCCCCTGCTCGCGGAGGCGGCGCTCGAGGCGCTCCGCCCCCGCCCGCGTCTCCTCGTCACGGCGCTCCGCCTCCCGCAGCCGGCGCCGCGCCTCCCGCTCCAGGCCGCCCAGCGCCTCCTCGCGCCGTTCCAGCTCCTCGAGCACCCGGTCCAGCGCCCGCTCGCCGGTCGAGAGCCGGGCGCGCGCCGCCGCGAGCACGTCGTCCGGCAGGCCGTGCCGGGCCGCGATCTCCAGCGCGTAGCTGCGGCCCGGCCGATCCCGGCGCAGCCGGAAGGTGGGACGGAGGCCCTCCGTGTCGAACTGGAGCGAGGCGTTCACCACGCGCGGATCCTCGCCCGCCAGGCCCTTCAGCTCGCCGAGGTGGGTGGTGGCGACGGTGAGCGCCGCCTGCCCCGCCAGCCGCAGGAGCACCGCGGCGGCCAGCGCGGAACCCTCGGCGGGATCCGTGCTGCTCCCGATCTCGTCCGCCAGCACCAGCGAGCGGCCGTCCGCCTCCTCCAGGATCTCGCGGAGGTTCCCGACCTGGGCGCTGAAGGTGGAGAGGGAGGCCTCGATGGACTGCTCGTCGCCGATCACCGCGAAGAAGCGGCCGAACGCCGGGAGCCGCGTCCCTGGCCCCACCGGCGGCACGATCCCGCACTGCGCCATGGCCGACAGGACCCCGATCGACTTGAGGAGCACCGTCTTCCCGCCCGCGTTCGGGCCGCTCACCAGGAGGACCGTCTCCCCCGGCTCCAGCGAGAGGTCGAACGGCACCGCGCGCTCCTCGGACGCCAGGAGCAACGGGTGCCGCCCCGCCACCACCCGGTACGGTCCGCGCTCGGGTCCGTCGTCCAGCTCCGGGCGGCTGCCCCCGTGGGAGAGCGCGTAGCGCGCCCGGGCGAACAGCGCGTCCAGCTCGGTCAGGGCGTCGAGTGTGCCGGCCCAGGCGTCCACCCGCGGCCGGAGCGCCGCGGTGAGCTCGGCCAGGATGCGCCGGATCTCGCGCCGCTCGGCCAGCTCCAGCTCGCGGATCCCGTTCATCGGCTCGATCGCCAGCGGCGGCTCCACGAAGAGCGTCTGCCGGCTCGCCGACTCGTCGTGCACGATCCCCCCGACGGCGGAGCGGGCCTCGCGGCGGATCGGGATGCAGTAGCGGCCGGCGCGCACGGTGACCGAGGCGTCCGGGACCCGGTGGCGCTCGGGGAGCCCCGTCGCGTAGCGCTCGAGCCGGCCCACCAGCTCCGCGCGGCGCCCCCGCAGCTCCCGGCGGATCCGCTTGAGCTCCCCCGAGGCGCCGTCCGCCACCTCGCCGGCCTCGTCGAATGAGCGCTCGAGCCGCTCCCGCAGCTCGTCCGCGCGCTCCAGGGCGCCGGCGAGGTCCGCCAGCCTCCGGCGGGCGGAGGTGTCCCCCCGCAGGAGGACGCGCCGGGCGCGGTCGGCCGAGGCCAGCAGGACCGCGAACTGCCGCAGCGGCTCCGGCTCGAGGACCGAGTCGGCGACCCGCAGCCGCCGGAGGGCCGCGCGCAGGTCGGGGACCGGGGCCGGCGTCCACGCCTCCTCGCGCAGCAGGAAAGCCGCCATCTCATCGGCCGCCGCGAGCGCTTCGCGGGCGGCCCCCGCGTCCGCCGCCGGCCGAGCGGCGCGCACCCGCTCGGCCCCGATCTCGCTCGATGCCTCGACGGCGACCCGCCGCAGGACGCGTCCGAACTCGAGTGCCCGGAGGGCGTGCGACAGGGGCGGCCCCGCGTCCCCGGCGGCGTCCATCAGCCGGAACGGCCCCGGGGACCGGCGGCGGGGATCACCCGGGAGGAGCCGCGGAGCCGGCGGTCCGCCTCACCCCGGCGGCCAGCGCATGCTCCGGCCCCCCAACACGTGCAGGTGCAGGTGCGGCACGGTCTGTCCCCCCTCGGCGTTCGTGTTCGCCACCACCCGGTAGCCCCGATCCGCCACCCCTTCGCGCCGGGCGACCTCCCGGGCGGCGAGGAGGAGCTCGCCGGCCAGCGCGCGGTGGGCCGGGTCGAGGGCGTCCAGGCTCTCCACGTGCTCCCGCGGGATCACCAGCACGTGGGTGGGCGCCTGCGGATCGATGTCCCGGATCGCCACCCAGGCCTCGCCCTCGGCCACCCGCTCGGCCGACCGCTCCCCCTTCGCTATGCCGCAGAACAAACAGCCCGTCATCGCGCCTCCTTCCCGTCTCGGCTCGTCCCTCACCGCCTCGCCGCAGTCCGGGCGGCGGCGGCCTGCGCCTGCGACAGGACGGCCAGTCCGG
>CAZTGV010000033.1:22236-24795 GCA_964613475.1 uncultured Gemmatimonadota bacterium
GTCCGGGGACCCAGCCCGACGGCCTCGAAGCCCGCGCGCCGGCAGCGGGCCTCCTCCTCGGCGGCCAGCCCGCCCTCCGGACCCACCAGGAGGACGGCGCCGTCCTCAGGCTCCCACGCCGCCACCCGCTCCAGGAGCGTCCGCTCCGCCTCGGGCGCAGCGAGCAGCCGCATCGCATCGCCTCCGGCCCCCGGGACCGGTCGCGCCGGGCCGCCGACCGCGGCGTCCTCCCCGACGTCCCGCCAGGCCCGTTCCGCCGGCGCGCGCTCCAGCCACTCCTCGAGCGGAAGCGGGTCGGCGAGCCGCGGCAGGCGGGCCCCGCCGCACTGCTTCATCGCCGCCGGGGCGCGGCGGCGGGCCTTGTCCAGGAAGGAGCGCGACCGGCCCGCGTCCGCCACCGAGCGGGATCGGGCCAGCTCGAGCGGCTGCAGCGCCGGCACCCCGAGCTCGACCGCCTTCTCCACCAGCCACAGCATCCGGTCCTTGCGGGCCACGCCGAAGGCCAGAACGACCGGGAGGCCCGGCGGGGCCTCGGCGCGCGACACGAGGCGGCAGGCGGCCGCCTCCTGCCCCGCGGCGGCCGGGCGCAGGAGCTCGGCCCTCCACCTGGCGCCCCGGCCGTCGGCCAGGGCGAGGCGGTCCCCCTCCGCCAGGCGGAACGCCTTCAGGTGCGCGCTCTCGGAGCGGTCCAGCCGCACAGCCTGCCCGGGCTCACGGGCTCCGAGGTCGGGCGCGAAGAGGGTCGGCAGGCTCATCGGCGGGGGCCGGCGGCGGTCCCACGCGGAATCGCCGAGCGGACGGAGTCGAGGTGGTCCGGCATGGCGGGGCCAACCTACATCGGCCCTCGGCGCCCAGCCAGGGCCAGGACATCGGCGCGCGGCGCGGCGGCGGCCTTTCTGCCCCGCCGGGCCGCGGGTTACCTTGCGCCGTGCGCCGGCGGGGGACCCCGCGGAGGCCCGCGAGGCAGCGCCGCCCGGCGCAGAGGCCGCGAAGGGGACCGCAACGGAGGCGATGGATGGGCGGCACGTCCGATCCCGTGAACTACGGCCGCGTGCGGCTGGCGACCGCCGAGCTGGCGCGAAGCCCCGGCTCGCGCGCCACCATCCGCATCGCCCTCGAGCGGTCGGGCGCCACGCACGAAGTGGAGCGCGAGGGCGTCGGCGAGGAGATCATGATCCTGCGGCTCGCCGCCCAGGCGACCCTGGATGCGCTGGACCGGGCGATCGGGCGCGAGCGCCATTTCCAGCTCGTCGGGGTGAAGCGGCTGCAGGCGTTCGACACCCTCGTGGTCCTGGCTTGCGTGCGCCCGGCCGACGAGCCGACGCTCCGGCTCGTCGGGTGCGTCCCGGCCCCCGACGACCTGGTGCGCGGCGCGGCGACCGCCGTCCTCCACGCCACCAATCGGCTCGTCGAGCGGCTCCCGCCGCCGGAAGGCGGAGCCGGACAAGCCGCGGACGAGGGCAGATCGGAGGCGTCGTGACGCCGTCCGATGGGCCGGCGCCGCGCCGCCCGGACCGGCCGGGGAAGCGCCGCGCGGGGCGCCGCCCGGGCGGGCCGCGAGGGGCACGCGCCTTGCTCGACTCGGCCGCCGCGCGCATCCCGGTGACGCCGCGTTCTCGTCCGGAGCCCCCTCGCCCCCGGAGGCACGCATGATGGACTGGCTCTCCCGCTGGCCCCTGCTCCGCCAGCTCCGCCACCGCGCGGACGGCAACGGCCGCGAATCGATGTCCCCGCGGACGCGGTCGCTCCGCGCCCGGACGGAGGATTCGCGGGTGTCCCGCTCCGTGTGTCCGTACTGCGGGGTAGGCTGCGGACAGCTCGTCTACACCGAGGGCGAGGAGATCCTGGCCATCGAGGGCGACCCGGAGAGCCCGATCAACCAGGGGACGCTGTGCCCGAAGGGCGCCGCCTCCTTCGAGCTCCTCACCCACGAGCACCGGCCGCTGACGGTCAAGTACCGGGCGCCCGGCGCCACCGAGTGGCAGGAGATCGACCTCCACGAGGCGATGGACAGGGTCGCCGACCGGGTGTGGGAGTCCCGGCGACGGACGTTCGCCGCCACCACGTCGGAGCTGCCCGAGGAGGAGCCGGGCCACACGGGACCGGACGAGCCGGCCGAGCCGGTCGGCCACACGCGGGCGATCTGTCATCTGGGCGGCGCCACGTTGGACAACGAGGAGAACTACCTCATCAAGAAGCTGTTCACGGCCGGGCTCGGGATGGTGGCGGTCTCCAACCAGGCGCGGATATGACACAGTAGCACGGTGCCCGGTCTGGGCGCCTCCTTCGGTCGCGGCGGGGCCACCACCGCCCAGCAGGATCTGGCCAACGCCGACTGCATCCTGATCGAGGGCTCCTCGATGGCCGAGGCCCACCCGGTCGGCTTCCGGTGGGTGATGAAGGCGCGCGAGCGCGGCGCCACGGTGATCCACGTGGATCCGCGCTTCTCCCGCACCAGCGCCATGTCCGACATCTGGGTGCCGATTCGCGCCGGGGGCGACCTCGCCTTCCTGGGCGGCCTGATCCGCCACGTGCTGGAGAACGATCTCTACTTCCGCG
>CAZTGV010000034.1:0-24131 GCA_964613475.1 uncultured Gemmatimonadota bacterium
ACCCGGAGCCCCTCCACCGCCTGCCCGCGCTACGCGGCCGGCTCTCCGAGCCGTCGGCCGAGTTTCCGGGCGCGGAGGCGCTCGCGCGCCGGCTCGTCACCCTTCCGACGCACGGGTCTCTGGCGGAGCGGGACCTGCGGGCGCTGGAGGCGTGGATCGATCGCGCCTGAGGCGCGGATGCCTGCGTCTCGCGGTGCCCGCGGCGGCCCGCCCGTCGGAGCCCACCACCCGATTTCGTCCCAAGCGGAAACGGCGACCCGAGTCCAGAATCCGCCGAATTCCGCAACCAAATAGCACTCTTCCTGATTCCGGCGAGCACAGCTCCCGTTGAATTCCGGAAAAAGCGCAGATCGCCTCTTGCGCCTCCCAAGCGGGCCCCGGTAGGGTCCCGCCCAGCCGAAGTCCACGACACAAGGCCGTTGTCCTGTTTTCATTTACAGGTGATCGGCCGTGCATCGGATAGACTGATGATCAGCCGATTCTCCGGGAAGGAGCAGAATATCGAGCGACCCATCGTAGCCTGCGAGTTCGTGCGCACGAGCGCACGACTCCGACAGCCGAACACCGAGACGATCGAGATGCTGGAGAGTGGGCAGTGGGCAGTGGACGAGGAAGTCTCGCTCGGATTCGAGGGGGAGTGTGGATGTTGGTGCTAGGCGGATCGCTGTGGCTGGGCTGCGGTGACGATCCGGTGATCGGTCCCGAAATGCTAAGTGGACTGCACATCGCTCCAAAGGTCTCAACGATCGAAACGGGGGACACAGTACGCCTCGAGCTCATCGGTTCGGCCGTCGACGCCGATCGGGTCGAGTGGGCGGTGTCGCCAGACTGGGTGGCGACCGTCGAAGACGGGCACGTGGTGGGCAGAGGCTTGGGGCAAGCGGTCGTCCGCGCGAGCGACGGAGTGCGAAGCGACTCCGCCGTCGTCAACGTGGTCGCCCCGGGAGAGGGCGCGCCGTCAGCCCCGGCGCCGAAGCAATGCCGGAACGAGCCATCGGGCTTCGTTTCGTTCGAGTCGCAAGACTGGGGGGAGAAGCCACCCCTCGGCGGCTGGGGCGCCTCGGAAGCGGCGAAGCGTCGACTGAAGCGCCACGAAGATGCGGCGGCACCGGCGTCGCCACCCCGCACTCTCCGTGGCGTTTTCGTCCGAGGCTTCAGCGCGGGAAGCGCGCCGTTCTCGACAGGCTACGAGTTGCTCGGCTCGCAGCGGGTCCCCCGTATCTACGTGTGCCAGTGGACCCGCCACAGCTCGAACTTCGTGAACCATCCGACAGGTAGCAAACATCTCTGGTTCATGCTCGAGGATGTGTCCGGGTGGAACGGCGCCACTTCGGTCTATTCGGCGCATGATGGGCCTGACATGAGGGTGCAAATCAACCTGCAGAATCAACCCTGGGGGAATCGGAACCTGACCCCGAACACAGGCGACCGCCACTACGCGTACATGAAGAACTTTCTAGGCCGATGGGTTCAGTACGAGTACCTGCTCGAGCTGAACAGCGAGGGCCGCGCGAATGGCAGGGTCCGTGTCTGGGTCAACGGCGAGCGAATCATCGACTACAAAGATGTGCAATTCGTACGGGCGGGGGATCCACGCCGCTGGACTCGCGTGCGGTGGCAGCCGACGTACGGGGGCGTCGGAGGGCGCCTTCGACAAAACCAATACCAGGACATGGACCACATCTACATCAGCGGCGCGCGCTGATCGCGAGGCAGGAGTGACGATTCCGCGGGCATCGCGAGGGGGTGGCTAGACGCCGCCTGTCGCGATGGGCCGTTCGTCGCCCTGATCCGAGGACACGGACCGCGACGCGATCAGTCGCTTGACACGAGTCGTATCGTATCGCTCGGAGGCGAAGGCCCGGTGCAGCCGAAGCGGCTCCGCATTTCTCCTGAGTAGTTTCTGAGCGAGAACGGCGACCGCGGAGAGAGCACGGAGAAGCGGTCCGGGTAGCCAGATCACCCGCAAGCTGGGGTTCCGGTCCTTGAGCCGCTCCACCAGCGCGCGCCGGGTGGGTAGCTCCGGATCCAACAGGTTCAGCACGTCGGGCGCTCCATCGAAGTCGAGCATCAGGTCGGCCAGCAGATGAGCCGCGAAGGAGCGCTCGACGACGCCCAGCCGCTCGGACGGGGACCCGACGGCGACGAAGAGGTTGCCGATCCGGCGTCCCAGTCTGCCAGGAGGTTCGAACGCGGCGCTGTCGATGATCGCACCGGGGCGGACGACTTTCAGGTCCAATTCGAGGTCCCGGGCGATCTCTCTCGCCCGACGCTCGGCCGTGAGCTTCCCCCACACGTACGGTCCGGCTTGTCGGTGGTCCGACCTCAGGGGCACGGATTCATCCAGCGCCTCCCCTTCCTGGGATGCAAGGACGGCCAGACTGCTGACGAGCAGGATGCGTGTCGCGCCCGCCTCGGCGGCGGCATGCAGCAGATTTTCGGTCGCGCCGATCGAGTTGCGGCGGTGCGCCTCCCAGCCTCCACGGGTCTCGGCCGCGCAATGGATGATCCCCGCCACTCCGTCCAGCAGGTCCGGGGGGCAACCCACTCCCAAGTCCACGGGCTCGTATTCCACGCCTTCGTAGCGCTCCCACGCGGCGGGCAGCCTGCGCGCAAACACGCGAGTCGAAACCCCGCTCTCCGCCAAGGCTCTCACCACCGCCCTGCCCAGGAAGCCGGTTCCCCCCGTGACCACCACGTTGGATGGAACCCGGTCCTCGAAGGTGCGTCCCGTCGCCCTGCCCGGCTGGACGCTTTCGGGAGGCCGGCGGCCTCCTTCGCTCCCGGGTGAGCCCTCATCGATTCCATCCGACACGGAGGGACGTGGAGTGGCAGCGAGAGTCGCCACGACCCGTTCGAACAGACGGGCCGTGTCGAGCAGGTGCCGGTCCGTGAGGGGTGGTTCAGCCTTTCCCTCGACAGCGTCGTAGAAGGCGGCGAACGCCTCCACGAGTCCTGGATAGCTCCGCTGCCGCCGAACCACTCGCCTCGCCAGGGAGAGGCTGGTGCCCCAGACGAGCTGTCGGGCCGTGCGGTATGGCTGCAGGACCTTGTCGATCGCGGAGGCGCCCGGCCCCACCGCGTGCAGGACGATTCCTCGCACGTAGTCCGCCCGAAGCGTTCCGTTCTCTCCGACGACCTTCAGGTAGCTCTGGACCGGACGGCCAGTCAGGGTGACGATGAGCGACCCGACCAGATCGCCGGCCCGGATATGAGCGTGAACCGTGCCCTCGCCTCCCACCGAGATTCCTTCCGCCTCGGCCCGCGCGTCGGGGACGGCTTCTTCCAGGACCGACAGCAACAAGTAGAGGGGGTGGGGCAGGATGTCCGTAAGCTGCTCGTCGGCCGCGAGACCCGCCCCTCTTTCCGGTCGTGAGGGGCGAAAGGCGAAGTAGCTTTCAAGGTGGCAAATCTTGCCCAGGGCCGGGAGGAGTTGCGACAGTTTTCGAGTCGGAGCTTCGAACAGAAGCTGGTGGCCCGCACAGAGGATGAGATTACCCTCACCGGCGCGCCGGAGGAGTGAATCGGCCTCCACCTCCGTCCTGGCGAACGGCTTCTCGATATAGACGTGGCAGCCCGCTGCAAGCGCGATCGTCGCCAGTCGGACGTGAGTGGAGGGCGGCGTGCAGATGTGAACGGTGTCGACCACCCCGACCAATCGTTGCCTGTCGAGCTCCGGATATCCCACGGCGGCGGGCCATAGCTCCCGCACCGATTCCCGGGCGGCTTCATCGGGATCGTAGATCTGTACGACGTCGAGCGGCCGCTCGAGGCGGGCCAACGCGCGAGCGTGGTGGCGCGCCATGTTTCCCGCTCCGACGATGGCGACGCGGAGGCGGCCGCTCGAGTGCAACGTCTCGGGCATCTCTTCCCTTGATTTCTCTTGAATGACTGAGCCACGCCCATTTGGCGTGGCGCCGGCGGCGGGCGCAAGGAGGCTGCCAGGACGCTAAGGCTCCTGGGCGCCATCGGATCGTGCCAATCCCTGTCCGTTCAGCGACTCATCACTCTTCCACCTTTGCCACGCCTCGCATTTCGACGGATACCGTGCAGTTCGCAATGCGGGGTCCTCCCGTACCCCACACCCGGCGCGCCCGGCACGAAGACGCAAGAAGTGCGTGGCTTCGCGCTCCCTGTAGGCGCTCGGATCCTACGGTCTTCAAGGCACGGAAATAGAAATGACTCCCGACCGGCGCCGCGTTTCGGCGCCGCCCACTGTCTCAAGGCAAACCCGGAGAAATCCGGCGACGCAAAGGCACGGGGCTACCGCCGTGGTGAACGTCACGGCCAAGCCAGCCGGCCTGCCAGTGGCCCGAAAAAGGCTCGCCTAACGGCGTGCCCGAGGGCTGAACACACGTGGGCAGCGGTGGAAGTGGTAGGGAAGTCGTGTTCCGCCCTCGGGAGGTTGCATCATGGCGAGGCATCCCGCGTCGTTCCGGTCCGTCTCTGCTCACCTCACAGCGCGATTCGTTTCCCATGCGGATCGCTTGGGCTCTCCCCTTCGCGTGGCGCGGCTTCCCCGAGGGTTACATCCTTGTCGCTCTAGACCGGCGACCCAAGCGCCTAGGCCTTCCTGGGTCATGATCGTGCTCGGCTGCCTTCCACTTCTCTCCGCCTGTGACGCCAGCGACTGGGACCGTCACGAGCTGACGGGCCCGGACGCGAACCGTCTGATCTCGAGCGTAGAGATCAAGCCGTCGGGGGCGATCATCGCGCCGGACGAGGTGGGGGAGTTCCGGGCGGAGGTGAAGAGCGGCCGCGGGACGACGGTGAGCCGGAACGTGACGTGGCGGAGCTCGGACGCCTCGGTGATCCAGGTGGACGCCTCGGGGCAGGTGGTGGCGGTGAACGAGGGGACGGCCACCCTGGAGGCGACGCACCAGGGGGTGAGCGGCTCGGTGACGGTGGACGTGAAGGGGAAGGTGGTGTCGATCCGCCTGAACCAGTCGTCGGTCGTGCTGGCCGAAGGGGAGAGGGAGCAACTCCAGGCGACCTACATCTACGAGAACGGGGCGGAGCGTCCGGCGAAGCGGGTGCAGTGGCGGAGCGGCGATCCGCAGATCCTGGATGTGGATTCCGACGGTCTGGCGCGGGGGATCTACGAGGGGGAGACGTGGATCTACATACAGGGCCGGGGCCACGAGCTGTCGACCGATGCGCTGGTGCGCGGGGCGCGGGTGGCCGAGGTGGAGATCGGCGCCCCCCGCTCGCGGATCGAGGAAGGGGAGAGCGTTCAGTTCTGGGCGGATGTGTGGGATGAGGGGGGCAACCGTCTGAGCCGTCCGGTGCAGTGGTCGACCTCGAACGCCGCCGTGGCGTCGGTGGACCAGGAAGGCCGGGTGACGGGCCGGTCGTCGGGACAGGCGACGATCACGGCCTCGAGCGGCGGCGAGAGCGATTCGGAAACGATCGAGGTGGTGACGGTCTCCTCCACCTCTTCGAGCGACTCCGAGGGCGGCGACTCCGAGGGCGGCGACTCCGAGAGCTCGATGGAAGAGGGCCGGCCGGGGGAGGTGAAGGACCTGCAGGTGGTGTCGGCCGGGGAGACGTCGGCCAGCCTGCGCTTCACGCAGGTGGATGATGGAACGGGCAATCCGGCCAAGTACGACGTGCGGTACTCGCAGAAGCCGATCACCTGGGGCTCGGCGACGAGCGTGGCGAAGGGGACCTGCAAGGTGCCGCTGTCGGGGACGGCGATCGGGCAGGCGCTGAGCTGCACGGTGGAAGGGCTGCAGCCGTCGACCGCCTACGAGTTCCAGCTGGTCGCCTACCGGGGGACGCTGAACGAGGACGCGGTCTTCGGATCCTTGTCGAACATCGCGGGTGGGACGACCGATGACGCGCCGATCAGTGTGGAGGTGCTGCCGTCGGGGGTGACCCTGGAAGAGGACGAGGGGAAGCAGCTCACCGCCACGGTGACCGACGCGTACGGCAACGAGCTCGACGAGTCGGTCTCCTGGTCGAGCACCCGGACATCGGTGGCGACCGTCTCCTCCGCGGGTTACGTGAAGGCCGTAGCGTCCGGCGATACCGAGATTCGGGCCACGGCGGATGGGGTTACCGGAAGCTCGCAGGTCCAGGTTACGGCCATCGAGGAGGAAACGTCGCTTTCGAGTGACGATGCGCCCTCCCAATGCACAAACGAACCGTCGGGGTTCGTCGCGATCGAATCGCAACCGTGGAACGAGAAGCCGCCGACTGGTGGCTGGGGTGCGTCCTCCAGCGTCGAGCACCGCATGACGACGCATTCGGATGGGTCGGCTCCGAGCTCGCCGTCGCGCGTGCTCCGAGGGATCTTCCCGGAAGGGTTCGAAGGCGGGAACGCTCCCTTTTCAACCGGCTATCAGTTGGAAGGTTCGAACCGATTCCCTCGAGTCTACGTCTGCCAGTGGACGAAGCACAGCTCGAACTTCGTGAACCACCCCACGGGGAGTAAGCACCTGTGGTTCATGTTGGAAGGAGTATCGGCCTGGAACGGTGCCACCTCCGTCTATTCGGCACACGACGGCTCCAATATGCGGGTTCAAATCAACCTGCAGAATCAGCCTTGGGGCAACCGCAACCTCACGCCGAACCGTGGCACGAACCAGTACATTCAGGATTTCCTGGGCAAGTGGGTGAAGTACGAGTACCTGCTGGAGCTGAACCGGGACGGGGCGTACGACGGCCGGGTCCGCGTCTGGATCAATGGGGACCTGATTCTGAGCTACGATGACGTGAAGTTCCTCGAATCGGGGGACCCGCGCTACTTCACCCGAGTGCGATGGCAGCCGACGTACGGTGGCGTCGATCATGAAGTCCCCAACGAGCAGTACCAAGATATGGATCACATCTATATTAGCGGGGGAAGCTGACCCTGCTCCTCGTATGAGGCCGGTGGAACCGGTGCCCGACGGCGAGCGGGTCCGGCTTCCACCGGCTCTCTCCCGATTCACGCCCTTCCAGTGATTACGGTTCGGTCCCGGACAGAATCACGCCGCAGCGTCTCTTTCGTAGCCGCCGCGGCGGGGAACGCGCCTCTCCCTCCGTGGTAAAGCAGCGTGAGCCCTGAGTCCTGGCTCGATTCGCTTTCGATCTTTGAGGATGTGTCCACTCGTCATCCATCAGAGCAGGATGATTCAGGTACGATCGTACCGGTACGCTGTCAGCCGGGTCCGCGCCCGTTTTTTCCGAGCAGCCGCCCATCTTGGTGCGGGTGCCCTGACGGTCGTCGTCCTTTTTCAAACGTGCGAAGCAGATCAGGCACGGCACGGGGCCTCACACTCGTCGTCCGGCGACGAGCGGTTGGTGGTGACCCTCGAGCGCCCGGCAGAGTGCAGGAACGAACCGGATGGTTTCGTCCCGATCGAATCTCGGACGTGGGAGGAGAAGCCCCCATCGAGAGGTTGGGGAGCCTCGCCCAGCGCCGAGCGGCGAATGGCGATCCATGTCGATGGTCAGGAAGCCGGCGCGCCGACGCGCGTTTTGCGCGGGGTGTTCCCTCCCGGCTTCGGTGGGGGAAACGCGCCCTTCTCCACCGGTTACAGACTCGAAGGCGCAGCCCGATTCCCGCGTATCTACGTATGCCAGTGGACGAGGCACAGCTCGAACTTCGTGAACCACCCAACGGGAAGTAAGCACCTGTGGTTCATGCTGGAGGGGGTGTCGGCCTGGAACGGCGCGACTTCGGTTTACTCGGCGCACGATGGACCGAACATGCGAGTTCAGATCAACCTCCAGAATCAACCATGGGGCAACCGCAATCTCACGCCGAACCGCGGTAGCAACCGGTATATTCGAGACTTCCTCGGCGAGTGGGTGAAGTACGAGTACCTCCTCGAGTTGAATCGAGATGGGGCGAGTGACGGGCGCGTCCGGGTTTGGATCAACGACGATCTGATCCTCAGCTACGACGACGTGAAATTCCTGAGCGCTACAGATCCGCGCCACTGGTCGCGTGTCAGATGGCAGCCGACCTACGGTGGGGTCGGGCACGAGGTGCCGTACGAGCAGTATCAAGACATGACACGGATCTACATAAGTGGCGGGCGAGATCTCGCCTCGTCGCCAGCCGCGCCGCGCCCGGAGTAGGGTTCGCGACGGCATGACGTCCGCCCGCCCGGTGCCGGATCACTCCCGGGCGGATGGTCTTCGCATCCTCTTCTTGAGTGAGAAGGATCCCGAGAGTCGGAGGTCCTGGTCCGGCATTTCGAAGAGCGTGATCGATGAGCTGCGCCGCCGCGGTCACGGGGTCTTGACCGGCGATGTCGAAGTGCGGGGGCTCACACGCTGGCTCGCGGCGGCCGCCACCTTTTCGTGGAACCGTAAACGCTGGGGTGTTCGCTATCGACTCGGCCGGATTCCGTTCGCCCTCCGGAGCCGGCGAGCCGCGAAGCTCGCCGCGGCGCGAGTCGCGCGGATCGATTGTCTCCTTCAAGTGGGCGCGACGTTCACCCCACGGCTCCACGGCATTCCGACGTATCTTTATTGTGACTCGAACATTCAGCAGGCCGTGGCAGGAGCACGGACCGGCCAGTCGCCGGCGGTGTGGTTGTCCGACTCCGAATTGGACGGCGTGATCGACCGAGAGCGGGGGGTATACGAACGGGCGGAGTGCATCTTCACGATATGCGACCGGCTGCGGAGTTCATTCCTGGACGACTTCGGTCTTCCCCCGGAGCGGGTGAAGACGGTCTTCGCCGGACCGAACTTCGAGGAGGATCAGATTCGATCCGTGGCGGGCGCCAGCCTCACGAAGCGGAAGGAAACCCCGGCGACCATCCTGTTCGTGGGCGCGCAGTTCGAGAGGAAGGGGGGAGACGTGCTCCTCGCGGCCTTCGAAGAGGTTCGCGCTCGTATTCCCGACGCCCGGCTTCTGATCGTGGGTCCCGACCTCGCCGAGGTCGCACCGGGCGTTCAAGTGCTCGGATATCTCGATAAGGACGATCCGGAGGGTCGGAGACAGCTCTTCGAGGCATACACGAGCGCCGATGTATTTTGTCTACCTACGCGGTACGAGCCGTTCGGCGTCGCGTTCGTGGAGGCGATGTTTTTCGGCTTGCCCTGCATCGGCACAGCCGTATGGGCGGTGCCCGAAATCATCGTGGATGGGAAGACCGGATATCTCGTGCCCCCGAATGACGCGGGAATCCTTGCGGAGCGACTCACCAGCTTGCTTGCCGAGCCGGAGAGGGCCAGGGAGATGGGAGCGGCAGGCAGGCGTCGGGCACAACGATATTTCACCTGGGAGGCCGTCATCGATCGCATGTTAGCCGTGATCGACGAGCGCCGCGGCTAGACCCCGGCCGATGCATCTCGATACGATCGGCAAGGTCCTGTGGCGCTTGGCGACCCGGGCGGGCACGATCCTGTGCTTCCACAGCGTCACGAGCCGAAACGTGCCGGGTGAGGGGTTCGTTCATGTGCCCGCCCCGTTCTTCGAGCGGCTGGTGGAAATGGTAAATCGCGTGGGGCACGTCGCTCCTCTCACGGACTTGCTAAAGCGGCACCGTCGCGGGAAGTCCACCAAGGGCATGTTCGCTCTCACGTTCGATGATGCGTACGCAGCGGTTGCGAGCGAGGGCGCGCCGGTGATCTCGCGCCTGCGCCTCCCAGTGACCGTATTCGTGTGTTCCACTGCGGCCATGACGGGTGCCCGCTTCTGGTGGGATCGGGTGGATGACCTGCATCCCAAGGTTTCGCCGGTGCGATGGAGAGCGTTCGAGGATGAGATCGGGCTCCCGGATGCATATCGCCAGGGACAGCCTGCGGATCTGGGCCCGCTCCGTCCGCTTCGTCAGTGGGTGCTGGCCGTGTTCGCCGGCCGTTGGCCGCCCAGGCTGGAGGAGCCTCTCGCCGCGCTGGAGCGGGAGGTCGGTTTTACCACGAGACATCGCAGCATGGTTTGGGACGAGCTACGAGATTTCTTGGTGACATGCGATGCGCAGCTCGGCAACCATACGGCTTCGCACGTTGTGCTTCCCATGCTGTCCGCGGACGACATCCGCAGCGAGATTCGCGAATGCCGCGAAGCGTTGGAAGAGAGGTTCCCGGGGCGCACCGTCCCCGTGCTTGCCTTTCCCTTCGGTTTGTTCGACGAACGTAGCGTTCGGCATGCGCAGGAGGCCGGGATGCGGGAAACGCTTTCCGTGACGGAGGGGGCCATCCGGGCCGAATCGCTCCCCCTGCGGAGGATCCTGCTCCGGCGGTCGGACACCGTAGGGAGAGTGCTCGCGCGGGCGAGTCGTCTGCGCGACCTTGTGAAGAGTCGCGAGTCGGCCGGGTATCCGGCGCTTCCGTCCCCGAACAGCTGACGTGAGCCGTCCGCGCATCCTGTTCCTGTCCCAGTGCCTTCCGTATCCGCCTCACAGCGGAGTGACGAACCGCATCTTTCACGTCCTGCGGGAGGTCGCTCGTGATTTCGACATCCACCTGCTGCCGTTCTACAGGCGGAACCATCAGTCGACCGCGGACGCGGTGGCGCGATCGCGGGCGCAACTAGGCGAGATCGTCCGGGAAGTCGCGAAGCCGGTGCCGATTCCGGCCGAGCACGCTCGCCTTCGGCGTCTTTGGGACCATCTGCGCAGCGTCATCTCGGGTGAGCCCTACGTCTATTTCGAGTACTACAGCGAGGAATTCCGCAGCCAATTTGAGCGCACGAAGCTGCGAAGCTACGACCTCATCCACTCGGACAGCCTCGATTTGTACAGATGGCTACCATTTGACGACGATGCATCGCCCCCCATCGCCTGCGTCCATCACAGTATCGAGTCCGAGTTGCTCAGGCTTCGCGCGGATGTGTTAGAGAACCCGCTCACGCGGGCCTACGTGCGATACCAAGCGGAGTTGATGGAGCACAGGGAGCGCGATCTGTGTCCGGCCATCGACGTCAACATCATGATGTCGGTCCTCGATGCCAAGCGGTTGCGTGAGCTGGCGCCCGGCGCGAGTACCGCCGTGGTTCCGAATGGCGTGGACACGGAATTCTTCGTTCCTCGTCCGCGCGAAACGAACGAACGGATCGTGCTATTCATTGGACCCACCTACATGCTTCCCAACCGAGACGCGGTATTCTTCTTTCTCGAGCGAATTTGGCCGCGGATCCACGAGCGTGATCCCGAGGCTTTCTTCGTGCAGGTGGGCAAGTGCCCCGACGAGGTGAAGGTCCGGCTGGAGCGCCATCCGAACGCCCGGTCTCTCGGCTACGTGGAGGACATTCGCGAAGTGATCGCCGACGCCGTCTGCACGATTGTTCCGCTTCGCGTCGGGGGGGGAACGCGCCTGAAGATCTTGGACGCGTGGGCAATGGGGCGATCGGTGGTCGCGACCACCGTAGGGGCGGAAGGACTCGAATACGAAGAAGGTCACGACATTTTGATACGCGACGACCCGGAGGCGTTCGCGGATGCCGTATTGCAGCTTCTCCGTGACGAAGCCCTTCGATCAACCCTGGAAGGCGCTGGACGGAGGAGAGTCCAACGGACGTACAGTTGGACGCGCATCGGCGGCCTTCAGCGACAACGTTACCGCGAGCTGCTGGGCGGAGCGCCTACGCATGATTGAGCGGAGTTACCATCGGAGGCTCGAACCGGGTCCGTCGGTTGTAGGATCGATGCTACAGGCGTCGGTCGTGGAACTGGGTAGGGGCTCCCCGGACCGTTTCCCGGGTAGCTTCAACCCCGTTCAACCCCGCGTGATGGGACGAACGCGCGCGCCCAACCTTTGGCGCCTCGGCGCCGGGAGCGGTGGCATTGCCCGTGCACAATGAGGCTCGGATAGCCTACGACAAAGCAAGACGTATAACCGTGGGAGCACATGGCGCGTCCCGCTAGAAAAACCGCACATTCCGCGGCAGGTTCGCCCTGGCCGCGACCTCGCCCCACCGCCCCGCGGCAGTGGATGGAGGCCGCGTCCCTGGCAACTCCGCGGGATCCTATGCGCTTGCTCATTTTCCTGCTGATGGTGATCACGGTAAGCCGTGTTCACAGCTTCATCGGGCTCGCCGCGCTGCGTCCGGCTTTCGTCCTCGCGGTGCTCACCGCGATCTACGCCTTTCTGAATCCACACCATCTGAACGAGGGCGCCTTGCTTCGCACCTGGCCCGGCAAAGTGATCGTGGCCCTGGGCGTCGTGGCCTGTATCTCCGTGCCGTTCGGGATTTCACTTGGTGGCGCGGCGATGTTCATCATTTCACGGTATTCCAAGGTATTGATCTTCGCCGTTCTACTCATTTTGGCGATTCGTCACGCGCGGGACCTGAACCACTTTGTCTGGGCTTACGTCCTCAGTTGCGGGATCTTGGCGTATCTAGCCCTGGTCGTGGTGGGAGTGAGCAAGACCCGGGGCGTGAGGGGCTACGATGCCAATGACGTCGGTCTCGTGCTGATGGTCGGCCTGCCCCTGGCGCTGTGGATCATGCAGTCCACGGACAACCGGCGCCGAAAGCTCATCAGCCTGTTCGTGATTCTCGGGATCGGCGCGACGATCGCGGTGACGGGATCCCGTGGCGGATTCGTGGGCCTCGTGGCGGTCGGCCTGGCGCTGCTCTTCTTTTTGAAGACAGTCCCGGTGGCGAAGCGTCTCCTGTTCGTCGTCGCGATGGCCGGTGCGTTGATCGTGGCAGCACCCGCCGGCTATTGGGAGGAGATGAAGAGTCTGACGACCCCGACGGAGGACTACAACTGGGATTCATGGTACGGGCGGAAGGAACTCGCGAAGCGGGGAGTCGGCTACATGCTCGCGAATCCGCTGACAGGCCTGGGAATCGGTCAGTTTCCGCGGTACGAGGGCATGTATACGGAACACGCAATGGATTGGACTCCCGGCCGTGGGAAGATCAAATGGTCGGTCTCCCACAATTCCTTTATCGAGGCCGGAGCGGACATGGGAATCCCGGGCTTTGTTCTTTTCGGCTCGTTGATCGTCGGCGGAATCGTGGCATTGCGTAGAATGCGTCGCCGGTTGCCGCCCAGTTGGCAAATCGGCGATCCGGAAGAACGATTTCTTTACAACGCCACGGTCTACCTACCAATCTCGCTCATCGCGTTCGCGGCGACCGGTTTCTTCATCACCCAGACTTATCACGACACCCCGTACATTCTCGCCGCCTTCGTGGCCGGCGTCTACGCATCGGTGGACGCAAAGCTGCGGCGAGATGGTTCGGCCGTTCCGCCGCGGGTCCCGCACAACGGGCCAATCGGGGCACCGGCATCCCGATATCCGCTTGCCTGGCAGGAGCGTACCCGGCCCGGGTCGCTCAGGACACCTGCTCGACGCTCGTAGTAACGGCCTGACGATTCTGAGCCGGCGAGCGGCTTCCACCCCGCGATGGCGCCTCGGGTGCTGATTACGGATGGCGAGCAGCGGTCTGCGCTCGCCATCGCGAGATCACTGGGAAGGGCGGGATTCCGCGTCGACGTCTGCTCCCAAGCTGGATCTCCGCTCGCGGGGGCCTCGCGCTACGTGCATTCGTGCGCTCGCGTTCCCGATCCGCTCGAGGACTCCGGCCGGTTCACAGATTCGGTCGCGGCGCTGACGGAGCGCCTCGCGACGAGCGTTCTGCTCCCGGTCACGGAAGCATCCCTTCTCGCCCTTCTGCCGGCACGGAGTCGCTTCCGGGCGACGGTGCCGTTCCCAGATGCGGAAGTTTTTCGCGCCATTTGCGACAAGGCGGCGGTGTTGCGGCGCGCACGGACATTGGGACTCGCGGTACCCCGGCAGAGCGTGCTGGAATCGCCCGGGTCGCTCGACCGGCTCGCGGGCGCGCTACCGTCCCCCCCCGTGGTGATCAAACCGACGCGGTCGGTCGGGATGCGAGAGGGAAGGCGCGTGAAGCTCGGCGTAGAGTACGCCCACACGTGGGAGGCGCTCCGGGCGAAGGTCGCCGCGCTTCCCTCTCAGGCTTTTCCGGTGCTCCTCCAACAGCGGATCGTCGGTCCCGGGATCGGCATCTTTCTGCTCCTATGGGAAGGCAGGCTTCTGGCCAGCTTCGCGCACCGGAGGCTTCGGGAGAAGCCCCCTTCCGGCGGCGTCTCCGTGTACCGGGAGAGCGTGCCGGCCGATCCGGAGCTGGTCGCGGGCTCGCGGCGGCTACTTGAGGCGTTCGCTTGGCAAGGCGTGGCCATGGTGGAGTACAAGGTGGATGCAGTGACCGCCACGCCCTACGTGATGGAAGTGAACGGGCGCTTCTGGGGCTCCCTGCAACTGGCGATTGACGCGGGGGTGGACTTCCCGGCGCTCTTGGTCGCGGCCGCGCTGGGAAGGGAGGTCGCCCCCGTGACCGACTACCGGTTGGGAGTACGGAGCCGTTGGTGGTGGGGAGACCTGGACCAGCTCCTCCTCCGGCTCCGCCACACCGCCGAGGAGCTGTCGCTTCCGCCGGATGCCCCGAGCCGCTGGCGCGCGGTGGTCGACTTCATGACTCCGTGGCGGCCAGGCGATCGCACCGAGGTCCTCCGCTTGTCGGACCCAAGGCCGTTCGTCCGCGAGAGCACGCGTTGGTTGGCCAACGTCCTCCGGGCGCGAGGATGAGCACCCGCATCCGGGTGCTACATTTGATCCAGAATCTGAACTACGGGGGCATGGAGCGGCTGCTTCACGACCTCGTCCTCCGACTGGATCCGGCCGCGTTCGAGAACCACGTCCTGGCTTTGCAGTATCTCGGACGCTTCGCGCGTGGTCTCGAGGACCACGCCGGCCTCCATCTCGCCGAGCCGCAGGAGCCATGGTCGCTCCTCTGGCCGCGACGCCTGAGCCGGCAGATTCGACGGCTGGCTCCGGACGTCGTTCACACGCATAGCGGCGTCTGGTACAAGGCATCGCTTGCTGCGCGCTTGGCCGGCGCCTCGCGGCTAGTGCATACGGAGCACGGCCGGCAGCGACCCGATCCGTGGCAGGCCCGGCTTATGGACGGCCTCGCGTCGCGGCGGACGGATGTCGTGGTGGCAGTTTCCGAGCCCCTCGCGGAGCACCTCGCGGAGCACCTTCGAGTCGACGCTGACAAGATCACGGTGATTCCGAACGGGGTGGACTGGACCCGGTTTTCGGGACACGATTCCGCCGGCGCCAAACGGCGATTGGGCCTTGTCGCGAAAGCACCGGTGATCGGCAGCGTCGGTCGGCTGGAGTGGGTCAAGGGATACGATCTGGTGATCGAGGCGTTCGCTGCGCTCCTCCGTGAGGCGCCTGCCTCGGGTGAGCCTCCTCAGCTTGTGGTGGTGGGTGATGGGTCGGAGCGTTCTCACCTGGAGAAAAGAGTCCGTGAGCTGGGGGTCTCCGAGCGCACCCACCTACTAGGATGGCGAGACGACGTTCAGGCGATCTATCCCGCTTTCGATCTGTTCACGATGGGCTCGCGCTCCGAAGGAACCTCGGTGAGCCTCTTGGAAGCGATGAGCGCCGGGCTCTGTCCCGTGGTGACGAACGTCGGCGGGAACGCTTACGTGCTCGGGTCCGAGCTCCGGCATCGGCTCGTGCCAGCCGAGGACGTCACGGCGTTGGCCGATGCTTGGCGTGCCGTCCTGCGAGATTCGAAGGCGCGTCGAGCCGACGGCGAGCGTGCGGAACGGCGGGTGCGCGAGGTGTTTTCGTTGGACGCCATGGTCCGGTCCTATTCGGCCTTGTATCAGGCTTGAAAAGGCCTCTCGAGCATCGAAGCAAGCGTCCGTACCTGCCGCTCGGCAGAGAAGTGCTCGCGCGCTCGCCGGCGGCCTTGTTCGCCCATGCGCCGCCGTTGGTCGGGCGCCGACAGCAGCCTCGACATGGCGCGAGCCAAAGCCTCCTCGTCCCCCGGCTCCACCAAGAGACCGGTCTGCTCGTGCACGACGATTTCCTGCAGTCCACCGACACGGGTGGCTATGACAGGTCGGCCGCGTGACATCGGTTCCAGGGCCGCAAGCCCGAACGCCTCCTGCCAGACGGAGGGAACGACGGCGAGATCCGCTCCCTCCACGAGGCGGGCGGCGTCCGCGCGGTAGCCTGCCATGACGATGTGCTCGGCCGAGGGGAGAGAGTCCCGCAGCCGGCGCAGCTCGGTCATGTGAGGGCCGTCTCCAATGTATACGAGAGCCGGCGTGCTTCGTCCCTCCCGCACCTCGCGCACGATCCGGTCGAACGCACGGAAGAGGTAGTGGACTCCCTTCTCGGGCGTCGCCCGACAGACGCAGATGATGACCTGTCGATCGGCCGCGAGATCGAACGCTTCACGCAGCTTTCCGCCGGCATCAGGATCGAGCTCCGGGACCTCGATTCCGTTCCAAAGGCGCTGTACTCGAACCGGCGGGATGAGCCCCACCTCGACGTGTCGTCGTGCCACGAAATCGCTCACTGTGAGAACCCGATCCGCCAGGCTGCCCGGTATGCGATGAAGGCTACGCTTGATCAACCGCTTCCAGGCTCCGGGTGGATCGCGCAGACCCGACGTCTGATCGTAGATTATGATTTGACGTACGCCGGCAATTCGAAGGAGCGGGTAGGCGAGATGCCAGGCGGGTCGATCCTTCGAATAGAACGCGCGCACCCGGTGGCGGACGATGAAACCGATGGTCGACAGGATGGAACGAAGATTTCCGAGCCTGGCATCGAGCACGACCGCATCCGCGGCGTGTCCGCTCAGGCTCCGCGGAGGCGACTCGATTTCGGGGTAGGCGACCACGGTTCGGATGCTCGACGCGGCCAGTCGGTCCGCGATCCTTCCATAGAGCCGCTCGAAAAAATCCCATGCGAAACCCGTATTCGCGGGGAAGTTCGCGACGCACAGAAGCGTCGGATGGGAGGTCGTTCTTGATCGCATGATTTTCGCGGCTGCGGTCGAAGCGACGGATTCGGCGAACGCTCCACCTCCTCCGATCGCCTCGGTCCAAGTGCCTGTTCGAATCACTGGAACGGCCAGCGCAGGGGTACCGATCTACCCCCCGCCAGCAGGAGGATCCCATGAAACTATCCGATTTTGATACGAGGTTGCGCCCCCCTCCCGTGTTCATCGTGGGATGTCCGCGAAGCGGCACCACCTGGGTGCAACTCTTGCTGGCGCAGCACGACCGCGTGGCTACCGTGCAGGAAACCCAGCTTTTCCACAACTATCTCGGTCCCTTCATGCAGGCGTGGCGGGGCGAACGACTGAACCCGACGCGGCGGCAGGTGGGGCTCTCGACGCTCCTCACCGAGAAGGAATTTCTTGACCTTTGCCGCACGATCGGCACGTCGGTTCTTCGCAAGGTCTCCTCTTCCGGGGGTCCGGACACCATCGTCGTCGAGAAGAGTCCCCATCACGTCTTCCACTGGGAGGATACGCTTCTGCTCTTCCCGAACGCCACCTTCATCCACGTCATCCGCGATCCGCGCAGCGTCGTCTGCTCGCTCCGCAGCGCCGGACGCAGTTGGGGTCGCGACTGGGCTCCGAGCAGTACGGTCGGTTGCGCGGAGACCTGGAAGCGAGCCGTGGTCACCGGTCGCGCGATCCGAGACGCGACGGAGCGGTACGTCGAGGTGCGCTACGAGGCGCTGCACGAAGACGGGGCCGCCGAGCTCGACCGATTGCTGAACGCCTTGGGACTTCCAGCCCCCGATGGCTTTGCGGAGTCGGCGTTCCGGGCTTGCCGCTTCGATCGGTTGAAGAGTGGGTCTTTCGACGGAAACATTCCGTGGGAACTGGAGAAGGAGCCCGAAGGGATGTACCGGAAAGGCGAAATCGAGGCTTGGAGAGAGGAGCTGAGATCGTCCGAGCTTCGATCCGTCGAGTATGTGACCGGCGACCTGATGCGGGAACTCGGATACGAACCGGTCAGCGATCGTTGGCGCTCGAAGCCCTGGAATCTCCGCTTGCGCGACGGCGTGAAGGAGCTTGCTCGCGGGCGGATACCGGCTGCTGGGCCGGTCCTGGAGCGCGCGGCGAGGCTCCTGAGCGAGAGGCGCGGCCATCATGGGCGGCGAGCCGAATAGGGCGCGACGTCTTCAGGGGTTTTTGCCCGTGAACCCTGGGGGAACCCGCTGGCGAGCCCTGATCCGCGAGACCTTGAGCGCGATCCATCGTGAATGGAAGATCACCGTCGCTTCCGTCCCCTCTCCGCGCTCGTGGGTGTTCGTGGTCGGTTGCTACAACTCCGGAACGGAGCTCCTGACAAGAATCCTTGGGACGCACCCGGAAGTGGCGGAGCTGCCGTACGAGGGCCAGTTCCTCACCGACCAGTTCACGCCGGCGTTCAGGCTCGGACTCCCGCGAATGTGGGTGCTGAACGAGGAGCAGTTTCGGCTCACCGAGGCGGATGACGGGCCGGACCCGATCAGGCTCCAGAAGGAGTGGGGAATACGGTTGGATCGATCCCGATCGATTCATCTGGAGAAGTCGCCGATGAACGCAGCCCGAACTCGCTGGCTGCAACGACACTTCCCGAATGCGCACTTCATTCTGCTGGTGCGTAACGGGTATCCGGTGACCGAAGGGATTCGACGAAAGGCGACGCCACCACACCTTCCGGCCTGGCCGCTGGAGTTGTGCGCTCGGCAATGGGCCCGTTCCAACGAAATCCTGCGCGAGGACGCCGCTTATCTCGAGCGGGTGTTGTGGACTCGTTACGAAGACCTGACCGCCGACCCGGCCGGGGAGGTCGCCCGCATCCTCGATTTTCTCGACCTGGATTCCCAGGGATTGGACCTCGACCGAGCCTGGCAGGTGCACGAGAGAAGCGAGCCGATTCGCAACATGAACGCCGAGAGCATAGCGCGACTCACTCCCGGTGACAGGCGAGTCATCCGGCGTGTGGCCGGGGAGACGCTTCGAAGCTTCGGCTACGATCTCTTGTGAGGCGGCATCGCAGTCGGCCGCGTTCGCCGGAGCGGGGCACCGCGTCGCCTCTGGATCTCTATGGAGAGCCTTCGCCGCTCGAGAGCGCCTCGAGGCTTCCGACGAGCTTGCGTGCCTCACGCTGTCGGCTAAACGCTTCCTCGCTGGCCATGGGCCTCGGTCTCCCATGGGCCCGGAACTGATGAAAACAATTCCGGATCACCTCCGCGATCGACGACACGTCCCGTTCTGACACGACCGCGACCTCGCTTTCCGCCAGCAGCTTGGCCGTGGCACTATCCGGCTCAGCGAGGGCCAGGATCCAGGCATGGAACCGCATGTACTCGTAGAGCTTGGACGGGATCGCCAGGGTACTGTCCTGAGCCAGGCTCACGAGCAGAGTCGCCCTTCGAAGCCGTTCCACCAGGTCCCCTCGCGCCATGTATCCCTGGAGATGGACGTATTCCTGGAGCCCTTCGCGGGCGGCGATCCGCGACAGCGGCACGCCCCCGAAGGTCTCGACGTTGCCGATCAGTTCGACCGAGAGCTCCTCGGGTCCGAGGCCGAGCTCGCGGACCACTTCACGAACCGCCCGCAGGAGCGGCTGCGGATCTCGATCGAGATAGATGGTCCCGGCGAATGCGATCACGAACCGTCGGCTCTCCTCCCGCGGGGGAAGCGGGTCGCCGTCGTGTCCGTTTCGAACCGTGAGAAACCGGGATGCGATCTCAGGATAGCGAGCTTCCATCGCCTCCCTGGCCGGATCCGTGTTGCACAGGATCACCGTCGCGCGTTCAAACGCCCTTCTCTCGTACCGCCCGGCGAGACGAAACCAGACAGGGCTGGCCATGTCCTCGGGCAGGCGCTGCTGAAGCGACCACGGATCTCGCATGTCGAGCACCAGACGCACGTCGCTGTCCACGTGCCTCGTAATGGAGAAGTGAGCGGCGTGTGGCGGGCCACACGTGACGACGGCTCCGTATCGGACCGTGCGCTCCAGCAGCTCGGCCTCGCGGGCGGCACGGGCCGCCCACGCCAGCTCGCGTCGGAAGTGACGCCATGCCTCGTACGCCCGTGTCCAGCCGCTGGAGCGTCCGAGATCCCACCGAATGTCTTCCGCGGGGAGGGATCGGATCTGGGGACGAGGGGAGTCTTCGGGCCCCACGCTGCCACTTTTCCTACCGCCCGCTGCAGCACGCCCGCGAGCGACTCTACGAGCTAGTCGAGCCACGATGCGCGAGAGGCGGTCCAACGGCAGCTCGCCCTCGGGGATGGCGAAAAGCCTCGTACCGGCTGGCAGATCACGGAGCGACCGCTCATCGACGTGCGCCATGCACGCCGGATCGCGGGTGACCACGTCGAACGCGTACCCGTGAGCGGCGAGCAATCCGGACATTTTCTGCCATCGCAACGCACCCGCCGCCTGGGCGGGAGGGAAGTAATAGCTGATGAGAAGCAAGCGTTCACGTCCCTCGGGCGCAGGGCGCGTCTCGAAGAACGGTGCAGGAAGGGAGGTTCGGCGTATCACGAACCGACCTCGAGCTCCGGCGGCTCGTATTCCGTCACCTCGTCGGCTTCCACCGGTACGCCTCGCTCGGATAGTCGACGACAGATCAGTCCCGCCACGCGGTCCGTGATGTGGTTCCAGTCGTGTCGCCTCGCTGTCGCGCGTCGCTCACGAGTTCGGTCCTCGCTGTTCGCGACCGGCTGCAGGGCTTCTTCGAGGGCTGTGGACCACTCCTCAGCGGTCTTAGGTAGCCAGAGGACGCGGGCATACGCTCGCAACGAGCGAATCGGCGATCCGATGGTCGGTTTCCCGCTCGCGAGGTACTCGTGCAGCTTCAGGGGATAGATGAAGCGGGTGTATTCATCGATCCGGTAAGGCATGATACAGGCATCGAAATGTTGCGGATAACCGCACAATTCCTCGACGCTCTTGGCGCCCAGGAAGTGGACGTTTGCGCGCGCCCGAAGTCGTCGGATCGGCGTTTCGATTTCCGGGTGGGGACTACGGCCGCCGACGAACACGAAGTTCCACACGGGGTGACGCTCCGTGAGCCAAAGGAGAAGGTCCCAGTCGAGCTGTCCCTTGAGCATGCCGGCATAGCCGATCCGGGGATGCGGAACGCGCTGGAGGTCTGCCGGCTCCGGAGCGGGACGGGCGAACGCGTCGAAGTCCACTCCATTGGGCACGAATGCCGTATGGGGGTTGAAGTGCCCTTTCTTTTCGAGAAGCGCGGGCGAGTGAATGAACACCTGGTCCACGGTGCGCAGGAGGGTGGCTTCCCGCTCGGGCACCGGGAGATCCTCGCGGGAGAATGTATATTCGTCATCGATGTGATAGCAGCTCAGGTCGTGCGGTACGAGCTCGAGCGCCCGCTCGAATTCCGGCCGCCATAGGTACAGCACGAAAAACCGGCAGCCTCGTCCCCGCAGCCGGCGACGAGCGAGTCGCAACCGAATGGAGAGCGCGGCGTTCTTCAGCCAGGCCGGGTTGTGTACCGCAGGGAGCAGCCGCCCCGTGTCCTGCACCGTTACGCCAGGTGCCACTTCTCGATTTTCAGACTGGTACTCTCTCGGAGCGGCCAACACCTTGCGCCAGTGAGGGGCGGGCTCCAGCCAGGTGACCCGGAAATGGCGGCCGAGACGTTCGAGCACTTGATGGCGCGGCATTCGGATCCCGTCCCAGCGGTCCGGGACTAGAGCCAGTACTGCCACTTCTGGATGACGGGGCGCAGCCATCACGACCTTTCGCCGCCCGCGATCCGCCGGATCCCCAGGCGCGCCTTTCGGAGCGGTCCCTTCACGAGCAGCGCCGGGTCGTCCTTCACCCGGTAGGCGAGCCCCCGCAGCCAGCCTACCTCATCGTCGGTAGGATTGTAGGGAAGCTCGTCGAGCGCGGGAGCCAACCGCCGAACGATATCTTTCTGGTGGTCGGACCCCAACCGCCGCTCCTCTGGAACGGCGGTCAAGAGACTATAGGTGTCGGCCGCATTCCCTGGATAAAAGCGCTCTGGATCTACCAAGTCGAGCGATTGCTCGATCGAACTGAGCCATCCTCCAACCCGCTGTTCCAGATAGAGGCGATGTCGCCAATCGACAGTTTCCTCCGCACCGTGGATCCACTCCATCCACTCGCCGAGGCCTCCCGCGGCGTGGGAGTTCTCGTGCTCGTCGAGTCCGCGCAGAAGATCCGCTAGGCTCGGGACTTCGGCGCGGAACTTCGCGAAGTACTTGAGTCGACCCAAGCCCACTTCAAGGCCGCCGCTTCGAAGTACTCCGTCATGCGTCGCTCCGAACTCCCATTGTCTGCGCGCGAAGAATCGACGATCGAGGTCGTTGGGCGTGTGCCGGCCATTGTGGCTCCAGTACAGGGCGCCCCGCCTCTCGTCCCATTTGCTCGGCTGTATCAGACGGTGAGGCGCGCCGACCGCGTCCGCCAGCTTCTTCGGCAGGATTCGGTCACCGAGCGGAATCCCTCGGTACCGCTGAGTGAACGTGCTCACTCGCAGGTTCAGATCACCTGCCAGGGCAAGCAGCAGCCGAGAGTCGTGTCCCCCCGTCAGTGGCAGCCAGAGAGTCCCCTCCACCTCGTGTCCAATCCGCTGGAGGGCCGTTCGTAGCCGGCTCTCGATCGCGTCCAGGAGCTCCGGGTACGTCGCGCCCGCAGCGGGGGACGGCAAGAGAGGGCGGCGTTCCACCCTTCCCGATTTTGCGTGAAGGATCTGGCTCGCCAGGAGTCGACGGACTCCCGAAAAACGAGACCGCGGGGGCGGGTACCAGTCCACACCGACGTTGTGACGCAACGTTCGGGAAGCGCCCGTCGCTCTAGGTCCCTCTGAACCGGCGAGCAGAACGGGACTGGACGAGATCTGAGCCCGTTCCGCGGTTCGCGGCCTGTAGAAGCAGCCCAGCAACCCGCAGGCATCCAGGTGGATTTCGCCCGCACCGATAAGCACCCAGCGTCCAGCCCAGGATCGGTACGCCTCAGGGATCTCGTGGACGGAAAGGCTGGCGATCTCCTGAGGTGGATCGGCACGTCCTTCCACAGTCTGGACGGCGGATCCGAGTAGGTGCCACCGTCGACCGTCGCGATCCGTCGACGAGACGACGCGCAGGTCCGGACAGCGGGACAAGTACAGCCCATCTTCGAGGTCGTCCACGAACCAATCATCATAGGCTCGGAAAGGTCGGGATCCGATCACGAACTGCCGACGGTGCAGACGAGTCATGCTTCACGAAGCTGCTTGATTCTTCCGAACGCGGCGCCCGCGTCCATAATGCGGTCGAACGCCTCCTGCCTCCGCCCTCGGAAAAGGTTCGCCGCGGCGGACACCGCAGCCTCGAGCGACTCTCGAGCGAGGTGTGCGGGCGCTCGACCGGGTGTGGCCCGACCCTCCTGGATCGCCTTGTGAGCGACAGAGCGACCGTACCGTACCGACCGACCCATCAACCAGCGCAGGCGGAGCTGTTCGGGTCGGACGATGTGGTGCACCACGCTCTTCGGGACATAGACCGGTTGATGCCCGCGTGCTTTCAACCTGCGGGTCAGCTCGGCTTCGCTCCCCATGACGTAAGAAGACTCGGGCGTGGGTCCGACCGCATCATCGTATCGGACACCCTCATCGAACACCGCTCGCCGAACGGCCATATTCGGCCCGAAGGGAACGAATGTGGCGATCGGCCCCTCGGGATCGTCCCGGTCCATCGCCGTGAAGCAGACGGAGAGATAGCGGCTCTCACGAAGCCAGGCCGGGGGCTCTCCGGGCCATGCGGGCAGCACCCGACCACCGAAGTAGACGTGTTGCGGCCATCGTCGTGCTGCCGCGGCCATGCTGCGAACCCAGCCCGGATCTACCAGGACATCGTCATCCGTAAAGAGAATCAGATCCCCTGCTGCCTGTTCGAGCCCACGATTGAGTGCGGCGTTTTTCCCTGGCTTGCCTTCAACCAAGCGGATCAGCGTCAAGTTGGCCGGCCCACGTCGTTGGAGTGCTCCGCAGATCCTGGCCGTCTCGGCATCGTCCGCGTTGTCTACGACGATGAGCTGTACCGCTTCCTGCCGGAGGTCCGACTCAAAAATGCTTTTCAGCGTCCTCTCAAGTAATACGGGACGATGATAGGTGGCGATGAGAACGGAGATAGGAACGGAGTCTTCGTAGGACGCGGGTCGCTTCATCGGGTCGCCCGTGACGTCGAGGGTATGCAGTCTGACTTCCTCGGCTGTAACGACTCAGGAGTCCGCGTGGCCTCTGCCGTGCAAGGCGCCACGTAGAGAGGGTAGGGTTAGGCGGCCGTCGAGCGACGTGGCGGCCCTACGGTGGCGCTCCCCGCACGCCTCTTGCAAAATCCGTGGCGGCCGGCGACCGGCGGT
>CAZTGV010000035.1:0-1888 GCA_964613475.1 uncultured Gemmatimonadota bacterium
CCCGGCGCTTCCTGGAGGAGGGCGACAAGGTGAAGTTCACGCTCATGTTCCGGGGCCGGGAGGTGACGCACCCCGAGCTGGGCGAGCGGGTGCTCCGCCGGGTGATCTCGGAGCTCGAGCCGCTCGGCGCCGTGGAGTCGCAGATCGCGCACGAGGGCCGGACGATGACCCTGCTGCTCGCGCCGCGCGTCTCGCGCGACGGGTCGCGGGCACCCGAGGTCGCGGCCGGTGACGGAACGTCGTCCGCGGCGCAGGGGTCGAAGGAGTGAGGAGGTGACGACATGCCCAAGATGAGGACGAACCGGTCGGCCGCCAAGCGGTTCAAGAAGACCGGCGGGAACAAGTACAAGCGGAGGAAGGCCTACCACAGCCACATCCTCACCAAGAAGCGCTCCAAGCGGAAGCGGAAGCTCCGCAAGGCGACGCTGGTCTCCCACGCCGACAAGAAGCGGGTGAAGCGGCTGCTGGCGGGGAACGGATAAGGGAGGAGCACGGCCATGCCGCGAGTCAAGAACAGCGTCGCGCGAAACAAGCGCAAGAAGAAGGTCCTGAAGGACGCCCGCGGCTACTTCGGCGGGCGGTCGAAGCTCTACCGCCCCGCCAGGAACGCGGTGGAGCGTGGCTGGCAGTACGCCTACCGGGACCGGCGGCGGCGCAAGCGGGACTTCCGCCGCCTCTGGATCACCCGCATCAACGCGGCCGCCCGCCAGCACGGCCTCTCCTACTCGCGCTTCGTGAGCGGGTTGAAGGGCGCCGGGGTGGAGCTGAACCGGAAGATGCTGGCCGACGTGGCGGTCCGAGACCCGGCCGCCTTCGCGCGACTCGCGGAGCTGGCCCAAGAGCAAAGACCGTGAGCCGGGCGGGCGCCGGCCTGCCCGCGCGCCTGGAGGAGATCGAGCAGCGGGGGCTGGCCGCGATCCGGTCGGCCGAGAGCGAGGAGGCGCTGGAAGCCGCCCGGGTGGAGTTCCTGGGGCGGAACGGCCTCCTGGCGGACGCCTTCTCCGCCATGGGCCGGGTGCCGCCCGAGGAGCGCCCGGAGGTGGGGCGCCGCGCCAACCGCGTGAAGGAAGCGCTGGCGCGCGCGCACGCGGAGCGGAGCGAGACGCTGGCGGCGGACGGGCGGCGGGCGGCCGGTCCCCAGGTGGACCTCACCCTTCCCGGACGCCGCGCCTGGCGGGGCGGCCTCCACCCGGTCACCCGGACGATCGACGAGATCTGCGACATCTTCCGCGAGCTCGGCTTCACCCGCGTCCGCGGGCCCGAGGTCGAGTCGGAGTGGTACAACTTCACCGCCCTCAACATCCCGCTCGACCACCCCGCGGCGGACATGCAGGACACCTTCTATCTGGACGAGGAGACCGTCCTGCGGACCCACACCTCGCCCGTGCAGGCGCGGATCATGGAGGCGCACGAGCCGCCGGTCCGCGTGGTGGTGCCGGGGATGGTGTACCGGCGTGATCCGTTCGACCCCTCCCACGCGCCCGCCTTCGAGCAGATCGAGGGGCTGGCGGTGGACGAGGGGGTGGACTTCGTGGAGTTCAAGGCGGCGATCGAGCACTTCGTGCATCGCTTCTTCGGGCCCGAGGTCCGCACCCGCTTCCGGCCGTCCTACTTCCCCTTCACCGAGCCGTCGGCCGAGGTGGACGTGACCTGCGCGATCTGCGACGGCGCGGGCTGCCCCACCTGCAAGCGCACGGGGTGGATGGAGATCATGGGCGCCGGGATGGTGCATCCGGCCGTGTTCGAGGCGGCCGGCTACGACCCGGAGCGCTACACCGGGTACGCGTTCGGCATGGGGCCGGCGCGGATCGCCATGGCGCGGCACCGTATCCCCGACATGCGGCTCCTGTACGAGGGGGACGTGCGCTTCCTGGAGCGCTTCGCGTGA
>CAZTGV010000035.1:1988-4956 GCA_964613475.1 uncultured Gemmatimonadota bacterium
CGCGTGAACGTGTCGGTGAACTGGGTCCGCGAGCTGGCGCCGGGGCTGGAGGGGGACGGCCGGGCGCTCGCCGACCGGCTCACCATGGCCGCCGTGGCGGTGGACGCGGTGGAGCCGATCGGGGCGGAGCTGGACGGCGTGCTCGTCGGCCGCGTGCTGGAGGCCGAGCCGCACCCGAACGCGGACCGCCTCACCCTGTGCGCGGTGGACGCGGGCGGCGGCGACCCGATCCAGGTGGTGTGCGGGGCGCCGGTCGTGGAGTCGGGGGCCCTCTATCCGTACGTGCCGCCCGGGGCCACGCTGCCCGGCGGCTTCCGGATCGAGACCCGGAAGATCCGCGGCCGGGAGAGCCACGGGATGCTGTGCTCGGAGCACGAGCTGGGGCTCGGGCGGGACAAGGGCGGCATCCTGCGCCTCTCGGACGACCTGGAGCCGGGCCGGCCGCTGGCCGAGGCGCTCGGCCTGCCCGACGCGCGGCTGGTGCTGGACCTCACGCCCAACCGGGTGGACCTGGCCTGCCACGTCGGCGTGGCGCGCGAGCTGGCCGAGGAGGGCGAGGCCGGCCTGTCGCTCCGCCCGGCCGGGGCGCAGTGGTCGCCCGAGTGGGTCGACGGGCGGACCGAGGCCGAAGCGGCGGAGGTGGGGGTGCGGATCGAGGACGCCGACCGCTGCCGGCGCTATCTGGGGGCGGTGATCCGGGGCGTGCGGGTGGGGCCCTCGCCCGCCTGGCTGGCGGGACGGCTCCGGGCGGTGGGGCTGCGGCCGGTGAACAACGTGGTGGACGCCACGAACTACGTCCTCATGGAGCTGAACCAGCCGATCCACGCCTTCGACCTCGCCACACTGCGCGGCCCGGAGATCCGGGTGCGGGCGGCGGCCGCCGGGGAGACGATCCGCACCCTGGACGGCGAGGAGCGGACGCTCGGCCCCGAGGTGACGGTGATCGCCGACCGGGACCGGCCGGTGGCGGTGGCGGGCGTGATGGGCGGGGAGGAGACCGAGGTCACCGAGCGGACGACGGATGTCTTCCTCGAATGCGCCTCGTTCGGGCCGCGCTGGGTCCGCCGCTCGGCCCGGGCGCTCGGGCTGGGGACCGAGGCCTCCTACCGGTTCGAGCGCGGCATCGACGAGGCGGGGCTGGAGCGGGCGCTCGCCCGCTGCGCGGCCCTGGTGCTGGCGACCGCCGGCGGAGAGGCGGAGGCGGCCGCCTCGCGGGTCGGGGGCCCGGCGCCGGAGCCGGTGGAGGTGCCGCTCCGCCCCGGCCGGGTGGGGCGGGTGCTCGGGATCGCGCCCGGGCCCTTCGAGCTGCGGCGGATGTTGGCGCCGCTCGGCTTCCGGGCGCTGGAGGACGGCGCCGGGGGCGAGGGCGACGGGGAGGCCGCGGGCGCGGCGCATACCGCGGAGGCCGCGGAGGCCGTGGATTCGGCGGGGGCCTCCGGCGGCGGCACGGCAGCGGCCGCCGGGCCGGCGGATCCGGCCTCGGAGCCGCTGCGCTTCCTCGTCCCGGGCTGGCGGACCGACGTGCGCCGCGAGATCGACCTCATCGAGGAGGTCGCCCGGCGGCACGGCTACGACCGCTTTCCGGACGAGGAGCGGCGCTTCCGGGCCAGCGCGATCCCGGACGATCCCGACTGGGCGCGCGCCGGCCGGATGCGGCGCTTCTTCCGCGGGCGGGGCTTCCTGGAGGCCCGCAGCTCCCCCTTCGTCCCGGAGGCGCAGGGGGGCGGCCGCGCCGAGGTGCGGGTGCGGAACCCGCTGTCGGCCGTCGAGGCCCACCTGCGGGCAGGCCTGGTGCCCGTCCTCCTCCGCCGGCTCGAGCACAACCTGGCGCGCGGCCACCGGGACGTCCGACTGTTCGAGGTCGGGACCGCCTTCCGGCTCCGGGGGGAGGAGGCGCGGGAGGGGCTGTTCGCGGGCGGCTCGGTCGTCGGTCCGGTGCACGAGGAGCTCCGTGCGGCGGCCGTGCTGACCGGCCGGCGGCGGCCTCCCCACTGGTCGGAGGAGGAGCCGGACGCGGACGTGTGGGACCTGAAGGGGCTGGCGGCGGAGCTGGCGGAGGGGCTGTTCGGCGGGCGCGTGGAGCCCCGGGAGGGGCCCGATCCCGAGGACGGACCGGGCGGCCCCTGGCTCACGGCGGAGGCGTTCCGCATCCTGAGGGGGACGGAGACGGTCGGCGTCGGCGGCCGGGTGGCGGGCGAGGCGATCGACGCGCCGCCGTGGGCGGCCCCGGTGTGGGCGCTCGAGCTGCGCCTGGCGGCCGTGGAGCCGGCGCCGGTCCCGACGCACGCGGAGCTCTCCGCCTATCCGGCGGTCCGCCGCGACCTGGCCGTCACGGTCCCGCGCGAGGTCCGCGCCGGGGCGATGGAGGCGGCGATCCGCGACGCGGCGCCCGCCACGCTGGAGTCGGTCCGCCTGTTCGACGTCTACGAGGGGGAGGGGATCGAGGAGGGACGCCGGAGCCTCGCCTGGACGTTCCGCTTCCGCTCCCCCGAGCGCACGCTCACCGACGAGGAGGCCGACGAGGCGCTCGGCCGCATCGTCTCGGCCCTGGAGGAGAGGTTCGATGCCAGAATCCGAACTTCTTGACGCGGGAGGTCCGCCCCGCCCGGACGCGCGGGCGGATGGAGCGGGGGCCGCCGCCGTGCTGGACCGGCTGGCGGGGGCGGTGGAACGGCTGCTCGGCGAGTACGAGGCGACCCGCGATCGCGCCGCCCGGGCCGAGGCCTCGCACGCGCAGCTCAGCGAGGCCCTCGGGGACTCCGAGCCCGGCGCGGCCGACCCGGAGGACGTGGAGGAGCGGCTCCAGGCGCTGGTCGAGGAGAACCGGCGCCTCCGGGAGACCCTGGAAGAGGCGCGGGAGCGCGCCGCCCGCATCCGGAGCCGCCTGATGGTGGTGGAGGACGAGCTTTGAGGGCGCGCGTCCCCGCCGGGAGCCCATGGGCTGTCGCCGCCGGGAGGTCGCGCGCTG
>CAZTGV010000035.1:5056-23379 GCA_964613475.1 uncultured Gemmatimonadota bacterium
GCGCGCGTCCCCGCCGGGAGCCCATGGGCTGTCGCCGCCGGGAGGTCGCGCGCTGACGCCGCCGGGAGGCCGCCCGCCGTCGAGAGGCCGCGCGCCGACGCCGCCGGGAGGCCGCGTTGAGCCCGGACGACCGCGCGCCCGTGCGGGTCACGATCTTCGGCGAGGACTACCAGATCCGCACGGAGCTGGGCGAGGACTACACCCGGGCGTGCGCCCGGTACGTGGACGAGGCGATCCAGGAGGCGCACATCCACGGGCACGTCTCGGAGCCGCACAAGGCGGCGATCCTGGCCGCCCTGAAGATCACGGACGAGCTGTTCCGTCTCCGCGACGACAAGGAAGCCCTGGAGCGGGCGGTCCGAGACCGCCTCGGGGAGCTCGCGGAGCGGGTGGAAGGCGCGCTCGCCAGCCACGGAGGCGGCTCGAACGCCTCCTCTTGATACATGGTTGAGGCACATCGATGACTCTGGAGACCGTCGCGCTGATCGCGGTGCTGGCCGTCCTGGCGGGGATGGCCGCCGGGGCGCTCGTGGAGCGCCGCCGGGTCGCCCGCCACCGGGGCTCGGCGCAGGACCAGGCCCGGGAGGTGGTGGAGGCCGCGGATCGCGAGGCGGGCAACATCCGGCGCTCCGCCGAGCTGGCCGGCCGCGAGGAGGCGGAGCGGCTCCGGGAGGAGTTCAAGGAGGAGGTCCGCTCCCGCCGCGCGGAGCTCGCGCGGGTCGAGAAGCGCGCCGCGGAGCGGGACGAGATGCTGGACCGCAAGCTGACGCTGATGGATGAGCGTCAGACGCGGTTGGACGAGCTGCGGGACCGCCTGGACGCGGTGCGCGAGGAGGTCGACGCCCGCGCGGCCTCGCTGGAGGGGCGCGAGCGGGAGGTCCAGGAGCGGCTGGAGACCCTCTCCGGCCTTTCGGCCGAGGAGGCGCGGCGCCAGCTCATCGCCCAGATCGAGGACCAGGCCCGGGCGGAGGCGGCGCAGCGCGTCCGCGAGATCCGCGAAGAAGCCAGGCGCGAGGCCGAACGGGAGGCGCGGAACGTGATCTCGCTGGCCATTCAGAAGCTGGCCGTGGACCACGCCTCCGAGACGACCGTTTCCGTGGTGCCGCTTCCGAGCGACGACATGAAGGGTCGGATCATCGGCCGGGAGGGCCGGAACATCCGCGCCTTCGAGGCGGCGACCGGGGTGGACGTGGTGGTGGACGACACGCCGGAGGCGGTGATCCTCTCCTGCTTCGACCCGGTCCGCCGCGAGGTCGCGCGGGTGGCGATGGAGCGGCTGGTGGCCGACGGCCGCATCCACCCCGGCCGCATCGAGGAGATGGTCGGGAAGGCCCGCGAGGACGTGAAGGAGTCCATGCGGGAGACGGCCGAGGAGCTGCTCTACGAGCTCGGGATCCACGACCTGCACCCGCAGCTCGTGGAGGCGCTCGGCCACCTGCGGTTCCGGACCAGCTACGGCCAGAACCAGCTTCAGCACGCGCGCGAAGTGGCCCTGCTGGCGGCGAACATGGCCTCCGAGCTCGGCCTGGACGTGCAGCGGGTGAAGCGGATGGGGCTCCTGCACGATGTGGGGAAGGCCCTCACCCACGAGCACGAGGGAAGCCACGTGGAGCTCGGCTGGGAGCTGTGCAAGCGGTGCGGCGAGGAGGAGCCGGTACTGAACGCGATCCGCGCCCACCACGGCGAGGAGCCGGCCCGCTTCCCGGAGACCTTCCTGGTCACCGCGGCCGACGCGATCTCCGGCGCCCGGCCCGGCGCGCGGCGGGAGTCCTTCGAGCACTACGTGAAGCGGCTGGAGAAGCTGGAGGAGATCGCCAGCTCCTATCCGGGGGTGGAGAAGGTCTACGCGATCCAGGCGGGCCGGGAGATCCGGATCATGGTCCAGCCCGACAAGGTCTCGGACGAGGAGATGGCCGAGCTGAGCGAGCGGACCGCCCGCCGCCTCGAGAGCGAGCTGCAGTATCCGGGGCAGATCAAGGTGGTGGTGGTCCGGGAGACCCGCACCGTCGACTTCGCCCGGTGAAGGGCTTCGATAAATGCCGCATCTCTACGTGCTTCGCTCTTCGAACCGCGGACCTAGATTGTACGTGATTCGATGAGAGCTAAGCTGATCGACGGGCGGAAGATCGCGAAGGAGATCCGGGCGGAGCTGGCGCGGGAGGCGGCCGCCCTGGCGGAGGACGGCGTCCGGCCGGGGCTCGGCGTGATCCTGGTCGGCGAGGATCCCGCCTCCGAGGTCTACGTGCGGATGAAGACGCGGGCGTGCGAGGAGGCGGGGATCCACACCCGGGACCTGCGGCCTTCGGCGGACGTCGGCGAGCGGGAGCTCCTCGGCCTGGTGGACGCGCTGAACGAGGACCCGGACATCCACGGGATCCTGGTGCAGCTTCCGCTTCCGGAGGGACTGGACGAGCGGCGCGTCATGGAGCGGGTCCTTCCCGAGAAGGACGTGGACGGCTTCCACCCGGTGAACGTCGGGCGGGTGGCGGCCGGGGACCGCGACGCCTTCCGGCCGGCCACCCCGGCCGGCATCCAGGAGCTGCTGCGCCGGATCGGCGAGGACCCCGAGGGCCGGCACGTCGTCATCGTCGGCCGCTCGAACATCGTGGGGCTCCCCCTCGCCACCCTCCTCCTCCAGAAGGAGCCGGGGGCGAACGCCACGGTCACGGTCGCGCACAGCCGCACGCGGGACCTGGGCGCGCTCACCCGTCGGGCGGAGATCCTGGTGGTGGCCGTCGGCCGGCCCGAGCTGGTCCGCGGGGACATGGTCCGCGAGGGGGCCGTGGTGATCGATGTGGGAGTGAACCGGGTCGAGGACCCCTCCGCGGCGCGCGGCTACCGCCTGGTCGGCGACGTGGCGTTCGAGGAGGCGGCGGAGCGGGCCTCGTGGATCACGCCGGTGCCGGGCGGCGTGGGACCGATGACGATCGCCATGCTGCTCCGGAACACGGTCCGCGCGGCGAAGCGGCGGACGCGGGCGCCCGCGCCGGCGGGCGGTTAGGGGCGCGCGTGGCGCAGATGCCGCTCTTCGGCCCGCGCGCGGAGGAGGACCCGCGCGCGCCGGAGGCGGGGACGGCGGACCTCGGGCGCGCGCCGGAGGCGGGGACGGTCGGGGCCGCGCCACGCCCCGGGAGCGCGCCCGAGAGCGCGCTCCCCGTCTCGGCGCTCAACGCGCTGGCCCGCGAGCTCCTCGAAGGGCACTTCCCCCCGCTCTGGGTCGGCGGCGAGATCGCCAACTGGCGGCGGACCTCGGCCGGCCACCGCTATTTCACCCTCCGGGACGAGAGCGCCCAGGTCTCCTGCGTGCTCTTCCGCTCCGACGCGCGGCGGCTCCCCGCCGAGCCGGAGGAGGGGATGGACGTGCAGGCGTTCGGTCGCGTGTCCCTGTACGAGGCGCGCGGCGCCTACCAGCTCATCGTCCGTCGGCTGCAGGCGGGCGGCGACGGGCTGTGGCGGCTCGCCTTCGAGAAGCTGCGCCGTCGGCTGGCGGCGGAGGGGCTGCTGGACGCGGAACGCAAGCGTCCGCTCCCCTCCTTCCCGGCGCGGGTGGGCGTGGTCACCTCGCGCAGCGGCGCGGCCCTCCGCGACGTGCTCACCGTGATCCGCCGGCGCGCGCCCTGGACGCACGTGCGGCTCTCCGCCTGCCGGGTGCAGGGGGAGGGGGCCGCCGAGGACATCGCCTGCGCGATCGAGCGCCTCTGCGGGCGCGGCGAGGTGGACGTCCTCCTCCTCGCCCGTGGGGGCGGCGGGATCGAGGACCTCTGGTGCTTCAACGAGGAGCGGGTGGCGCGCGCGGTGGCGGCGTGCCCGGTCCCGGTCATTTCGGCCGTGGGGCACGAGACGGACGTGACGATCGCGGACCTGGTGGCGGACGTGCGGGCACCCACGCCCTCCGCGGCGGCGGAGCTCGCCGTCCCGGACCGTCACGAGCTGGCGGCGCGGCTCCGCGGCGCGCGCGCCCGCCTGCTGCGCGGCCTCCGGGCGCCCGTGGAGCGGGGCGAGGCGCGGGCCCGACGGGCGGAGGAGCGGCTGCTGGGCGGCATGGCGCGCCGCCTGGAGCGCTGGGAGGCGCGGCTGGCCCGCGCCGGCGACCGGCTGGACGCGCTGAGCCCGCTCTCGGCCCTGCGGCGCGGCTACGCGGTGCCGCTCGCCGCGAATGGCTCGGTGCTGCGCGCCGCCGCCGCCTTTTCCGAGGGGCTCCGCTTCCGCCTGCGCGTGGTGGACGGGACGGTGCCGTGCACCGCGGGCCGGCCCGAGCCGGCGCCGGAGCCGGTCCCCGGGGCGGAGTCGGGACCCGGGACGGAGTCGGGGCGTGGCATGGACCCGGGCGCGGCCGAGGGCGGGTGAGCCGGTGACCGCCGAGCCGACGTCCCCGGAGCGGTCGTCCGCGGCTTCCTCTTCGGAGCCGGCCTCCGGCGAGCCGGCGGCGGACTTCGAGGCGGCGCTCGCTGAGCTGGAGGAGATCCTCCGCGGCCTGGACCGGGAGGACCTCCGCCTGGACGAGGCGCTGGCGCTGTTCGAGCGCGGCGTGGCGCGCCTGCGCGCGGCGCGCACGATCCTGGAGCAGGCGCGCGGTTCGGTGGAGGAGCTGATCGCCGACGCGGCGGGGGAGCTGCGGACGGTGGAGCTGGAGACCGCGGAGCCGGCGGCCGGCGATGACGGCTGAGGCCGGGCGGGCATCCCGGTCCGAGCGGGGGACCGCGCCGCCGCCGCGCCGCTCCGCGGGCGAGGAGGTCCTGGCACCGCTGCGCCGCGAGGTGGAGGAGGCGCTCGCGGAGGTCCTGGACGAGGCGCTCGCGGAGGCGCCCGCGGCGGTCGCCGGACCGGTCCGGCACGCGGTGCTGGCGCCCGGGAAGCGGATCCGTCCGCTGCTGCTCCTGGCCGGCTACCGGGCGGCCGGCGGCGCGCACCCGGCCGCGCCCCGGCTCGCCTGCAGCGTGGAGCTGGTCCACGCCTACTCCCTGGCCCACGACGACCTGCCCTGTATGGACGACGACGTGCTGCGCCGCGGCCGCCCGACCCTCCACGTGCGCTTCGGAGTGGGGCCGGCCGTGCTGGCCGGGGCCGTCCTCATGCCGCTCGCGGTGCGGGCGATCGCGGACGCGGCGGCCCGCATGGCGCTGCCGGAGTCGCGGACGCGCCGGCTCGTCCGTGCGCTCACGATCGCCAGCGGCGCCTCGGGGATGGTGGGCGGTCAGCTGCGGGACCTGCGGGCCGAGGGGAGGCTCGTGGACTGGACGGAGCTGGAGGAGATCCACCGCGGCAAGACGGCCGAGCTGATGGAGGCCGCGGTCGTGATGGGCGGGGTGGCCGCCGGAGCGCCCGAGGAGACGATCGCCGGCTTCAGCCGCTTCGGACGCACGTTGGGGCTCGCCTTCCAGGTCGTGGACGACATCCTCGACGAGACGGGGAACCTCCGCGAGATGGGAAAGCTGGGCGGCCGGGACGCCGCGCTCGGGAAGGCCACGACGCCTTCGGTGCTCGGTATGGAGGAGGCGGAGCGGCTGGGACGCGACCTGGCCGCGCGGGCGCGCGAGGAGCTGGAGGCGCTCGGCCGTCCCCCGGCCCTGGCCGCGCTGGTGGAGGGCGCCGTGGAGCGGCGGCGATGACGGGGACGCGCGCCGGCCCTCGACGCGGCCGGCTTGGCGCGACCGGTCGGCCGCCGGGCGGCGGGGGCTAGGCGTGCTCCGGATCGGCGTGCTCGGGAACGCGGGCTATCCCCAGCTCCCCGCCGTGCTGGAGCGGCTGCGCGAGGTGGCCTCGGAGCTCGAGGCGCGCCTGCACGTCGAGCGCGCCCTGGCCGAGCGAGCCGAGCGCGCGCTGGTCGGCGCGGCCGGAGGGGACGGCCCCCCGCCGCCCCTCGAGGAGGCGTGGGACCGCATCGACTGGCTCCTCACCCTGGGCGGGGACGGGACGTGGCTCCGTGGGGCCCGGGAGGCCGGCCCCCGCGACGTGCCCGTGCTCGGCTGCAACCTGGGGCGGCTCGGGTTCCTCACCATGGTGCCGCAGGAGGAGCTCGAGGCCGCGGTCCGTGAGGTGGTGGGGGGCACGTACGAGGTGGAGGGCCGGGCGGCACTGGACGTGCGCGTCCGCCGGGCGGACGGCGGGGAGGCGGAGCGCTTCTACTCGGTGAACGACGCGGTCATCCACAAGAGCGGCTTCGCCCGGATGATCACGCTGCGGGTGCGGGCGGACCGGGAGGAGGTCGGGCAGTACAGCGCCGATGGGATCATCCTCTCGACCGCCACCGGCTCGACCGCCTACAGCCTCTCCGCCGGCGGGCCGATCCTCGTTCCGAGCGTGGACGGGATCGTCGCCACCCCGATCTCGCCCCACACGCTGGCCGTCCGGCCGGTCGTCCTCCCCGGAAGCACGCGCGTCACCGTGGAGGTCGTGTTCGACGGGGAGGACCTGGCCCTCACGGTCGACGGCCAGACCGGCAGCCGGCTGCGCCGGGAGGACCGGGTGGAGGTCGCCCGCTCCGAGCATCCGGTGCGGCTCCTCCGGCCGCCCGACTACAGCTTCTTCGCCGTGCTGCGCCGGAAGCTCCACTGGGGGGACGTCCGGACGCGGAGCCGCGGCGACCGCGGATGAGGGCGCGCGTCGGAAGCGGGCCGGTGGTGCCGAAGGCGGGGAGCCGCGTCGGCGTCCCGGACGCGATGCGGGCGAGGAGGCGGTCGTGCTGAAGGAGCTGCGCATCCGGTACTACGCGGTGATCCGGGAGGTGCGGCTGGAGCTCGGTCCCGGCCTCACGATCCTCACCGGGGAGACCGGGGCGGGGAAGTCGATCATCGTGGGTGCCCTCTCGCTCCTGCTCGGCGAGCGGGCAAGCTCGGACCTGGTCCGCGAGGGGGAGGCGCGGGCGCGCGTGGAGGCGGCGTTCGACCTGGAGGCGCGGCCGGGCGTACGGGCGCGCTGCGAGGAGGCGGGCCTGGACGCCGAGGACGGCTGGCTGGTTCTCCGCCGCGAGCTCCAGCGGGAGGGCCGGAACCGCGCCTGGGTGAACGGCTCTCCGGCCACCGCCACCCTGGTCGGGGAGCTCGGCTCGGCGCTGGTGGACCTGCACGGGCAGCACGAGCACCAGGCGCTCCTCCGTCGCCCCGCCCAGCGGCGCATCCTGGACGCCTTCGCCGGGGCGACCGAGCTGGCGGAGGCCGTGGCCGCCGCGCACGCGGCCCGGGAGGCGGCGCGCGAGGCGGTGGAGGCCGCGCGGCGGCGGGCGGCGGAGCTCCGTCAGCGCGAGGACTGGCTCCGCTTCAAGGCCGAGGAGATCGCCGCGGCGCGGCTCGAGCCCGACGAGGAGGAGCGGCTGGGGGCCGAGGCCCGCCGGCTGGAGCACTCGGAGGAGCTGATCGCGCTCTCCTCCTCGCTGCTCGAGGCGGTCTACGAGGGCGAGGACGCCGTGGTGGACCGCCTGGGCGCGCTCCGCCGCGCGCTGGCCGACCTCGGCCGCATCGATCCGGACACGGAGGAGCTGGCCGAGCTCCACCAGACGGCTCTCCGCGCCTCCGAGGAGCTGGGCCGCCGCCTGGCGGAGTACCGCGAGGGCGTGGAGCACGACCCCGGCCGCCTGCGGGCGATCCGGACCCGGCTCGACGAGCTGTACCGCCTGAAGAAGAAGTACGGCGCCGAGCTGTCCGACGTGATCGCGGCGGGCGAAGAGGCCCGCGCCGAGCTGGACGCCCTGGAGAGCTCGGAGGACGAGGTGCGGACCCTGGCGGACCGCGCGGAGGAGGCGGAGGCGCGGCTGAGGGAAGCGGCGGGCCGGCTCACCGAGGCGCGGCGGGATGCGGCGGGGCGGTTGGAGGAGGCCGTGGCGGCGCTGCTGCCCGAGCTCGGCATGCCGGGCGGTCGCTTCCAGGCCGTGCTCGAGCCGCTCGATGGGCCCGCGGCTACCGGCGCGGAGACGGTGGAGTTCCGGGTCAGCCTCAACCCGGGCTTCGAGCCCGGCCCGCTGGCCCGGGTGGCCTCGGGCGGCGAGCTGAGCCGCGTGATGCTCGCCCTGAAGACCGTGCTGGCCGAGGTGGACGAGATTCCCTGCCTCGTGTTCGACGAGATCGACGCCGGGGTGGGCGGCGAGGTGGCGCACCGGGTCGCCGAGCGGCTGTCCCGGCTGGCCGCGGACCGTCAGGTGCTGGCGGTCACGCACCTGGCGCAGATCGCCGCCCGCGCGGACGCCCACTTCCACGTCGCCAAGGTGGCCGAGGAGGGCCGGGCGGCCGCGTCCGTGCGGCGGCTGGAGGGCGGCGACCGGGTGCGGGAGCTCGCCCGTCTTCTGGGCGGAGACCCCGAGAGCGCGGTCTCGCGGAGCCACGCCGAAGAGCTGCTCGCCGGCGTCCCGCCCGCGTAGGCCCGCTTCCGAGTCGCGCCGCCGGCGCGGCGCCTCCGCCGCCCGGCACCGGCGCCTCCGGCGCTTGCGCGGTCCGGCGCCCGCCTCAGAACACGCGCAGCGGGGCGCGGATGGCGACGGCCACGAGCTGCGGGGCCGGCATCCGGCCGCCGGAGCCCGCCACAGCCCCCTGGAGGAGGAAGGAGATCCGCCACGGGGCCGACGGCTCCGCGCGGGCTCCGTTGCCCTCCGCGGGGCGTCCGTGCTCGGGAGCGGCCGCTTCGGGTGCGCCCGCCTCGTCCTCGGTCGGATCCTCGCCATCCGGCCGCGGCAGGCGCCCTGGCGCCGCGCGACCCGTCCGGTACTCGGCCAGCAGGCCGAGGCGGTGGAGCGTGCCCGAGGTCTCGAGGGCGAGGGGCGTCGGGTCCACCGCGCCCGGGTCCGCCCCGAGGACGGTGAAGCGGTCCGCGCCCCGCCACTGGAACCGGTAGTCCGCCCCGATCGAGACGGCCTCGTTCAGCCGGAGCTGCGGGGCGGCGCGGAAGGCCAGGTAGTCTCCCGGGTCGCGCCGGAGCGACGTGCGCATCCCCGCCAGGGCGAACGGCCGGTCCGGCGGATGGACGCGCAGCGTGACCTCGTCCGAGAGGCGGATCCCGTACCGGGCGCCGAGGTTGAGGAGCCAGCGCTCCCCCAGCCCCAGGTCCTGGTAGCCCGACAGCTCCAGCGCCGGGTACGGATCGCCCGGCGAGGTCGGCAGGAAGGCGTCCGGGTCGTTGAAGGGTGGGGCGTTCGGATCGCCGACCGGGATTCGGGCGCGGGCGCCGAAGGCGGTGCGGGCGCGCAGCGGCCCGAGCGTCCGGTCGCCCGACCAGCGGTTCAGCAGCCCCAGGCGCACGCCCGCCTCCACGTGCGGGAGGCTCCACCCGCGACGGTCGGAGCCCGGCGCGGTCCCGCTCAGGGGCGGCAGGCCGAAGAACGCCGCCACCTGCTCGGCGGTGGCCTGGTCCCGGAGCCCGAGCTCCGGAAGCATGAGGCCGAAGTCGGTGAAGTCCGCCCCCAGGCCGCCGTAGAAGGAGGTTATCTGGCCGCCGGCGGCACTGCCGGCCAGCGGGATGAGCCGGTTCTGCGCCACCCGCGCGCGCAGGGCGTCCAGGAAGCGCCCCGACCGCTCGAGGAGCTCGAGGGCGCGCGCCTCGTCCTCCGGCGGCAGCTCGCCCCCGCCGACCAGCGCCTCCAGGTCGCCGCGCGCCCCCTCCAGGGCGGCGAAAAGGCCGGTCGGGTCCTCGAGCGCGTCGGCGCCGGGCAGCACGGTGGCAGCGGCGCCTTCGAAGCGGAAGCGCGCCTCCGTGTCCGCCTGCACGAGCGGCGCGCGGGCCTCCACGCTCAACCCGGGCAGGATTCCGAGCTCGAAGCCCGTCTCCACCCGGCGCCGCTGCGCCTGGAGCACCCCGAACTCCAGCGAGCCGAGCGAGAGCTCCTCGGCCGTCACCGGATCGAAGCCAAGGTCGGCGGCCCCCGCGTTCAGGTCCATGAGCAGGGGATCCAGCCCGGGGAAGATCCGGGGAGCGATCGGGCCGGCGAAATCCCGGTGGAGCGGGACCCGGGTGCCCGCCGCCACCGTGTCCCCGGCACGCCCGCCGGCGAACACCTTGGCCCAGCTCTCGACCGAGGGGAGGAGCTCGATCCACAGCTCGCCCGGCCGCGGCAGGCCGGCGTCCCGGAGCGACGGCGCCTGGGCCGCCGCGGGTACGGCGGTCGCGACGCCGCTCGCGGCGACCAGCGCGCCGAAGGCGGCCGCCGGGGCGAGCCGCGTCCGCGCTCGTCCGGGAAAGGGGAGCCGGCGACGGCCGCCAAGGGCGCTCCGGGGGATCCGGCGGGCCGCTCCGTCGTATAGAAAGAACGCCACTTTCCAGGGTCTCACGGAAGGGTTAGCCTTTCCGGCCCGTGGCGCCGTGGCCGAGTGGCTAGGCAGGGGCCTGCAAAGCCCCCTACTCCGGTTCGAATCCGGACGGCGCCTCTTTCCTCCCGTGCCAGGGAGACGGCGGTGACGCGGGCGCTGCGCCTGGAGCACGTCCTCACGCTGCTGCTCGTCTTCATCCCCGTCGCGCTCCTCCTCGAATACGTCCTCCACGCGGAGGCCGCCTGGATCTTCGTCGTTTCCGGACTGGCGATCGTGCCGCTGGCCGGACTGATGGGCAAGTCCACCGAGGCTCTGGCCGCGCGAGTGGGGTCTGGACCGGGTCGACGGCTCGGTACCGCTACTAATAAAGTAGTTGACAGGCGGCCCGAAGGACTGTAGGTTTCTACTATAGTGCTAGTAGACCGGGAGACCCAGCACCAGGCAGACCCCATCCAAGAGCGCCGATGACGCCCGACGACTGCACGCCGCCCGACGGCCGGGAGGTCCGGTTCACGGAGCGGGAGCTCGACATCATGGACGTCCTCTGGACCCGCGGCTCGGGCACGGTCGCGGAGGTGCTGGAGCGGCTGGAGGACGAGCTCGCCTACACGACCGTGCTCACCATCCTCCGCACGCTGGAGGAGAAGGGTCACGTGCGCCACGAGCGGGAAGGGCGCGCGCACCGCTACCACCCGTGCGTCGGTCGCGAGCGCGCGGGCGAGAGCGCGGTGCGACGCCTGCTTCGCGGCCTGTTCCGCGGGGATCCCGAGCTCCTGCTCACCCAGCTCGTCTCCTCGCGAGCCCTGTCCGAGGACGAGCTGCGGCGGTTGCGGGACCTGCTGGAGGAGCGGCTCGGGGGGGAGGCGCAGGGCGAACGAGACGCGAAGCGGGGCGAGCGGGGCGAGGCCGCGGAGAAGGGAGGCGCGCCGTGATCGCCGTCTGGATGGTGTACGCGACGCTCGTGATGGCGCTTCTGGCGGCCGCCGCCCACCTGGCCGAGGCGGCGCTGCGGCCGCTGGGTCGCCCGATTCGCGGCCTGTGGCTCGCCGCGCTCGGCGCGGGCGTGGTCTGGCCGGTGGCGCTGGTGGCCCTCGGGGCCGCTCGGCCGACCCCCGCGCCGGCTTCGGCGAACGTGGCGGGCGGCCCGGCCGCGGACGGCGTCGCCAGCGTGCCGCTGCTTGGCCCGGCGTGGCAGGACGGCCTGTCGACGGTGGCCGGCGGGCTGGCCGTGCTGGACGTGCCGCTGCTCGTCCTGTGGGGCGCCGCGTCCGCGGGCGGGCTCGTCCTCCTGCTCGCTGGCGCGCGGGCGCTTCGCCGGGAGCGGCGGTCGTGGCGCCGGCTCCGCCTGGAGGGCGTCCCGGTCCACCTGAGCGAGACGCGCGGCCCCGCCGTCTTCGGCTTCCTGCGGCCTCGCATCGTCCTCCCGGACTGGGTCGAGGAGCTCGCCGGCGAGGCGCGGGAGGCGGTCGTGCTTCACGAGCTCGAGCACCTCCGGGCCGGCGATCACCGGCTTCTGCTCGTGGGCCTAGCGGCCGTCACCGTGATGCCCTGGAACCCGGCCGCCTGGTGGGCCAGCCGCCGCCTCTCGACCGCCCTCGAGCTGGATTGCGATCGTCGGGTCCTCGCCCGCGGGGTCTCGCGGCGGTTGTACGGGCGCCTGCTGCTGGACGTCGCCGCGCGCGGAACCGCGCCGCGCCCGATCGCGCCGGCCCTGGCCGAACGAGGTTCGACGTTGCAAAGGAGGATCGACATGATGATCGAGCCGACGCCACGACGACCGGTGCTCCGCGCCGCCGGCGCCCTGGCCGCGGGCGCGCTGCTGATCGCGGGCGCTTGCGAGCTCCCGGCACCGCCAGAGCCGGGGAGCGTGGCGGATGAGCCGCCGGCCGCCGAGCGCTCTCGGGAGGCGGCCGGGCCGTCGGCCCCGAGTGCCGCCGAGGCGAGCGAGCGGCCGTCCTTCATCCCGTACGACGAACCGCCGCGCCTGCAGAACCCGGAGGAGGTGCGCGACGCGCTTCTGGCCGCCTATCCCTCGGCGTTGTGGGAGGCCGGCGTGGAAGGGAGGGTCGAGCTCTGGATGTTGGTCGGCGAGGACGGCCTGGTGCGGAGCGCGCGGGTGAAGACCTCGTCCGACGTTCCGGCGATGGACGAGGCGGCCCGCCAGGTGACCTCGTCCATGCGATTCTCCCCGGCGCTGAACCGGGATCGGCCGACGGACGTCTGGGTCACCCAGTGGATCACGTTCCAGAAGGCACCGTAACGCCGAAACCCGGAATGCAACCCTTCGGGCCCGCCGCGCGTCTCATCGGTCGGACGAAGGCATGAAACCTTCCGGAGCGGCGACGCGTAGGGAAGGTGGAGGCCGAACAACGAAGGCGCCGGGACGCGCGGCACCCTCCTGTGGCAAGGAAGAGCGGCGAGAGCCGACAATCACCGCGCGCGCCCGGCGCCTCGTCCATCCAATGTACGTCGCCTCGTCCGCTTCGTCACCCCCCGTCTCATGCTCCTCGAACGCTCCGGTCTACGAGCCTCGGCCGGCGATCGTCTCCCCGGCCGAGGCCCGGCGGCCTAGAGGATCAAGGCGATGACGGCCACGACCAGGAAGAGGATGAAGAGGAACTTCGCGATGCCGGCGAAGGCCGTCGCGAAACCTCCGAATCCGAAGATCGCCGCCAGCAGCGCGAGTACGAAGAATACGATGGCCAACTCGAGCATGGCTCGCTCCTTTTTCTCGGTTACGCTCGGCCCGGCGTGAAGCAATTCCGGTACCGCTTCGCGTGCCGGATCCTCCTCGGCTCGCACTCCTCGGCCCGTCGGCGCCGGTCACTCCCTGGACAGCCGCGCCCGGTAGCCGTCCGCGTCCCGAAGCCGGTAGTCGCGCCCGGCGGCCTCCTCCACGCGCACGGAGAAGTCATCGAGCGAGGAGCGGTCCGGCGCCCAGAAGCGGAGGACCTCCCTCGAGGAGAGACGGCCGACGACGACCACGTGGAAGGTCGCGGCGGGCCCCGGAGGTCCGTAGATGCGGTGGTCGGAGCGGAGCGAGTCCGCGCCGGGCGCCCGCAAGGTGAGGAGCAGGGCCCCGTCGTCGGCGTGCGGGGACTCGACCCGCACCGAGACGAAGCCCGGGTCCGCGTCGTCGTCGGAGAGGAGCGGCGTGACGCACGCCGGGGCGAGCGGCACGGCCAGGGCCGCGGCGAGCAGCAGGGCGGCGCGGACGGAACCGGCGGCCCCGGCGGGGCGCGCGGAACCGGCGGCCCCGGCGCCGCGCGCGCGGGCGGCGCTCATCGCGGCCCCCTCGGCGCCACGCCCAGGTCCAGCGGCTTCCGGCGGTCCACCAGCGCGGCGAAGTCGCCCACGTCGTACCGGCCGTTCCGGTTGCCGGCGGCGTCGAGGCGCCCGCGCTGGTCGATCGTCAGTCCATCGCCCGTCAGGAGCTGCCGGGCGGCGTCCTCCACCGTGTGCTCGCCCGCCACTCCCTCCAGCCGATCCAGGGCCCGCTCCAGGTCCGGCCGCACGCCGATCGCGTCCCCGCCCGGCGGCGCGGTGCCGGTCTCGCGGAGGAGGGCGCGTATCTGCTCCGCGTCCATGACGGTCCCGTAGCGGGCCTTCACCGCGCCCTGGAGCGCGGTGACGGTGGCCGCCACGATCGCCGAGGCGCTGGACGTGCCCCCGAAGCCGCGGCTGTAGGCGTTGCGCGGAGAGTTACCGAACAGGTCGCCGGCCCCGGTCGTCGCCACGCAGCAGCCCCAGGCGTTCACGTCCACCCGGGCGCCGTAATTGGAGGGGCTTTCCCGGCCGCCCTCGCGGTTCCCACCGGCCACCATGATGGCGCCCGAGTGCGGGGTCCCGGCGCCGAAGCGGCCCTCGAAGTGCTCGGCGTCGAGGTTCTCGCGGCCGTTGCCGGCCGGGATCACCACGATCCGCCCGGCCAGCGTGGCCAGCCGGATCGCGTCGCGGACCTCGGGGATCCACTCGATCGGCGCGTAGCGGCTCTCCTCCTGCGGACCGGCCGCTTGGAGCTGGACGAGGATGATGTCCCCGGGCTGGACCACGGCGGCCGCGTCCAGGATGGCGCGGCCAGGGTCGTAACGGCCGTCGTACCAGGGAGTGACCAGCCCGACGTCGGCCCGCGGCGCGCCGCCGGTGATCCCGTAGTCGTTCTCGAGCGCCGCGAGGATCCCGAGCACGGCCGTGCCGTGATCGGTGTGACACTCCTCGTGCGCCGGGCATTCGGAGCCGGCGCGGCGGGCCGAGGCCGGGAGGCCGAGGTCCTCGTGCGCGAGCAGCCAGTCGTTCTCGATGTCGACCAGCCGCACGCCGCCGCCCTGCGCGCCCGTGCGGTGGCGCACCGCCCGCACCCCGGTGCCGATCGGGGCGTCCGCGAAGTAGAGCTGCAGGTTGGTGAAGTCGGGAGTCGTGGTCGTGGTCGCGTACGTCGGCGCGTCGGGACCGGCCGTCGGGGAGGGGAGGGCGGACGCGGGCCCGCGGCTCGAGGCGGCCTCGCCGGCGGGCAGCGCGCTCCAGCCGCCCGGCGGCGGGACGGGCTCGGGCGCCAGGTAGGCCGTGTCTACGGCGGGCGAGCGGTTGAGCGCCTCGAGAAGCGCTCGCGTCTCGTCCCGGTCGGCGACCCGCAGGCGCCACCAGGCGCCCGGATCGAGGCCCTCCCGCGCCACGCTCCCGGGGACGGCGGCCAGGAGCCGGCCCAGCCGGGCGGACGCCGGCACGCGCGGCGCCGGGTCGTCCGCCAGGGAGGGCGCGCGGGCGGCGACGAGCCGCCGGACCTCCTCCGGGAGCGCCGCACCGGGCGCTCCGAGATCGGCGTCGGCATCGGAGACCGCGCGCAGTTTCAGGCTGATCTCGACCGGACCGGCCTCGGGGTGTGTGACCCGCGGTTCTTGGGCGAGGCCGTCGGCGCCGATGAGGGGAGGGCAGAGGAGGAGGAACAGGAAGGAGGCGAGGGCGCCGCTCGGCCCGAAGCCGCTGCTGACCGGGCGACGCGTCGCCCACTCGCGGCCGGGGAATCCCCGGCCGTTTCGCCGTGTACCATTCATCCACGTTTCGAGGGCAGGAGGTCCTTGGACCCGTCCCCTCCGCCCGACATCGTCATCTATCGTCGAAACGCCGGTGTCGTCTTCCGATTCCGTCGATCGGCTAGACGGCGCCGAGCGTCTGGAATATCATCGCGGTGCAGGATCTGGACCGAAGGGCTCGCGGCGCGCGCGCCGCCAGGCTCCCGGTCGGCCGGAGTGGCGGAACGGCAGACGCGGCGGACTCAAAATCCGCTGGGCGAAAGCCCTTGTGGGTTCGAATCCCACCTCCGGCATAGAAGCCCCCGGCGGTTCCTCGCCCCGGCTCCCCGTTCGTCTTCCGCCGAGCGCTGCAAAGTCTTGTTCACGGGGCTCACGGGGCCAGCCGCCGCGCGCGGGGGCGTCTATCCGCGGCTATCGGCCCATCACTCGCGCGGACCCCTCGCCGGCGATAGAGATTCCCAGGTTTCACGCCGCTTCGGCGCGGCTCTTGCCTCTCTGATACGACCATGGCAGATTCGGTTCGTGTATGTCAACAAACTTTCCACATACCTTCTCACCCTGGACGATTCAAATGGCAAACGACACCAAGGAAAAGGTCATGGCGTTCGTGGAGAAGCGCCTCGCCAAGGACCCGAACGCCGAGACCAGCGATCTATACGAGTCCGCGAAGAAGGTGGACCCCGCCGTCGGCGACCTGACGCTCCGTCAGTTCCACGCCCGCTATCCGCTGCAGGTGAAGCGGCGCGCCGCCGCGGCCCGGGGAGGCACGCGTCGCCGCGGTCGTCGGCCGCGCTCGCGCGCGCGGCGCCGGGATGAGGCGCTGGACCGCTCGGCCGTGCGGAAGAGCCTGCTCCGGTTCGCACAGGACATCTCCGCCGCGGAAGGGAAGGCGGAGGTGATCGACGTGCTGGCGAACCTCGACCGCTACGTCGAGGAGATCGCCGGCGCGGTGAACGGCCGAGGCTGACCGTCTGATTCGCGGCGGCCGGCTAGACGTCTGGCCGCCGCTTCCTTCTCGCGGCCGCCCGGCCGTGTGGGGCCTCAGGTAGCGCGATCTCGGCGGCCGGGTCTCGACCGCTCCGAGTCGGTTCGCCGGCGCGGGGTAAGGCCCGGGCCTGCCCGCGCATCCGGATGATGAGCAGGCTCCGGAAGGAGGTCCGGGCGGGCCGTCCCGGAGCCGGGCTGTTCACCGCCGCCGGAGCGGAGCCGTGGCCCCGACTCGCCGGCCGCCGCCGTCCTTCGGTTTCCTCGCCGTCCTGCTTGGCGCGGCCGTATCGCCGACTCTCGTCCATGCGGCATGTGGCCCGGCGGCCGGAGGTGCGGACGACGCCTCCGCCGTGGCGGTCCGCGATAGCGCCGGCGTCCGGATCGTCGAGTCCTCGGCCCCGGCGTGGGGTGCGGCCGAGGACTGGCGGGTCCCGGCGGAGCCCACGCTGCGGATCGGCGCGGTCGATGGCCCTCCGGAGCGCCAGCTCTTCCAGGTCCGCGGCGCCCTTCGCCTCAGGGACGGCCGGGTGGTGGTCGCGAACGGCCGCCCCCCCGAGCTCCGCTGGTACGCGGCGGACGGCGGGCACCTGTTCACGGCGGAAGGCGAGGGCGACGGGCCCGGCGAGTTCCGCTGGATCGGCCGGATGTGGCGCACGGCGGGAGACACGTTGCTCGTGTGGGACCCGCGGGCACGGAGGCTCTCCGCCTTCGACCCGGCCGGCCGGTTCCAGGGCTCCAGCCGGCTGGCCGAGCTGGGCGAACCGGCGGTCGCCGAGCCCCTCGGCTCCTTCGCCGACGGATCCCTGCTCTCGTCGGGACGGAGGCTGAGCGGTCCGGAGGATCTCCGCTTGGGCCTGTCGCGGGACAGCGTCGACTGGCTCCGCCATCCGGACCCCGAGACTCCCGCGGACACGCTCCTCCGGACCCCCGGCACGGAGACCTTCGTCCAGTCCTTCGAGGGCGGGTTCAACATGTACCTACCTCCGTGCGGGCGGCGCACGCTGTACGCCCTTCGAGGCGACCGGCTCTTCCTCGGCGACACGGACCGTTACCAGATCCTCGTCCTGCGTCCCGACTCGGGGGTCGTCCGCTCGTTCCGCCGGCTCGGGGCCGCCCGCCCGGTCCGGGCCGAGGACGTGGATCGGGCGAGAGAGGCCTGGCTCGCGAGGGCGCGGGACGAGGACCATCGGCGACGGCTCCGCCGGGATTTCGACGCGTTGCCTGTCCACGCGACCATGCCGGCCTTCTCCGCGCTCCTGGTGGACGAGGCGGACCGGCTCTGGGTACGCGTGTTCGCCCCGCCGGACGATCCGGCGAACCGGTGGGACGTGTTCGACCCGGACGGCCGCTGGCTCGGCACGTTGCGCCTCCCGGAGGGCTTCCACCCCATGGAGATCGGCGAGGGCCGCGTCCTCGGCGTCCGGCGGGATGCGCTCGAGGTCGAATACGTGGAGCGGTTCCGGATCGAGACGCCGTTGAGGGAGGGATGAGGGGCAGGACCGATGCTGGGGCGGCAGCCGCGCTCCGGCCCAGCTACTATTATAATAGTTGCACGCCGGCGCTCTGCGTCGGGGACCGCGCGAGGGGCGCACGAGCGGGCTCCCCCTCGGGAACTCCGGAGCCTGGAGAACGCGGATGATGACGGCACGACGGAGCGCCCGGCGGTGGATCGGGATCGGCGGGGCCGCCCTGGTCGTGGCGCTCGCCGCGGTCGCGCTCCTGCGCCTGGCGGGGGGAGGCGCCGGCGATGAGACCGGCGAGGATGCGGCGGCCGATTCGGTCCGGTCGGCGCTGGAGGCGACCGCCGCCCGGGAGGCCCTCGCCACCGAGGTGGCGATCCCGGTGACGGCCGCCCCGATCGTCCGGGACACGTTCGTCCTCTGGGTGGAGGCGCAGGGGCGGGCGGCCGCGCTTCGGACGGCGCCGCTACATGCGGAGGTGGCCGGTCCGGTGGTGGAGGCGCCGCTCCGGGAGGGGCAGGCGGTGGCGGCCGGCGACCTGCTCGTCCGGATCGATCCGGCGCCCTACCGGCTGGCCGTCCGGAGGGCGGAGGCGGAGCGGGACCGGATGCTCGCCG
>CAZTGV010000036.1:0-2515 GCA_964613475.1 uncultured Gemmatimonadota bacterium
GCCGGCCTTCCGCAGCTCGCGGAGCACGAGCGCCGCGTCGTCCGGGTTGTCCTCGACGAGGAGGACGCGGAGGGGGACGGAGGAGGTCACGACCGGTCGGGCGGCGACTCGTTGAGCACCAGCCAGTACAGCTCGAGCTGCCGGACCGCTTCCAGGAACTGACCGAAGTCCACCGGCTTCCGGATGTAGCTGTTCGCCCCCAGGCTGTAGCCTTCGACCAGGTCCCGTTCCTCGCGCGAGGAGGTGAGGATCACCACCGGCAGCAGCCGCGTCCGCTCGTGCGCCCGGATTCGCTTCAGCACCTCCAGGCCGCCGATCTTGGGGAGCTGCAGGTCGAGGAGCACGAGCTGCGGGAGCGGCCGGGGACGCTCGCCGTTGCCGTTCCCGAACAGGTATTCCAGCGCCTCGGCCCCGTCCCGGACCACCGTGATCTCGTTCTGGACCCGGTTCTTCTCGAAGGCGCGCAGGGTGAGCGCTACGTCGTCCGGGTTGTCCTCGACCAGAAGGATCGTCTGGGTACGCTTGGCCACCGTTTCCTCCTCTTTTGATCGAATCGGTCCCGCCGTCAGACGCCGGCCGCCTCGAGCGCCGGCTCCGCCCGCGTGCCTCCAGGAGCGGCGGACGGCGCCGCGAGCGTGAAGTAGAAGGTCGCGCCGCGCCCCACCTCGCCCTCGGCCCACGCGCGACCGCCGTGGCGCCGCACGATCCGCTGCACGGTGGCCAGCCCCACCCCGGTCCCGGGGAACTCAGCCGTCCCGTGCAAGCGCTGGAACGGGGCGAACAGCTTGTCCGCGTACCGCATGTCGAACCCGGCGCCGTTGTCGCGGACGAAGAAGGCGCGGCCGTCCTCGTCCGTGCGGAGCTCCCCTACCTCGATCCTCGCCCGCGGCCGCTCGCCGGTGAACTTCCAGGCGTTGCCCAACAGGTTCTCGAGCGCGACCCGGAGGAGCCCCGGATCCGCGCTCGCCGTCATCCCGTCCTGAATCCGCATCTCCGCCTCCCGCCCCTCCTCCGCCGCGGTCAACTGGGCGGCCACCTCCCGCGCCAGGCCGGAGATGTCCACCGGCTCCCGGCGCAACGCGGCGCGGCCGATGCGCGAAAGCTGGAGCAGGTCGTCGATCAGCAGGCTCATGCGCTCGGCGGCCGCGCACACGCGCTGGAGGTGCTCCTGTCCCTGCTCGTCGAGCCGCTCCGCCTGGTCCTCGAGCAGGGCCTGGCTGAAGCCGCTGATGCTGCGGAGCGGAGCGCGGAGGTCGTGCGAGACCGAGTAGCTGAACGACTCCAGCTCGCGATTCGTGGCCTCGAGCTCCCGGTTGGCCCGCTCGATCTCCGCCGTGCGCTGCCGCACCCGATCCTCCAGCTCCCGCTGCATGCGGCGACCTTCGTCCTCCCGCCGCTTCCGCTCCGAGATGTCCCGGGTGACCTTCGCGAATCCGGTCAGCGTGCCGTCCGCGTCGCGCACGGCGGAAAGGACGACGCTGGCCCAGAAGCGCGAGCCGTCCTTGCGGACCCTCCACGCCTCCTCCTGGAAGCGCCCCTCCCGCCGCGCGATCCGCAGCTCGCGCGCGGCCCGCTCGTCCCGATCGTCCTCGTCCGGACGGAAGCGCCCGAAGTGCGCGCCCAGGATCTCGTCCTCCGTATAGCCGAGGATCCGCTGCGCCCCGAGGTTCCAGCTCAGGATCCGGCCCGCCGGATCCAGCATGAGGATCGCGTATTCCTCCACGCTCTCGACCAACAGGGCGAGCCGCGCCTCGGTCTCCCGGAGCGCCATCTCCGACTCGCGCCGAACGGCGACTTCGCGGGCGAGCGCCTCCGTGCGTTCGCGCACCCGGGCCCGGAGCGCCTCCCGGTCCCGATGGAGCGTCTCGTGGGCCCGGCGGCGCCGCGCGATCCCCTCCAGCGAGCCCAGGATGGTGGTTCCGGCTCCCAGGAGGACGAAGCCCACGGCCGTGTTGAACGCCATCGGGATGGAGGCTCCCTCGTACATGAGCGGCGAGCCGTACGCGTAGCCGAGCGCGAAGGTGAGACCCATCATGCCGACGGAGGCCGAAAGGGCCTTCGAGAGCCCGGACCGGAAGGAGCCGTGCCGGGCGCGGACCAGAAGCAGCGCCACGGCGGCGAGCGTGAAGCTCGCGGCCGTGAAGAACGCCATCTTGCCGACCGGCGCCAGCCCGAGGCTTTCCGCCGGGAAGCGGAAGAAGAGTCGGTCGACGCCGAGGTCCACGCCGGCGAAGTATTCGAACAGCCGCGAGCCGGAGATCGGGAGGACCGCGAGCGCCGCCGCCGCCGAGACCAGGGCGCTTCGCCGTCCCTCGGTGCCCGCCGCCGCCAGCCCGCCTCCGAGCGCGAGGAACGCCAGGGCGGTGTTCGGGGCCATCGGGATCCACGATGGTTCGATGCCGCTCAGCACGCGGGAATCGAGGAACCAGCCGGCGAGCGCCGCGGCCGCGATGGCCGCCGCCCCCAGGCCGCACAGGAGCCCCAGGCGGCGGATCCGCGACAGCGGCCACCCGAA
>CAZTGV010000036.1:2615-12147 GCA_964613475.1 uncultured Gemmatimonadota bacterium
CCCCCAGGCCGCACAGGAGCCCCAGGCGGCGGATCCGCGACAGCGGCCACCCGAATACCGCGGGAAAGTCCGACCGTTTCAGTCCCGCCAGGGACGCGGGGATTCGGGCCTGCACGGCGGACCACGTGCGGCCCTCGCGCACGGTGGACCACACGCGGCCATCGCGCACGGTGGACCACATGCGGCCATCGCGCACGGTGGACCACATGTGCGCGCCTCGCCGGGCGGACCGTGGGTCCGTGCCCGTCTTCCTGGCCTCTTTCCGGGGATTCACGCTCGGAACACCCCTCGGGGATGGGACGCGCCTGCCACGGGACGCGCGCGAGGAGCGCAACCGACGTTCCGCGAGTAGATGTCAGTTCAACCGGTTGACGTGTAAATAGTTAGGGTATAGTAGGGTGGCCAGCGTCGGAAGCGGCGCATGGCGGAAAGTGCGAGGGTACGCTCGGATTGCGACCCCCACCCGCGAGCCGTCGGAGGTGGCGCGCTCCCGAGGCGCGCTGTTCAAAACGATGGACAGCGTCTAATCATTCTGCTTACCGCCCGGGCCGCCCAAGGAGAGCCTCAGGGCGACAGCCCCGTTCGGGAGAGGGGTGGAAGATGGAGGCCGCGGGTGGACGCTACTCGTCCTCGCCGACGATCCAGTAGTCACCGGGGCAGCGGCTCTCGGCCAGGTCGCGGTCGGCCTGGTCGAAGCCCATCGCGTCCGAGAGCTCCGGGACGAGTCCCCCCGGAAGGCGGAACTCCTCGCCGACGGTGCCCACCACCTCGCCGTCGCGGTCGAGCACCCGGATCCGGCCGTCGCTGACGGAGAAGTCGTATCCCTGGGGCCAGACCGGGCTCGCGGTCTCCGCCGTCTCGAGCCGGAGGCAGCCGTCCTCGGCCAGGAAGACCCGTCCCATGTACAGGGCGTCCATCATCGCCTCCGGAACCACGTTCTGGGTCATGAAGACGACCCCGTCCCGCTCCTCCACCTCGAAGGATGGATCCGGCTCGGCGCCCGTGGTGCCGGCGGATGAGCAGGCGGCGGCGACGAGGACGGCCATCACGGAGAAGGGCCGGAACGACTCGGAGAAGCGCCGATACGGCTCGAAGAGGATCCGAAGCGGCTCGATCGGTCGACGCGTCACTGGAATCACCCACCTCGCGGCTGCTCGTGTTTCCTCGATTGGCTTCGAGCAAGAAACGAACGAGATGCGCGAGGCGTGACGCCCTTTCCGGAAGGCATGACCCTTTTCCGCAGAGTCCCGAGGCGGCGCGCGGCCGCCTCGGGAGGGCTCAACTGTCGGAGACGTCGCAGGTCGGCGCCTGCGTGTCCGAGTCGCTTCCGCTGGCCCGGCAGACGAGCGGGGCGGCTGGATGCGTGGCCTCGGCCGTCCACGCCTGCCCGGACGCCGTCAGGGTGAGCTCCACCCCCTGCGAGGTACGGTAGGACTCGGCGAGCTGGTCGAGGCCGGTCGCGTAGGTGCCGTGATCGGAGCGGTGCACCTCCTGCGCCGCGATCAGGCCGCGCAGGTCCGACTGGAGCGTGGCGGCGATCGCCCGCTGGGGCGCGTTGAACATCCGAAACATCGCGATCGCCGCCAGGACCGTGATGATGATCGTGATGATGAGCAGCTCGATGACCGTGTAGCCGCGATTCGACCGGACTCTATGCACGCTCGCCTCCCCCCTCGTCCCCGGTTCCGGTGCCTGTGACGAGCGGCTCTCGAAGCAACTGTGATGCCGGGAGGTCCTTCGGAGGCAAGGTGTGATGTGACAGGGAGTTGTCGGTGCGCGCGCCCGCCGGGGGCCTGGGGCCTGTGGAGCGCCCTCCACAGCGCGGAGCCGCCTTCGGCAGGCCCGGGCGACGCCTCGTCCGCGGCTCTGGCGCGCGGTTTCGCTCGCCCTCGTCTCAGCCGCTCGCCCGCGCGCGGAGCCTCGCCCCGCCCCAGATCATCAGCAGGCTGAGCGTGCCGACGCCGTAGGTGAGGGCGAGGAGGGTCCAATCCCCCTGGCCGAAGCCGACCCACCAGGGCACCAGGGCGAGGAGGACGGGCGCGAAGGGGAGGCTCACCAGAACGCCCCCCCAGCCCGCCATCCCGTACAGAAACCCGCCGATGTACGAGACGACCCACAACCCGAAGGCGCCGGCGACCAGGAAGCCGAGGGCCCACAGCAGGGTGCCGGCGACCGGCCGGACGGCGGCGCCGCGGATCGGCCAGGCGCGCTCGGCGGCTCTGGAGACCTCGGGTCGGGGCACGTGCTCCGCGTGGCTCATGCCCCGCATGGCGGGCAGGCCCCGTACCGGCACGATCGGCCGGGTCCGCGGACCCGGCCAACGGAATGGCCGAGAACGCGTTACGCCGCCCGGCGCCCGCCACGCGGCGCCCGGCGGCGGTCCGGTCTCCGGGTCGTAACGGCGCGGAACGCGGCCGAATGGCGCGTTCCGCGACCGGCGCTCACCCCTCCGGGGGCGCGGCGCGCCCGGTCAGCTCCTCGAGCATCCGCCGGAGCGCCACCTTCCAGCCCACGGGGTGGCCCGGAAGATCCTCGCGGAGCCCCGCGCGCACGGCCTCCACGTCCTCGTCCGTGATCAGCTCCTGGGCGCCCAGGACGCTGAGGCGGAAGGCGGTTCGTCGCGCGATCAGCCCCTCGGCGCCGATCCGGCGTACTCGCCCCTCCCGGTCGACCAGCGCGCCGGTGACCTGGAGGACGGTGACGGGCGTCTCGAGCGAGGTGAGCCACGGCAGGCTCGCTTCGTGGTCGGAGCCCAGCTCCACCACCTTGGCGCCGCGCAGGCCCCGCTGCCGCATCCAGTACTGCCCGACTTCGAGCGTGAGGACGACGGCCGCGTCGACGCCCGCTCCCGCGAGGGCGTCCGCCGCCCACCGCCGCCAGGCGCGCGACGGGCCGGTCACCGCCAGCCGCATCCGGGTCCCGGCGCGGGCCGGTGCCGTCTCGTCGTCCCGCTCGATGCACTCGCCGGACGGATCGGTGGGGCAGCCGAACGAGACGTCCGGTCCGGAGCCCGGCGGCGGCGGGCCGGGGCGGATCGCCACGGTGGCGCCGAGCCCGTCCAGGTACTCGTTCATGGCCCGGAGGAGCGCCGCGACGGCGGTGCCCTCGGAGCCCGGCGGGTCGAACAGCGCCTCGTGCTCGGCGCCCACCTGGTAGAGGACGGGGAAATGCCCGACGGCCGGTGGCGTGTCGGCGGCCTTCCGTCCCGCGTAGTACGGCGGGTGTTCCAGCTCCCGGTCGCTGACCTGGCCGGACAGGGGCGCGGGCGCCGCGGCCAGCAGCAGCGTCGCGGCCGCCAGCGACAGCAGCAGCATCGCGGGTGGCATGGCCAGCAGCGGACGCGCGGGCGGGACCGGCGGCCGGACCGGCGGCGGGGCCGCGGCGCGGGTCGATGGGGCACGAAGCGGTGTGTTCATCGATGGGGAAGGTCCCGTATCCGAGGAAGCGCGGCCGCGCGAAGGGCGCGGCGCCGACGGAGGATACACGGGGAATTCCCGCCGTCAAGGGCCGGTCGGCGGAACGGCGCGCGCACACGGGAGGGGGCGGCGGGTATCCGCTCACGCGACGGCCGATCGGGGACCGCAACCCAGCCCGGAGGTGACGACCCGTGTTCCGTTCCTTCCACGCGCTCCGCCGCCCACGCCACGGTGTCCCCGCCGTCCGCGCGGCGATCTCCCTCGCGCTGACGGCGGTCGCGCTCGGGACGGTGACGGCCTGCGCCCGGTTCTCGCCCGTGGGCGAGGCGTTCGACCGGGCCACCCCGCACGAGCGCTACGCCGAGGCGCTGCGCGACGCCGGCCTGGATCGGACGGCCATGGGCCGCGAGTGGCTGGCCGCCGGGGCGCGGACGCTGGTGGAAGCGCCGCGGGTGGACCTGCCCCACGCCGGGGCGGCCTACCTGGCCGCCGACCGGCCGTCGGCGCGCGCCTACCGGCTCACCCTCCGCCGCGGCCAGCGGCTCGAGGCGAGGCTGCGCTGGGAGATGGAGGCGCCCGGGCGCGCCTTCGTGGACCTCTTCCAGGTGAGGCGGGCGGAGCGGGACGACGGAAGCGCGGCGGAGGAGTACCGCCACGTGGCGAGCGCGGACACGGCGGGCCGCGCCCTCGCCTTCGAGGCGAGACGGGACGGAGACTACGTCCTGCGCATCCAGACGGAGCTGCTCCGCGCCGCCCGCTACTCGCTGGAGCTGCGAGCGCTTCCCACCCTCGCCTTTCCGGTCGACGGCCACGACGTGCGGGCGATCCGGAGCGTGTTCGGCGACCCCCGGGACGGAGGCGGCCGGAGCCACCAGGGCGTGGACATCTTCGCGCCCCGCGGCACGCCGGTGCTCGCGGCGGCGGAGGCGAGGGTGGCCCGGGTCGGGACGAACCGACTCGGCGGCCGGATCATCTGGCTCCGGGAGGAGGCGCGGGGGCTGCGGCTCTACTACGCGCACCTCGACCGTCAGCTCGTGCGCGGGGGCGATCGCGTCCGGCCGGGGGACACGCTGGGCCTGGTGGGGAACTCCGGGAACGCGCGCACCACGCCGCCGCACCTCCACTTCGGGGTGTACGCCCGCGGCGAGGGGCCGCTCGATCCGCACCCGTTCCTGCACGCGCCCCCCGGCGATCCCCCCGCGCTGGAGGCCGACCCCGCCTGGCTCGGGCCCTGGCTGCGCACCGCCACTCGCTCGAACCTCCGCGTGGACCCCTCGACGGAGGGCGATCCTCTCGACACGCTGGAGGCCGGGACGCCGCTTCGCGCCGAGGCGGCGGTCGGCGCCTGGTTCCGCGTCGGCCTGCCCGACGGGCGGCAGGGCTTCGTCCACGCGCCGTTGCTGGAGCCGGCGCGCGAGCCGCTCGCCGTCCGCGCGCTGGAGACGCCGCGGCCGCGGCTGGATCGGCCGCTCGGGCTGGTGATGGACACGGTGCCGGCCGGGGCGCGGCTGCGTGTCCTCGGCACGTGGGCAGACTACCACTTAACCACGGATCAGTCAGGACGTTACGGTTGGATTTCCCTCGACCGCTGACGCCCTTCTTCCACTGCCCGGCATGCAACTTCCGGAGTCCAACTGCCGGCCGGGCGGCGGCGTGGACCGGCGCGCTCCGTACGCAGCGGGCTCTGCGCCCCGGCCGAGCCGTCGTGCATCGGGTGGATGGGACCGTCAACCAGGAGGCTCTGATGAGCGGGAACTGGACGAGGACGTGGAGGCGGATCGGGAGGGACGCGCGCAGCGGGAGGTGGAGCCGGACGACGGCGACGGCCGCCGCCGCGATCGGCCTGGCGGCGCTGCCGCTGGTCGGCTGCTCGGACGATCCGGTGGAGCCCGGCGATGAGGCGCAGGCGAGCGTGTCGATCGCCGACGAGGGCGAGGGGGCGGCATCGCAGGTGTCCTTCGCGCTCGCCTCGGCCGAGGCGAGCGGAACGTTCGACGCCGAGGTCGAAGCCGACCTGGAGGCCCAGGCCGACGCGGCGGCCGACCTGGGGAGCCCCGCGAACGTGACCGTGGCGCTCCAGACCGGACAGGGAACGGCGGCCTACACGAACGTGCAGGTGCCGGCGCGCACCTACACGGGGATCCGGCTCGTCGTCCGCAACGCCAGCGCGACCGTGGAGGAGGGGAGCACCCTGAACCTCACGGCCGGGCCGGTGACCCTCGCCGCCACGACCACGATCGACGTGGTGGCGTCCTCGGGCACCGACATCGTGATCCAGAAGCAGTTCGGACAGCCGGTGAACCTGGCGGCCGGCGCCACCCTGAACGTCCAGGTGGACCTGAACTCCGCGACCTGGCTCGACGCCGCGGTGGTGGACACGCAGGCCAACACGGGGACGGTCGCCGAGGCCGCCTTCGCGGGCGCCGTACAGGCGAGCGCCCAGGCGCAGTAGCAGTAGCAGTAGCGCCCAGGCGCAGCAGTAGCGCCCAGGCGCCGTAGCGATGAAGTGATGCGCCGAGCGCGCCCCCGGGCGCGCGATCACGGCCCCGGCGCCGCGCGGTCGAGCGGGCGCCGGGGCTTCTCGGCATCGGCTCAGTCCGCCGGACGGAAATAGAAGCGGCGGACCTCGTCGGAGCGGCTTCCCCCACCCACCATGGTGAGCCGGAAGCCGGCCTCCCGCATGCGCTCGACCAGCGCGCCCTCGTGGTCCACCGTCTCGTCCAGCGGCGGCGGTTCCACGTCCTCGCCCGCCTCTACCTGGAACGCGCGCGTCCCTTCCTCAGCCGGGCGGCTGGTGACCACGATCACGTCGCGTTCGATTCTCTCCGGGTCCCACGCATCCATGGGACGAAGATAGGCGACGCGCGCGGCCTCGCGAAGCGCCGCGGGCGTGCCGAAGCAGGCCCGAGAGAAACGCGCGAAGGAGTCGGACATGTTTCAAGATCTGCTCGACGAGGCGCTGGAGGCCTGGGAGGACGCGCGGCGCGGCGTGATCGACGAGCTGGAGAACCTCCCCGCCGACCGCTTCGACTTCCGGCCGGCGGACGGCGTCCGGAGCGTGGGCGAGCTGGGCGCCCACATCCTGGAGGTCTCGGCGCTCATGGTGGGCGAGCTCTGCCGGCCGGACACCGATTTCCGCCGCGCTTCCTTCGAGGCGCTCCTGGAAGAGCACGCCGGCTCGCTGCGGACGCTGCGCGAGAAGGAGCCGCTGCTGGAGGCGATGGAGCGCACGCTGGAGGAGGGCGTGGCGCGCTTCCAGGAGGTCGGTGAGCTCCACCTGCTGCAGCTCATCGAGCGCTTCGACGGGACGCGGGGCACCCGCCTCGCCTGGATGCACCACGGGATCGCCCAGGAGATGTACCATCGGGGGCAGCTCGCGCTCTACGCGCGCCTGCTGGGGCGGGTGCCGGCGCTCACCCGGAAGATCCACGGGGACGCCTAGCCCCGGGATGCCGATCGCCGATCGTCTCCGCGCCGCCCGGGCGGCCCCCGCCGGTCCGCTCGTCGAGTGGCTCCTGCGGCACGGCTTCCTTCGCGGCCCCTTCCTGTTCACCGACTACTGGGCGGGCGTGTTCGGGCTGGCGGGGGTGGAGCCGGAGGAGCGGGCGGAGCTCGGGCTGACGGAGTCCCGGCTGTTTCGGGCGGGGCTGGACCGTCCCGATCTGGAGCTCCCTCGCTTCCGCTACCACCTCCTCCTCTTCTTTCTCGGCCCGGTGCTCCTGCCCTTCCGGGCGTTCCGGCGACTCGGCCGCTTCCCGATCCGCTTCCGGCGCCAGATGGGGGAGGCGGTGCGCGAGGCGCTGGCGCCCTACCGCCTCGAGCTGACGGGCGGCGAGCGCGGCCGGGTGGACGTGCGGAAGGACGGCCGGACGCTCGCCCGGAACATCCTGGACCCGCGGCTGGTGGCGGGCTTCGCCAGCCTCTTCTTCGCCTCCTACAAGCTCCCGCTCGCCTCGCTCACCGCGATCCTCGCCATGGGCGTCCTGGCGCCGCTCCTGGCGGCCGCCGGCTGGCTGCCCCTGGTGCTCGAGTACTGGATCCCGGTCGGCTTCCCGCTCCTCGCCGTGCTGATCTGGCTGGTGTTCCGGGATATCGCGACCGCCGTCCTGGGGGCGCTGCCGGTCGTCTTCGCGCGCTACCTGCTCGCCCTCGTTCGGCCTGGCGCGGTGGAGGGGTGGACGCCGTTCTTCCTGGCGCTCGGCGGGCTGTTCGTCCTCTACCTCCTCGCGGACTGGCTCTTCATGCCGCGTCCGGTGCCGCCGGTGCTCTACCTGTACGTGGACGAGGGACCCGGGCGAGCCTACCGGCGCCCGGAAGACCGCCCCTGGTGGCTGGAGGGGCGCGCGTATTGGGTGTGGCGCTACATGATGCTCGCCCCGGCCGAGGTGAATAAGTTCTGGGAGCGGGACTGGGAACGCTCGGAGCTGTGGATCCGGGCCGACGGGCCGCGCGCCGGCGTGCTGGAGTGGGTGGTGACCGACGCGCATTATCGCGAGCTGTGGATCTCGCCCGACCGGCTCGGGCCTCCGGATCGGTACGAGCGGCACTGCGGGGAGGCCGTGCGGCATCTGCGCGAGCGGATTCCCGGCATCTGGCTGGTGGAAATCGACGCCCATGTGGTCTTCCACACGCCGTGGCTGCGCACCGTATCCTTCCTCCCGGAGGGGGAGGACGTGCCGGTCCGCAGCCTGCGCCATCTGGCGAGCGGGCTCTTCCGCGCCGAGGTGCGGGACGACCCGGCCCGGCCGTTCCGGGCGCTGGACGCGCTTCGGATGAGGCTGGGTCGGGGGGTGCTGGACGACCTGCCGGAAGCGCTGGCGCCCCGGGCCGCGCGCCACGTGATCTCGCTCCCCTGGCGCTACTGGCGCTATCCGCTCGGGGCGCACCGCCGCCGCGAGCGCCACCTGTACGGACGGGACGGCTCCCGTCCCCCGCCCCCGATCGCCGACCGGCGGCTGCAGATCAAGGAGCTCCCCGATGACCTATCGTGACCTCGACGTCCGGCTCATCGAGGCGCTGCGTGACGACGCCCGCCGGTCGCTCCGGCAGCTCGCGGAGGTCCTGGACGTCTCGCCCAGCACGGTCGGCAACCGGCTGAACGACCTGCTGGAGCGCGGGGTGATCACCGGCTTCCGTCCGGTGCTGGATTACGGGAAGCTCGGATTCGGGCTGGTGGCGGTGACGAAGATCAAGGCGCGGGGCGACGCCCTTCCCGCCATCGTGGAGGCGCTGAGCGAGGACGCCCACCTCACCCACGTCTACGAGATCACCGGCGAGTTCGACATCCTGGTGATCGGCCGCTTCCGGAACGAGAAGGAGATGAACCGGGAGATCAAGCGCATGCTGGGGCTTCCCGGGATCGAGGGGACGAACACGTCCATCGTGCTGTCGGCGGCCAAGGAGGCGGCGGACGTAGCATTGCGGGCGGAGGATGGAGAGGCGGACGGATCGGGCGCGTAGGCGGGCGGGCGGAGGGGCTGCAAGGGGTGGCCCGCGACGTCGTCGGCTGCTTCCGCTGCCCGCGGCTCGTCGAGTGGCGGGAGCGGGTAGCGCGGGAGAAGCGGGCGGCCTTCGCGGACGAGGAATACTGGGGGCGGCCAGTCCCGGGCTTCGGGGATGCCGCCGCCCGGCTGCTGATCGTGGGCCTGGCCCCGGCGGCGCACGGCGCGAACCGGACCGGGCGCATGTTCACCGGCGACCGCTCGGGCGACTGGCTCTTCGGGGCCCTGCACCGGGCGGGCTTCGCCAACCAGCCCACCTCCGAGGCGCGGGGCGACGGCCTGCGGCTGCGGGACGCCTGGCTCACCGCGGTCGTCCGCTGCGCCCCGCCCGGCAACCGCCCGCTCCCCTCCGAGCGGCGCAACTGCCGCTCCTACCTGGAGCGCGAGCTGGACCTGCTGGGCTCGCTGCGGGTGATCGTGGCGCTGGGCGGCTACGCCTGGACGCACCTGCTGCGCGTCCTGCGGGAGCGGCGCGCGCCGGTGCCGGTCCCGAAGCCTTCCTTCGGGCACGGGCGGGAGGTGGCGCTCCCCGCCTGGCGGGATCCGGAGGGCGCCGCTGCCGATCGCGGCGCGGAGAGCGATCGCGGGGCGGAGGGCCGGAGGCGTCTGGGCACG
>CAZTGV010000036.1:12247-16158 GCA_964613475.1 uncultured Gemmatimonadota bacterium
CGGGGCGGAGGGCCGGAGGCGTCTGGGCACGCGGAAGCTCCTCTTGCTCGCCAGCTACCATCCTAGCCAGCAGAACACCTTCACGGGCGTGCTGACGAAGGAGGCCTTCGACGAGGTGTGGCGACGGGCGGCGGAGGCGCTGAGCGGGTGAGCCCGGCCCAGGTTCGAACGCGCTTTACGTTTCAGTAAAGTGTGCTTGCCGGGCGCATGCCAAGGCGGTTCGTGGCGCCCCGGGGCCCTTTCGAGACCTCACTCGAAGATGTGGGCCACGGCGTCCGCCGCCTGCTCCAGCGTCTCCGCCGTGAAGGCGGCGAGCGCGTCCAGCTCCTTCAGAGCGTGCGTGAGGTCGGCGGACCGGACCAGCACGAGCGGGATCCCCTCAGCGACCGCCGCCCCCGCGTCCGCCGCCGTGTTCCACTGGCGGTACTTCTCCCCGAAATAGGCGACCGCCAGGTCCGCGCGGCGGAGCAGGACGCGCGTGCGGAGCGTGTTCACCCGGGCGCCCATCAGGTCGCGGTACCGGGGGCCCGGCTGCTCGCCGAGGATGTCCTCGCCCACCGCGTCGGAGCGCTCGTGGACCTCCTGCGGCCCGACGCACTCCGCCGGGACCTCCCGCTCCTCCAGGAGCCCTCGGAAGCGGGCGCGCCAGTCGCTGTGGATCTCGCCGGCCAGGTAGATGGTGATCTCGTCCATGGTCGTGTCCTCTCGGTCTTCCGAGTCGAGCCGTTCGTGCGAATGAGCGCCGCCGGTCGCACCGCGGGCCTGCTCCGCCGCGGAGCTTCGGGGCTGTGGACCGTCACTCGACCGCGGGTGGGCGGCGGGAGGCCCAGGGCTGTGCCACCTCCAGCTGCGCGGCCAGCCGGAAGAGGGTGGCCTCCTCCCCGAACGCCGCGGCGATCTGCACGCCGACCGGCATGCCCTCCGCCGTCTGGCCGAGCGGGACCGATGCGGCGGGCTGCCCGGTCAGGTTGAACAGCGGCGTGTTCGGGATCGGCTCCAGCAAGTCCTCGCTCATCCGCCGGAAGGCCGCCAGGACGGCGGGCCGGACCGGCGCGCGGCACAGCGCGGCCAGCACGCGCCGCTCGGCCGGACTCGGGGCGAGCTCGCCCAGCGTCCACGGGGGCCGGCCGAGCGTCGGCGTGAGGAGCACGTCGTGGTGCCGGTGGAAGCCGGCCATGGCCCGGCCGGTCCGCCGCATCTCCGCCCAGGCGGCCGCCAGCCGATCGGCGCCCAGCACGCGGCCCACGGCCGCGGTGAACCGGGTCGTCAGCTCGTAGTCCTCCCGGGCCGGCGCGGGCCCCGAGGCCCGTACGTCGTCCGCCAGCTGCCGCGCCGTGTCCGCCGCCACCAGCTGGAGGAACGCCTCGGTGAGGGCTTGGCGGTGGATCGGCGGCGCGGCCGGTTCCACGCGATGGCCCAGCGCCTCGCAGAGCTCGGCCGCCTCCTCGGCCGCCCGCGCGCAGGCCGGGTCCATCGTCTCGCCCATCAGGGGCTCCGTGCAGAGCGCGATCCGGAGCCGTCCGGGGTCGCGGCCCACCTCGTCCAGGAACGGCCCGCCGGGCGGCGGCGCCGCGTAGGGGGCGCCCGGCCAGCCGCCGAGGGTCGCGTCGAGCAGGGCGGCGCTGTCCCGAACCGTGCGGGTCACCGCGTGGTCCACCGAGAGGCCGAACCAGGACTCGCCCGGATCCGGCGCCGGCGGCGTCCGGCCGCGGGTCGGCTTGAGGCCGAACAGCCCGCAGGCGGACGCCGGAATGCGGATCGAGCCGCCCCCGTCGCTCGCGTGCGCCATCGGGACCATGCGGGCGGCCACCGCCGCGGCGGAGCCCCCGCTCGAGCCTCCCGCCGTGCGCTCCGGGTCCCACGGGCTCCGGGTCGGGCCGTGGAGCTCCGGCTCGGTGGTCGGGGCGAGCCCGAGCTCGGGGACGTTCGTCTTCCCGACCACGATGAGGCCGGCGGCGAGATAGCGCTCCACGAGCTCCGAATGCGTCCCGGCGATCCGGTCGCGCCGGGCGCGCGAGCCCGCGGTCGTCGGCGTGCCCGCGTAGTCGACGCCGAGATCCTTGAGCAGGAAGGGAACGCCGCGGAAAGGGCCGTCGGGGAGCGGTCCGTCAGCGCGGCGGCGCGCCTCGTCGAACAGTGGCCGGGTGACCGCGTTCACCGCCGGGTCGCGCCGCTCGATGCGCGCGATCGCCGCGTCCACCAGCTCGCGGGGGTGCGCCTCGCCCGTCGAGACCAGCCGCGCCAGGCCGAGGCCGTCGAGATCGTCGTAGTCGGCGAGGCCGGCGGGGGCGGGAGACGCCACGGTCAGGCGGCTCCGATCACGGCTCCACCCGGAGACCCAGGCCCCAGTACGACTCCTCGAGGTCCCGCAGCCATCCCATCGCCGACGGCCCGAAGTGCCCGCGCGCCTCCAGGCCGACCCGCGCGCCCCGCAAGCGGAACGCGACGCCCGCCACCCCCGCGCCCTCCAGCCGCTCCACCTCGGCGTTCATCCGGAGGTCGAGGGCGGCGTACGGCCGGGGCGACACGTCCCGCGCGGTGGTCCCCCGATCGAGCTCGAGCCCGACGCGCGCCGCCGTGCGCTCGATGTCGTCGTTGGCGTGGAGGTTCGCTTCGCCGCCCACGTAGGCGCGCAGGCTCGGCCCGAAGCGGCGGGCCACCAGGAGCTCCACGCCCTCCATGCTCACCTGACGCTCGCCGACCCCGAACCGGCGCGCGAAGTCGTCGCCCAGGTGGGAGCTCAGGTGACGGATCTCCGCCCGGCCTTCCCAGGCCCGCCAGCCGACCGACAGCGGGATCCCGACCCGGTAGTCGATGTTGATCAGGTCCTTCTCGGAGGTCTGCATGAAGAAGCGGCTGAACGTCCCGACCTCGAACTCGAGCACCACGGTCGGGCCGCGCGCGTCCTCCCGGCGGAGCATCACGACCGGGATCCGGTGGCCGAGCGCCACGGAGGCCTCGACGTTCCGGCCGTCGAAGTCGCCGGTGACGAATTCGCTCCCGCCATCGGCATCCGGGGGCACCGCGGGACCGACGAGGCGCGAGCGGTCGGCGAGCAGGAAGGAGCCGCGGAGGCCCGTCTCGCGCGGGGCGGCGAGCAGCGGCGCGAAGGCCGTGGTGTCGGGCAGCCACTCCGCCCGCTGCCGCTCCGGACGGTCGAGGTGAGCTCGGGTGGCCTCGGTGCGGGCCGTGTCGGGATCGGCGGCGTCCTGGCCCGACACGCCCGGCGGGGCGAGCGACGTCAGCGCGACGAGGGCCGCCAGGGTGGGGCACCATCTCACGGGACCGTCTCCCGCCCTGCCGTGCGCCTCGCCGGATCCGCTCGCCGCCCGCTCACGGGCCCGAATCTTCCGCCCCGGACGACCGGCGGCAATCCCCGGCAGGATTTGCGGCGGCCCGGCCAACCGCGCGATCCTTCGCCGGTGGAGGCGGACGGTCGGAAGCGGACGCGCGGGCGTCGGGGAGCCGATGCGGGAGCGGCGGGGGACACCGGGCGGCCCGCACGACGTTCGCACGACATTCGCACGGAGGCGGAGTGACGAGCGAGACCGAGGCGAAGGCGGATCCGGCGGCCCGCGTCCGCGAGCTGCGCGAGGCCATCCGCCGTCACGACCACCTCTACTACGTGGAGGACGCGCCGGAGATCTCCGACGCGGAGTACGACCGGCTCTACCGCGAGCTGGTGGAGCTCGAGGAGCGCCACACGGAGCTCCGCAGCCCGGACTCCCCCACCCAGCGCGTGGGCGCGGCCCCGCTCGACGAGTTCCCGACGGTGGAGCACGCCGCCCCGATGCTGAGCCTGGACTCCGACGTCCGCGAGGAGGCGCTCCGGCGCTTCGACGAGCGCATGCGGAAGGCGGTCGCGGCGCGCGCGGCCGCAGAGGAGGCGGAGGAGTCCGAGGGTGCGGAGG
>CAZTGV010000036.1:16258-23076 GCA_964613475.1 uncultured Gemmatimonadota bacterium
GGAGGAGGCTCAGGAGGCCGCCGCGGCCGCCGCCGGCGAGCGGCCCCTCTACGTCCTCGAGCCCAAGCTGGACGGGACCTCCGTGGAGCTCGTCTACGAGGAGGGCCGTCTCGCCCGCGCGGCCACCCGGGGGGACGGCTACCGGGGCGAGGGGGTGACCGCCAACGTGCGCACCATCCCGACGGTCCCGCTCCGGCTCCGCGACGACCGCCGCCCCGTGCCGCCCTTCCTCTCCGTGCGGGCCGAGGTGATCATGCGGATCGGCGCCTTCGAGGCGCTGAACCAGCGCCTGGTGGAGGAGGGGCGCACCCCGTTCGCCAATCCCCGCAACGCCGCCGCCGGCTCGCTGCGACAGCTCGACCCCCGCATCACGGCGGAGCGGCCGCTCGAGATCTACGTGTTCGACCTGCTGGCGGGCGACGGGGACGTCTCGACCCACTGGCAGACGCTGCGGGCGCTCCGCGACTGGGGCCTCCGGGTGAACGAGCTGGAGCGGCGCGCCGACTCGGTGGAGGAGATCCTCGCCTTCCACGCCGAGCTGGAGGCCGGCCGGGACGACCTGGACTACGAGATCGACGGAGTGGTCGTGAAGCTGGACGACCTGGCGCTGCGCGAGCGGCTCGGCGCCACCTCCCACCACCCGCGCTGGGCGTTCGCCCACAAGTTCCCGCCCCGCCGGGAGGTGACGCGGGTGCTCGGGATCGCCCCGAGCGTCGGCCGGACCGGCGCGGTGACCCCGATCGCCCTCCTGCGGCCGGTGGACATCGGCGGCGTCACGGTGAGCCGCGCCAGCCTCCACAACCGCGAGCAGGTCCGCCGGCTCGACGTCCGCGAGGGGGACCGGGTGCGGATCCAGCGCGCCGGCGACGTGATCCCGCAGGTGGTGGAGCGGATCGAGGAGGAGGGCCGCGAGCGGGCCGCCGAGTGGCGGATGCCGGAGCGCTGCCCCTCCTGCGGCGCCGAGCTGGTGGAGCGGGGGCCCTATACCGTGTGCCCGAACGGCTTCGAGTGCCCGGCCCAGCTCGCCGGGCGCATCCAGCACTTCGGCTCGCGCGCCGCGCTGGACATCGCCGGCCTGGGGGCGGAGACCTCGGCGCTGCTGGTTGAGACGGGCCTCGTCCGTCGGCTCCCCGACCTCTTCCTGCTGGGACCGGAGCAGCTGATGGAGCTGGAGGGGTTCGCGGAGGTCTCCGCCGGCAAGCTGGTCTCCGCGATCCACCGGGCGGCCCGAAACCTCCGGCTCGAGCGCTTCGTCTACGGCCTCGGCATCCCCGAGGTGGGCGCGGCCGTGGCGCGGGCCCTCGCGCGGCACTTCCGCTCTTTTCGGGCGCTGCGCGAGGCGGACGAGGAGGCGCTCCAGGAGGTGGACGGCGTGGGCCCGATCATGGCCGCGCAGATCGCCGATTTCTTCCGCGAGTCCCGGAACGCCGAGCTTCTGGACGACCTGCTCTCCCACGTCAGCCTGGCCGAGCCGGAGGGGCCGCCAGGCGCCGAGGCGGCCGGCCCCGCGCCGCTGGAGGGGCTGCGCTTCGTGTTCACGGGCGAGCTGGAGCGCTGGCGACGGCGCGAGGCGGAGGAGCTGGTGGAGCGGCTCGGCGGGCGCGCCACCTCCGCGGTGAGCGGCCAGACCGACTACCTGGTGGCCGGCGCGAACGCGGGCTCCAAGCTCGAGAAGGCGCGCGAGCTGGAGGTGGAGCTGCTGGACGAGGCCGGCTTCGCGGCGCTGCTGGAGGCGCGCGGCGCCGGGGACGAGGTGCCGGATGCCTGAGCGGAACGGCGAGGAGCGGCCCGACGCCCAGGGCGACACACCGGACTCGGGCGAGCGCGGCGCGTCCGACCGCGCGATGGAGAACGTGGAGATCGCCGCCCTCCTCGACTCGGTGGCCGACCTGCTGGAGATCCGCGAGGCGAACCCCTTCCGGGTCCGCGCCTATCGGAACGCCGCCCGCACGGTGGAGACCCACGCCGTCCCGATGCGGAAGCTGTGCGACACGGAGGGCGCGCTCACCCGGTTGCCGGGGATCGGGACCGAGATGGCGAAGCACATCCGCGAGCTGTGCGAGACGGGCCAGCTCACCATCTACGCCGAGCTCTCCCGCGAGGTGCCGCCCTCGCTCATCGAGCTCATGCGCCTTCCCGGGCTCGGGCCGAAGCGCGCGCGGCAGCTCTGGGACGAGCTCGGCATCGAGACGGTGGACGCGCTCGAGGAGGCGGCCCGCGCCGGCGAGGTGGCCCGGGTCTCGGGCTTCGGGGAGAAGACGCAGGCCAAGATCCTGGACGGGATCGAGGCCTACCGCCGGCACACCAGCCGCTGCCGCCTCGCCGAGGCGGACCAGCTCGTCCGGCCGCTCCTGAACCACCTGCGGGAGGCCCCGGGGCTCGAGCGGCTGGAGATCGCGGGGAGCTACCGCCGGCGCCGCGAGACGGTGGGCGACCTGGACCTGCTGGCCGTCTCCACCACCCCTTCCGGCATCATGGAGCGGCTGCGCGGCTACCCGGCGGTCGTCGAGGTCCTCGCCGCCGGCGACACGAAGACCTCGGTGGTGCTCCGGGGCGGCGTCCAGGTGGACCTCCGGGCCGTGCCGCCGGAGAGCTACGGCGCGGCGCTCGTCTACTTCACCGGCTCCAAGGCCCACAACATCCGGCTGCGCCAGCGGGCGCTGGACCGGGGACTCCGCCTCTCGGAGTACGGCGTCTTCCGCCCCGCGCCGGAGGACGACGGCGAGGACGGGTCGGCCTCGAACGGACCGTCGGCTTCGAATGGGTCCGGGGGAGGCCCGGATGACGGCGAAGCCGCGCCTTCCGGCGAGCCGGTCGCGGTCGGCGAGCGGGTGGCCGGCGCGACCGAAGAGGCGGTCTACGAGGCGGTCGGGCTGCCCTGGATCGCCCCCGAGCTCCGGGAGGACCGTGGCGAGATCGAGGCCGCCGAGCGCGGCGAGCTGCCGCGACTGCTGACGCTCGAGGACCTGCGCGGGGACCTCCAGATGCACTCCCGCTGGTCCGACGGCCGGCACACGGTCGAGGAGATGCTCGTCGCCTGCGCCGCGCTCGGCCACGAGTACTTCGCGATCACCGACCACAGCAAGGCGCTCGCGATGATCGAGGGCCTCGACGAGGAGAAGCTGCTCCGCCAGTGGGAGGAGCTCGAGGAGGTCCAGGCCCGACACCCCGGGATCCGGATCCTCCGGAGCATGGAGGTGGACATCCTCCAGGACGGAGCGCTGGACCTGTCGGACGAGATGCTGGCGCGCCTCGACCTGGCAGTCGTCTCCGTGCACTCCTTCTTCGGCCTTCCCGCCGTCCGGCAGACGGACCGAATCCTCCGGGCGCTCGAGCACCCCTCGGTGGACATCCTCGCCCACCCGACGGGGCGGATCATCAACCGCCGCGAGCCGATGGAGTTCGAGGTCGACGAGGTCCTGCGCGCCTGCGCGGAGCACGGGGTGGCGGTGGAGCTCAACGCCCAGCCGGACCGGCTGGACCTCAAGGACACGCACATCCTGCGGGCGCGCGAGCTGGGGGTGAAGGTGGCGATCAGCACGGACGCCCACCGCATCCGCGAGCTGGAGTTCCTGCGCTACGGGGTGGAGCAGGCCCGCCGCGCCTGGCTCGAGCCGGAGGACGTGCTGAACGCGCGGCCGGCGGAGGCGTTGCTCGCCTCTCTGCGGCGCGCCCGGGCCTCCTAGACCCCTCCCCTCGCGGCCGCGTTCGGCGCGCCCGGGCCCGCATCCGGCGCGCCCGGCCCCGCGTTCGACGCCCTCGGGCCCGCGTCCGGCGTGTTCGTGCCCGCGTCCGGCGCGCCTTCGGCCGGGCGCTCGGCGTCGCGCTCGCGCTCGCGGAACCGCACCCGGATCTCCCGCTCGGCCAGGGCGTCCAGATACGCTTCGTAGGGCAGCGCCTCGTAGGCCGGCCGCACCCCCGGGCGCTCGATCGCCCCTCGTCCGAGGAGGAGCCCCGTAATCGCCAGGGAGAAGCCGGTCGTCCGCTCCATGGCCGAGACCTTCGTCTCGGGATCCGCCCGGTCGATCAGGTTCCAGGTCAGGCGCATCCGCCGTCCCTCGCGCGTCCCTTCGGCGACCACGCGCAGCACGACCAGGTCCGGCTCGTCCGGGAAGGTGAGGCGCGGGGTCACACAGGCGATGAAGACGTCTCGGGGCGCCACCTCGTGCCCCTCGATCGCGACCGGGGCCCGGGAGAGGAGCCCGAGCTCCCGGACCGCCCGCATGATCTCGGCGTGACCCGGATAGCGCAGCGTCTTGTACTCCAGCCGGTCCACCTCGCCCTCGAACGCCCAGGGCAGCAGGGAGGCGCCGCCCGCGGTGTGGAAGGCCTCGAGCGGGCCGAGGCCTTCGAAGTCGAGCGTCTCGACCTCGGAGAGCGCCTCGACCTCGGCCAGGCGGCCCTCCCGCAGGACCCAGGAGGGAGTCGTGTAGTAGTCGAGCGTGCCCTCCAGGGAATAGACGAGCTGATAGTTCAGCGGCGGTCGCGGATTCTGCGGCAACCCGCCCACGAACATGCGGATCCGTCGGGGCTCGTCGAGGCGCCGGATCCCCTCGGCCGCCAGGACGTTCACCAGGCCGGGGGCGAGCCCGACGTCGGGGACCACCGCCACGCCGGCGGCCCGGGCGCGGCCGTCCATCGCCATCTGGCGCCGGAGCACCTCCGTGTTTCCGCCCAGGTCCGCGAAGGGCCGGGCGCCCTCGATCGCCAGGCGGGCGAGGTCGTCGTTGAAGTAGAAGGGCGCCGCCGAGAGCACGACTTGGTGCGCGGCGATCGCCTCCCGGAGCGCCGCCTCGTCGGTGAAGTCCAGGCGCTCGCGGCGAAGGCGCCCGTCCTCGGGAAGGAAGGCGCCCGCCTTCTCGGGCTCCAGGTCGGCCAGGGTGACCCGCTCCACGTCGGCCTGCCGCAGCAGGTCGAACGCGCAGGCCGAGCCCTGCAGCCCGGCTCCGAGCACCAGGATCTTCATGGACGCACCGCCCTCTCCCTCGTCCGGATTCTTCGACGCGCGCAGCCGGTGGTGGGTGCCCGCGAAAACGGCCCGTTGCCGGGCCGTTGATCGGGACGGCGAGATAGATAACAGGCGGGGCCCGGTCCGGACAGCCGCACGGGGTCTGGCCGGTCCTGGGCATCGATTCCGCCTCTCGGGCTCGAGATCGATTTCGCTCGCGGACTTCGGAAGGGAGGTCGCAACTGCCAGGAGGACCTCGCACGCGCGCTCGCGCGGCCCGTTCGGACGGGCGAGCCGCGGCCCGCGTGCCGCTTCGCCGCCGGGTGGCCGTACGCCTCGCCGCCTCGATCCAGGACGGTGAGCTGTCGCCCGGCGAGCGGCTTCCGGGCGTCCGCGTGCTCGCGGCGCGGCTGAACGTGCACCGGCACACGGTGGCGGCCGCCTACCGCGAGTTGGCGGACGCCGGCCTGGTCGTTCCGGTCTCCGGCGGCGGCACGTACGTGGCCGACCCGGATGCCGGGCCGGGGCCCGACCCACACGTCCGGCCGGGCGATCCGGACGCCGGATCGCAGCTGCATGGCGCGGCGGAGGCGGTGCGCCGCTTCCTGGCTGCCCAACGCGGGGCCGGCCGCCGCGCGGCCTCCCTGGCGCGGCTCCTCGCCCGGTGGCGGAGCCAGCTCCGGGCCGGCCGCCTCCTGCTGGTCGAGCCTGAGCCGGGGCTCCGCCGACTGCTGCTCCACGAGCTGCGGCGCGGGCTCCGCCAGCCTGTGGCCGCGCTCGCGCCGCGCGCCCTGTGCCGCGAGCCGTTGCTCGCGCTCACGGGCGTCCCCGTCGGCCGCGCGGCGGTCCTCCGCACCCTCGCCGCGCATCTTCCCCCGGGCGCGGACGCGGTGCCGCTGCCACTGCGCGGCGGGGCGCGCGAGCTGCGGCTCGTCCAGACGCTGCCGGCCCGCTCGGTGGTGGCGGTCGTCACGGAGAGCGCGCTCGTGCGCCGCCGCGCCCGCGAGCTTCTGGCCGGCTACCGCGACCGCGGCACCGGCTTCCTCCTTCCTCCTCCGGCCGATGAGGAGGCGCTCGCCCGCGCCTTGCGCATTGCCCGCCTGGTCTTCGCCGACGCACTCTGTTCGGAGCGTCCGACGCTTCGCGAGTGCCGCCGCCGCCTGGAGGTGCGGCTGCTCGCCCCCGGCGTGCTGTCGGGCCTGGCCGGCTGGCTGGACGGGAGCGACTGAAACGAGGAACCCGAACGAGGACGATGTATGCGGGTGCAAGCGGTCCGATCACGGGTGGACGCCGAGCGTCGCGAGCGCTATCTGGCCGCCTGGGCGGAGTGGAGCGGGACCCTCTTCCCGATGGGAATCGAGACGCAGCTCCTGGAGCGGGAGGATGCGCCCGGACGCTTCCTGGAGCTCACCTGGTTCGACGAAGGGAACGAGGCCGCGCTCGGAGACGACCGGCTGGCCCGCATCGCGGCGGACCTGGACGCGGCCGCGGCCGACCGGCAGGGCGCGCTGGAGCTGTATGGGATTCGCTCGGCGCGCGGCGACTCGAGCCCGTCCGGAGCGCCATGAATATGGCGTCCCTCCGACCCCGTGACCGCCGCCAAACGGCCGCGCGGCGCCGCTTCCGGCGCCCCGGAACTTGTTCCCCCCCGAGGGATAGGCTATACTCGTCCGCCCCTCGGCGGGGGCGTTGGCCCGTGGTGTAACTGGCAACACGCTTGGCTCTGGACCAAGAGATTCCTGGTTCGAACCCAGGCGGGCCAATCCGGGCCTCCCGCAATGGCGGGAGCGCCCGCTTTTTTCTTTCGTTTCCTTTCGGAGGGGTGGCCGAGTGGCTTAAGGCGGCGCCCTGCTAAGGCGTTGGGCCGAAA
>CAZTGV010000037.1:0-8504 GCA_964613475.1 uncultured Gemmatimonadota bacterium
TGCCGCGCTCGCGCGCCCACGCGGTCACCGTCTCGAAGTCCGGGACGATCAGGGCCAGCGGAAACTTGCGCCGGTCGCCGATCAGGACGGCCTGGCTCACGAAGTCGGAGCCCTGCATCGCCCCCTCGACCGGGGCCGGCGCGATGTTCTTCCCGTAGGCGGTGACCAGGATCTCCTTCTTGCGGTCGGTGATCGAGAGGTATCCGTCCTCGTCCAGCTCCCCGATGTCGCCCGTGTGGAGCCATCCCTCATCGTCGATCGCCGCCCGCGTCGCCTCCTCCTGCCGATAGTAGCCCTTCATCACCTGCGGGCCCCGGGCGAGGATCTCGCCGTCGTCCGCGATCCGGAGCTCGGTGCCCGGGATCGGAGGCCCCACCGTCCCGAGCTTGACCGCCTGGTGGGGGTTGAAGCAGAGGACGGGAGAGGTCTCGGTCAGGCCGTAGCCCTCGATGACCGGCATGCCGGCGGCGAAGAAGAAGCGGGCGACCGCGGGGGACAGGGGCCCCCCGCCGCTCACGAAGAAGCGGATCCGACCGCCGGTCCGCGCGCGCAGCTTCGAGAACACGAGGCGGTCGGCCAGCCGGTACCGGACCTCGAGCCACGGTCCGGGGCGCTCGCCCGCCAGCCGCCGCTCCGCCCGGCCCTCCCCCACGCTCCGGGCCCAGTCGAAGATCCGGGCCTTCAGCGCCCCTCCCTCCCGCGAGGCCGCCTGCGCCCCCTCGAGCACCTTGTCGTACACGCGGGGCACGGCCGTCATCAGGGTCGGCATCACCTCGCCCATGTCCCGGACCACCGTGCGGGGGGACTCGGCGTACGCGATCGAGATCCCGTTGTACCACATGATGTAATGGCCGGCCGTGCGCTCGAAGACGTGCGAGAGCGGCAGGATCGACAGCGCCCGGTCCCCGGGCTGGACCGGGAAGCGCCGGGTGGTGAGGACGACGTTGCTGTGCAGGTTGTCGTGCGTCAGCATCACGCCCTTCGGCGTGCCGGTGGTGCCCGACGTGTAGATCAGGGTGGCCAGGTCCTCCGGACGAGCTCGGCGCGCGTACGCCTCGTATTCGGCGCCCAGCGCCGACTCGGCCTCCCGGCCGCGCTCCGCCAGCGCCTCGAGCGACAGCGTCTCCGGCGCCCCTGAAGGGAGCGCTTCCGAATCGAAGAGGAACGCGCGCCTCAGGTCGGGCAGCCGGTCGCGGACCGCCGCGAGCTTCTCCAGCTGCTCGCGATCGGCCACGAAGCAGGCCACGGCCCCCGCATCTCCGAGGACGAACGCCACCTGGTCCGGGGGCAGCTGCGGGTAGACCGGGACCGGCACCAGGCCCGCCATGATCATGGCCCAGTCGGCCAGGGCCCACTCGAGCCGGGTGTGGGAGATGATCCCGACCTTCTGCCCACGCTCGTAGCCGAGCGCCCGCAGGGCGAGGGCGAGCGCCCGGACCCGCTCCGCCACCATGCGGTGCGACAGGTGCTCCCAGGCGCCGTCGGGCCGGCGATGGAGGAGCGCGTCCGGCCGGTCGAAGCGTTCCAGCGCGTCGAAGAAGACGTCGACCAGCGTGCCCGGCGTCCGCTCGATCGGCGCGCCGGCCTGCCGCCGGACGCTCCGGCGCCGCTCCAGGATGCCGGCGTCCCCGTTCTCGGGGGAGGTCGCGGGGGGCGCCGCGGGGCTCGCCGCGGCCGGCGCGGGGCTCGCCGCGCCTCCCGGGCTACTCTCCGCCGCGCCCGCGCGGCTCTCCATGGCGCCCTCGGCGCTCATCGGGGCCTTCCGGCGCGCTCAGCGCTCATCGGAGCCTTCCTCGGGCTCGGAGGCCGCGGCGGTCAGGCGCGCCAGAGTCTGCCGCGCGTGCCGCCGGTGGCGCTCCATCTCCGCGCCGTCCGCCCCCCCATCCGCGGCCAGGAAGCGACGCAGGTGGTCGGCCGCGGCATCCTCGTCCCCCTGCCGCAGGAGGAGGAAGGCGATCCCGTAGTGGGCCGACGCGCTCCGCGGACGCAGCCCGATGGCCCGGTGGTACAGCTTGATCGCCTCCTCCGGCAGCCCGATCTGCGTGTAGACGACCGCCATCTGCTCCAGGGTCGCGGGGTCGTCGGGACGCTCGCGGAGTGCGAGCCGGAAGGAAGTGAGCGCCTCGTGGTAGCGCTCCTGGCGGGCCAGGGCGACACCCTCCTCGTAGTAGTCGGGCGCCACGTCCGCGGGCTCCCGCTCCCAGAACTTCCACCACGGCATCGCGCGTCCCCTTCCGGGCGGCTTGTCAGCAGGTCGCCGCTAGAGGCCCGCGGCGGGTTCCCGGTCCGCCGGGGGCGGCTCCTGCGGCGCCGCCGCGGTGTTGTAGGCGAAGGCGAACGCGGCTCCGGCCAGGAAGCCGTAGGCGTACGCCCAGAGCGCTCCGATGAACGCGCCGGCCGGGCTGACCGAGTATCCGAAGAGCACCCCGCTCAGGAAGGGCGAGGCGGTGACCTCGCCGGGAACCGCCAGGGCGGCCAGGGTCGTCCCGAACGTGATGGTGGCGGCGACGAGCCCGGCGGCGATGCCGAACGCCCTCGTGTTCAGTCGCATCCTCTCTGGAGATGGTCGAGTCGGCGGCGCCACGTCCGAGCACGGGGAAGTTAGGCGGCGGGTGGAACCGGAGCAACGAGCGCGCGGCTCACTCTCGGACCGCCACCAGCGCCCGCGCATCGGCCGCCAGCAGCCGGAGCGGCAGGCCCTCCACCGCCGCGCGCGCCTCCTCGCTCGGCCGCAGCACCGTCAGACGGCCTCCGGGGGCGAGCGCGCGCGCCGCCTCGCGCACGCGGGCCGGCGGACCGCCCAGGAGGGCCACGCCGCGCAACCGGCCCGACAGCAGCGGCAGGACGGCCGGCGGCACCCCGTAAGCGCGCGTCACCGCGCCGTCGGATCCCTCCTCCACCTCCGGCGCGGGGGCGGCCGCGTGCAGGGCGAGGACGCGGATCCCGCCGGCGAGGGCAGCCAGGGCGAGCGCCCGGGTGCCCAACCCCTCTCCGACCAGGACGACCCCCGCGGAGCCGGCGTCCAGACCCAGGAGCGCCGCCAGGGCGACCGCGTCCGGCGCCGGGGACCCGGAAGCCGCCCCTCCGCCCGCCCCTCCGGAGGACGCCCGCCCGGAGGAGGGACGCCCGGACGCCGGCTGCGCGGACGCGGGCTGCCGGGCCGGGGACCCGAAGTCGATCACGCCTCGCTCGATCGGGAAGCGCGTCTCGCAGACGACGCAGCCGAGCGAGCCGCGCCGCACCCACCCACCCGACCGCACCTCCGCGAACGCGACCAGCCCCTGCGGGGGCGCCTGCCCCTCGCGCGCGAGGCAGACGGGACAGCCGAGCCCCTCGGTCAGCGCGATCAGCACCGCCCGGCTCGCGAGGCGCGGGCCATCCTCAGCCGGGAAGGAGGCACAGCTCGCCCTGGACCGCCTCGCCGGGCTGGCACAGCAGCCCCACCACGGCTCGGGCCACCGTCTCGGGGCGCAACATGCTCGCCCGCGGCGGCAGATCGTCCCCGAGTCGGGCCTCGTAAGGGTCCCAGGCCCCGGTGTCCACCGGCCCGGGCTCGACGAGCACGCTGGCCACGCCCGTGCCGGCGAGCTCGAGCCGGAGCACCCGATGGAAGCCGCGCAGGGCGTGCTTGGAGGCGGCGTAGGCGGCGTTCTCGGGAAACCCCCGCCGGCCGGCCACCGAGCCGAGATGGACGAGCCGCCCCCATCCGCGCTCCAGGAGCTCCGGTAGGAAGGCGCGGCTCAGCAGGAGGGGGGCCCGGACGTTCACCGAGAGGTGACGGTCCAGGACGGCGGCGGAGGTGCGGGCGGCCGGGGAGAGCTCGAACACGCCCGCCACGTTGAACAGCAGGTCCGGCGCCCCGCCCAGCCGCGCCCGCGTCGCCTCGGCCAGCCGCTCCGGGCCGTCCGGCGCCGACAGGTCGGCCGGGACCGCCACGGCTCCGAGCTCGGCGGCCGACGCCTCGAGCGCCCCCCCGCCGCGGGAAGAGAGCGCGAGCCGCACGCCCTCCTCCGCCAGGGCGCGGGCCAGGGCGCGGCCGATCCCGCGGCTGGCGCCGGTCACCAGCGCCGAGCGGCCGGCCAGCGGCCCGCCGCTCACCCCGCGGCGCTCCCCGCTTCGGGCCGGACCGGCGGCAGCGCGGGGATCAGGAGATGAACTGGGGAGAGAGCGCCAGCCGCAGGAACTCCTCGCGCGTGCGCTGGTCTCGCCGAAACGTCCCACGCACCGCGCTGGTGATCGTCTTGCTGTTCTGCTTCTCGACTCCCCGCATCATCATGCACAGGTGGTAGGCCTCCACGACCACGCCGACCCCCCTCGGGGCGAGGACGTCCTCGAGCGCCGCGGCGATCTCTTCCGTAAGCCGCTCCTGGACCTGGAGCCGGCGGGCGAACACCTCGACGATCCGGGGCACCTTGCTGAGGCCGAGGATGCGACCGTCGGGGATGTAGGCGACGTGGGCCTTGCCGAAGAACGGCAGCAGGTGGTGCTCGCAGAGCGAGTAGAGCTCGATGTCCTTCACCAGGACCATGCTGTCGTGCGGCTCGTCGAAGATCGCATCGCCGATCGCGTCCTCGACCCGCATCCGGTAGCCGCGGGTGAGCCAGCGGAGGGATTCCGCGACCCGGGCCGGCGTGCGCGCCAGCCCCGGCCGGTCCGCGTCCTCGCCCAGATGGGGCAGGAGCTCGCGGATCAGCCCGGCCATCGCCTCCTCGACCTCCGGCGCGGATCGGTCTCCGTCGCCGGCCCACCCGAGCTCGCCGGGCCGGGCCTCGTCGATCGTGCCGGCCACGCCGTCCGGGGACCTCTTCTTCCGTTCACTCACCGCGATACTCCACGCTGTTGCGCTCGGTCTCCCACAGCTTCACGCAGACGAGCCGCGCCCCCTCCAGCCGACCTTCGAGGCGCCGCCAGATCTGGACGGCCAGGTTCTCGGAGGTCGGATTCACCCCCTCCATCCACCCCACGTCGACGTTCAGGTTCGCGTGGTCCACGTCGTCCACCACCGCCTGGTGGACGAGGTCGCGCAGTCGCGCCAGGTCGATGACGAACCCTGTGCGCGGGTCCACCTCGCCCTCGACGGTGATGTCGAGCTCGTAATTGTGGCCGTGACCGCTCGGGTTGCTGCACGCCCCGAAGAGGCGACGGTTCTCCTCCTCGCTCAGCTCCGGAAGGGCGAGCCGGTGGCCGGCGGAGAAGTGGACGCGGCGGGTCACGCGCACCTTCGGCATGGCGTCTTCCTTTCGGGCCCTGCCCCCGCGGACCGGCGCGTCGCCCGCGGCGATCGGAGGACGCCGGTCGGTCCCGCGCTTTCACGACCGGGCGGGACGCGTCCTCCGCGACCGCGGCGGGAAGAAAAAGGGGCGGCCCGTGGGGCCGCCCCGACGATGCGAGGGGTTCTTTTGAAGCCCTGTTCTAAGGTTTCGCTCATCCCCCCGGCTTGCCGCCTTCCCACGCAGGGCGTGACGTCCACCGAAGGATCAGAGGCCTCTTCAAGATGTGTTGGCTCAAAACACGGGCCTCACATCGACGAACACACTACCCAAGTGCGGGTCGGAGGTCAATCCCCGCCGACCGTCATGGGTCCTAAGGCGGTTTCCCACAAGGTTTTGCTGCCCTTCGCCTCACTCGACCATGACGGTGATGACCGGGGAGGTCCACTCGGCATGGTCCTCGTGCACGAGTTCCAGCTGCACGGTGGTCGTACCGGCCTCGGCCCCCGTCTGGAGCGTCCCCTGAAAGTGCGGCGTGGTGCCCGGCGCCCCCGCCTGGCCCGGCGTCCACGAGAGGACGGCCTCGTCCCCGATCGTGACCTCCAGCTCGAACGTTTCGTCGGCCGGAAGCTCGACCGGGTCTCCGTCCGCGTCCAGGAAGGTGATCCCGACCGACGCCGCGTAGTTGGCCGGCAGCGGCGGGACCTCCGGATCCGGGTCGCCGTCCATGTACTCGATCAGGGGAACGCCGTCGGCGACCAGCCGTACACCCGCCGGATCGGCGTGATCGTCCCCGTTTCCGTTCCCCGGATCCAGCGGGTCGCCGCTGCACGCCGCCAGAAAGAAGGCGGCTCCGGCGGCCAGCGCCGTCGTCCCGCGGCCGCGATGTCGTCGCGCGAAGCGCATCGTCTGCTCCTTGTTTCGGTTCACCCCGGCGGCGCCACCGCGCCGCTTCTCCGACGCGGCGCGCACGCGGCGCCGCGGTCCACGTCTCACAGACCGGTCCGGTACAGCACGCTCAGGTTCCGTCCCGGCTCCGGCGCCAGCTCCTTGATCCAGGACAGGTGGTTCCGGTACTCGACGTCCGTCAGGTTCTCCACCCGCACGGTGAGCGAGTGCTCGCGGCCGCCGAGCCGCCACCGGACCCCGCCCGCCAGGTCCAGCAGTCCGTGGCCCGGCGTCGGCCGGAACTCGCCCGGCATCGGGCGGCAGCCCGGCGGGGTCGCCCCGCCTTCGCAGTACGTCTGCCCGAAGGGCAGCTCCGGAGGATCCGGCAGCCGATCCTGCTCCAGCGCCCAGCGCCAGCCCGCCATCAGGAACCAGCGCTCCGGCTCGTACCGCAGGTCCAGGTGCCCGGACACCGGAGGCACGAAGGGGAGCGGCTCGTCGGCGAGCCGGTTCGTCCCGCGCACCCACGATCCGGTCGCGTCGAGCGTCAGGTCGGGCGCCAGGCTCCACTCCAGGGAGGCCTCGCTCCCGAGGAAGCGGGCGTCCGCGTTCGCGAACCGGTAGACGAACAGGTCCCCCCGCGTCTCGCCCGTGTTCTCGGGAAAGACGAAGTCGTCGATCTCGTTCCAGAACAGGGCCAGCTCCGCCCGCACCCGCGGGAGCCCCATCCGCAGGAAGGCGTCCAGCCCGTAGCCGATCTCCGACCGCAGCGCCGGGTTGCCGACCTCGAACGTGTAGGCAGCCAGGTGGGGGCCCTGGGAGAACAGCTCCTCGGGCGAGGGAGTGCGGAACGCGCGCGCGCCGCTCACGCCCACCCGCACCCCTTCCGCCACCTCGTGCAGCACCGCCAGGGATCCCGACAGGCTGTGGAAGGTGCGGGCCCGGGCGGCGACCCCCCGCACCTCGTCGACGTTTACCGGCACGCTTCGCTGCACGTCGTAGCGCCCGCCGGCCTGGAGCTCCCACGGTCCGGCCTCCACCTCCTCGAGCGCGAACAGCCCGGCCGAGCGCTCGTCGGCCCGGATCACTCCGCGCCCCACGTCGGAGCCGTAGCGCACCTCCTCGACCCGCGCGCCGATCCCGCCGCGGGCGAAGGGGCCCCACGCGTCGTGCATCGCCCGGCCCTCCGCCGAGCGGGTGATGAGGCCGAAGCGAGTGCCGACGACGCCCCCGGACTCGAGCTCCCGGTGCTCGTAGTCGGTCCAGCTCCCCGACAGAGTCAGCTCCGAGAAGGGCCCGAGCGCGCGGCCCCACCGCGCCTCGCCCCGGGCGCTCGTCCGCCGCTGCTCCACGTCCACCCCGCCCGGATGGCCGGAGAGCGTGTCGGGCGGGATGCCGTAGTCGGAGCGGAAGAGCCGGAGGCCCGCTCCCGCGTGCCCCCAGTCGCCGATCCAGGAGGCCGAGGCGGCCCCGTTCAGCCCCTCGAGGTCCGTGTTGGGAGTCACCCCGAGCGGAGTCCGGAGGTCGCCCGCCGCCCGCCCCGTGCCCTCGAGGCGCAGTACCACCGGTCCGAGCGCCTGCGCCAGCGAGCCGCTCGCCGCCACCCCGGGGCTCGCCGTCTGGCCGTGCAGGGCCACCGACCAGGCCGCCCCCTCCGGGAGCTCCCGGGGGATCTCCTCACGGACGACGTTCACCACCCCGCCCAGCGCGTTGCTCCCGTAGAAGAGCGCCGCGGGTCCGCGCACCACCTCGATCTGGCCGGCGGACAGCGGATCGATCGCCACCGCGTGGTCCGCCGAGGTGGAGGACGCGTCCCCCACCCGCTCCCCGTCCTCCAGGATGAGGATCCGGTCGCCCCCCAGTCCGCGGATCACCGGCCGCGCCGGCGCCGGTCCCATCGAGCGCACCGCGAGACCGGGCTCCTCGCGCAGGGTGGCCGCGACCGTCCCCTCGAGCTTGCGCTCCAGCTCGCGGCCGCCGACGGCGCTCGTGGGCCGAAGGGCCTCGCTCAGCGCCCGCGCCCCGAGCGTGGCGGTGACGACCAGCTCCTCCAGCGTGACCGGCGCCGGCTCGAGTGCCACCTCCAGCCGCACCGTCTCTTCTCGGTCCACCTGCACCGAGCGCCGCTCGGTCCGGAAGCCGATGTGCTCCACGATCAGCGTGTGCAGACCGGGGGCCACCGACCGGAGGTCGAACGCGCCGTCCTCGCGGGTGACCGCGACGTCCCCCTCCCCCTCCAGCCGGACGACGGCGGCCCGGAGCGGGGCGCCCGACTCGGCGTTCAGCACCCGCCCGACGATCGCCCCCTCCGGCGCGGACTGCCCGCTGGCAGGCGGCGCGCCGGCCGCCACCGCCGTCAGGAGGCCGACCCACACCGCCAGCGCCGCCCGAAGACCGACCGACGGA
>CAZTGV010000037.1:8604-23008 GCA_964613475.1 uncultured Gemmatimonadota bacterium
CGCCGTCAGGAGGCCGACCCACACCGCCAGCGCCGCCCGAAGACCGACCGACGGAATCATCGCCGCCCGGCGGCCTCCGCCGCCGCCCACTCGGTGTCGCCCCACTATGTGCTCGAGATGGATCATGCTCGCAGGAATCTCCCGTACCCCTTCCGTCCGGAAGCGACCGCGGCGTCGAACGCATCGATCGCCGAGGCCGTGGATCGCGTCGCTGTCGCTCCCGCCGGTGCTTCCGCGCGGCGGCAGCGCGTCGCGAGGGGGAAACCGGCCGGGGGGAGGTCTCCCCCGCCCCGGTCTCCCCGACTGTCGCCGGAGGTCAGGACAGGGGCGGGGCCCGGGCGGCGGGAGAGGCGTGGAACGCGCGTCCCGGGAGCTCCGGGAGCGCGGGGGTGGCGGAGAGCGCGCCCAGGGCGAGGGGCGCGCGCTCGGCGGCGCCCCCGGCGCGGAGGAGCTGCAGCTTGGTGAACTGACAGAGGTGGCAGAGCGCCTCGTCGTGGCCCGGCGGGCAGGGAGGCGCGTCCTCCCCCTCCACGTGAATGGCGACCAGCGGGGCGCGGGCCTCGGCCACGGCGTGCGCCAGGGGCACGCCGATCAAAGCGAGCGCCTGGAACGCCAGGACGATCGCCACCAGGGGTCGCGCGGCTCCGGTCAGCGAGCGGTGCACGGGGCCGTCCATTCCGCGGGTCGAACGCCTCCGGGGCCGCCGAACGGCCCCCGCGTGTGACGGCTTTCCCTACCCGGAGCGGCGCCCCGGGTTCATGCCCGGCTCGGCGCGGACCGGCGGAGGGGCGCCCGGCTCCCGGCGGACCGGTCCCCCGGGTCGGGTCGGACCGGGGCCCCGGTCTACGGCGGACCGGCCACCGCGAGCAGCAGGACCACCACCGCCACGCCGACCAGGAAGAGCAGCGTGCTCCGGAGGAGCCCCCCGGACTGTCCTTCCGGCAGCAGGTCCGCGGCGCCCACGTACAGGAAGGCGCCCCCGGCCCCGCCGATCAGCGCCCCGAGCACCGGCTCGGACGCATCGCGAAGGAAGACGTAGCTGGCGAGCACGGCCAGAGGCGTCAGCAGCGCCACGATCACGCTGTAGCGGGCGGCCCGCCGACGGTCCAGCCCCGTGTGGTACAGGATGCCCATGGAGGCGATGCCGACCGGCAGCTTGTGCGACACGACGAGAAACACGATGACCCCGCCGGTGAGCAGGCTGGCGGAGAAGCCCGCCCCGACCGCCACCCCGTCCAGGACCCCGTGCAGGCCGAGCCCGAGCACGGCGGCCATGCCCGACACGCCACGCCCGTGCGGGGGCTCGTCCGCCCGCCCGTGCGGATGCGCCAGGAAATGGTTCTCGGCCACGAAGAGGAGGGCGAAGGCGGCCAGGGCCCATCCCGAGGCGGCCACAGGCCCCGTCAGCTCGCCCCCGTGCGGCAGCAGGTGGAGGAGGGAACCGGCCACCAGGAGCCCGCTGGCGAACACGACGAGCTCCCCGGTATGCCGGCGGGCCAAACCCTCGTGCCGGACCATCAGCCATACGCCGGCCAGCCCGGCGCCGCCGGCGATCGCGGCGAAGGCCAGGACCGCGAGCCACTCCGCCGTCGCGAACGCGGTCACGCTTCCCTCCGTTCAGAAGGGCTCCGGAAGACGCCGGGCGCGGACGAGGATAGGCCGGACGCCCCCGGCCGGCAAACGCGGGCGATGCTTCCCGAACCGCACGGGGCGACCCCGCCCCGGCCGCTCAGGCGATCAGGAGGCCGGTGAGGGCGAATGCGGCGGTGGCCACGCCGCCCACCGCGAGCGCGTACGGTAGCTGGGTCCGCACGTGGTCGATGTGGTCGGTGGCCGCGGCCAGCGAGGCGATGATCGTCGTATCGCTGATCGGGCTGCAGTGGTCGCCGAAGATGCCGCCCGAGAGGACGGCCGCCACGAACGCCGCCAAGGGCAGCCCCAAGGCCGCGCCGAGCGGCACGGCCACCGGGAGCATGATCGCGAAGGTGCCCCAGCTCGTCCCCGTCGCGAAGGAGATCCCCGCCGCCGCGAAGAAGGCGAGCGGAAGCAGGACCGCCGGCGCCAACCGCCCGGCGACCGCACCCGCCACGAACTCGCCCGTCCCCATCGCCCGGGTGACGTCGCCGAGGGCGAGGGCCAGCAGGAGCACGAGCGCCATGCCGGTGAGCGCGCCCGCGCCCTGTAGGCTCGCCTTGGTCAGCCGCTCGAGGTCGAGGATCCGCTGAGCGGCCGAGAGCGCCCACGCCACGCCGAGCCCGGTGAGCACGGCCCACAGCACGCTGGTCGAGCCGGAGCCGTCCGCCAGGCGCCCGTCTCCGGTGATCCACATGAAGAGCGGCATGCTCACGACCATGGCGGCGATCGGTAGGACCATGTTCACCGGCCGGCGCGGCGCCCCCTCGGGCGGCTCGGGCGCCATCCGCTCCGGGTCGGCCAGCGAGACCGCGTCCTCCGCGCCGACCCGACCTTCGAGCGCGCGCGCCTGCGCCCGCTTCATCGGCCCCCAGTCCAGACCGAGCGCCGCCGCCGCGCCGGCCAGCACGAAAGCGCCCAGCGCGTAGAAGTTCAGCGGGATGGCGGAGAGGAACGTCCCGACCGGATCGGCCACCCCGAGCCCGGCCAGGATGCCGAGGCAGTAGGCCCCCCAGGCGTTGAACGGGATGAGGATGCAGATGGGGGCGGAGGTGGAGTCGATGAGGTAGGCGAGCTTCTCGCGCGAGACGCGGAAGCGGTCGAACAGGGGCCGGGACACGGACCCTGCCACGAGGATCGTGATGTTGGATTCGATGAAGATGACCAGCCCGATCAGCCAGGCGAGGAGCTGCGCCCGCCGCCCGTCTGTCACCCACCGCCGCCGCTCCATCCAGGCCACGAAGCCCTGGACGCCCCCGTTCGCCTCCACCACCGCGATGAGCGCGCCGATGCCGAAGGTGAAGAGCAGGACGCGGGCGCTGTCCGCGTCCGCCAGCACGGCCACCGCCCCCTCGATCGCCCCCGCCGCGCCGGCGAGCGGGTTCCAACCCGCGATGATCGTCCAGCCGAGCCAGATGCCCGCCGCGAGCGACAGGTAGACCTGGCGGCTCTGGATGGCGAGCCAGATCGCCAGGAGCGGCGGCAGGAGCGAGAGCGCGCCGAACGACCCTCCGGTCACCTCCACCGGAAGCGGCCCGGGCGGCGCGGGGTCGGGCTCAGCGCCGCGAGACCCAGGAGCTCCCCGCGCGCCAGAAGCGAAGCGGCCGGTCCACCGCCTTGCTGATCCCGATCCGGGGTCCGACCGCCACCGCCGCGTACGGGACCGCCTCTCCGGCACCGATCCAGAGCGGCGGACGGTCCAGGGGGTGGCGCTGCAGCTCCGGCCCGACGGCGAGCGCCTGGGTGAGCCGTGCCGGACCGTTGGTCAGCTCATCCCGGCCACGGCGCTCCCGCATGAGCGCGGCACCCTCCAGGGGCTCCAGGGCCCGGATCAGCACGCCGGCGGGGCGGCCCTCGTCCTCCACCACGGCGTTGAGGCACCAGTGGATGCCGTAGTTGAGATGCACGTAGGCGATCCCCGGCGGGCCGAACAGCGGGTCGTTGCGAGGGGTTCGGCCGATCGCGGCGGCCGCGTGGCAGGCCGGATCGTCGGGACCCGTGTAGGCCTCCGTCTCCACGATCCGGCCCACCGCGCGACCGCCCCCGCATTCGGAGACCAGGATGCGCCCCAGGAGGTCGCGCGCGACCCGGCGCGCCGGTCGGGCGAAGAAGATCGCGGGCAGCGGAGCGAGCGCGTCCCGCTTCCGGGAGGACGCCGACGCGCCGGCGGGCGCGCCGCCCCTCAACGCCCCTCCAGAGCGAGGACCGCCGCCCGCCGACGCCGCTCCAGCGTTACGCCTCCGGCGCCGAGCCGGACTCGCGCTCCGCTTCCCGGGCCTCGAGCACGGCCCGGGCCCGGTGCTCCGAGAGCAGGTCGGCGACCCGCTCCGGCTCCCGGTCGATCACGTCGAAGACACGCTCCCCGAACTCGTCCACCAGCCGCTCCGCGGTGCGTTGCCCCACCCCGCTGTAGTTGCGGACCATGTGGTCGATGGGGTCGAAGCCGCCCTCCTCGCGCGATCCGGCCTGCACCCCGGGCGACGCGCCGCCGCCGCCCGCGCCACTTTCCGTGCTCGCCGCCGGGTCGGCCGCCCTCCCGGCCACCGACTCGCGGGCCGGCTCCGCCTTCGCCCACGCCGAGGCGGAAGAAGACGCTTCGGCCGCCCCGCCGCTCGTCCCGTCCGACCCGGACCTCGCTCCCGTGTCCACCGGACCCGGCGTGGGACCCGAACCGCCCCCGGACCCGCCACCCGACGCGCCGCCGCGGGAGCCCCGTCGGAAGCGGCCCAGGCCGCGGCGCGAACCACCGGCATCACGGCCGGCGGGCTTCGTCGGCGCGTCCGTGCCGGCGCCCCCGCCGCTCGGCGGAGCCGCGGGCTGCGTCGGAGCCGCGGCCGCCGCGCCGGCGGCGCCTCCGGCGTCCCCGGTCTCGTCGCCGAGCTCCATCGGACCGATCGCCGGCCGCTCCTCCTCACCGGCCGAGCCGGCGCGAGAGCCGCGCCGGAACCGGCCCAGGCCCCGACCCCGGCGCCCCTCGGCCGGCGCGGCCTCGCGCTCGGTGCCGTCCGCCGTCTCCTCCGGACGCTCCTCGGCCGGCGCGCGGGTCGTCTCGGCCGCCTCCGTCGGTCCGCGCCGACCCGCCGCCGAAGCGGCCGCCACCGCGGCGAGCGAGGTGGAATCGTCGGACTCGTCGGAGGCGGCGGAATCCTCCATCCGACCCGGCGTCCCGGGCCGATCCAAGCGACGGGCCCTCTCCTCCCGCCGGGACGAGGGCGCGGCGGCCTCCTCTCGCCGGGACGAGGGCGGGGCGCTCGGCGCGCCTCCCCCTTCGTCGACCGTCAGGTAGTAGTTGCCGTCGTCACCCTGGGTCAGGTCCACCACCCCCTCGTCGTGGGCCTGCTGGAGGAAGCGGCTGAACTTCCGGAAGCCGAGCGCCGCCTCGTCGAAGCCGTCGTCCTCGGCCAGGATCTTCCGCTTCACCTCCGAGTCCCGGACCGGATCGCCCGTGGCGGCGAGGCCCGTCACCGCGCCGCGGAGCAAGTCGTACGCGCGCCGCAGGTCCGAGGTGGAGGGACCGGCCGAAGCGGCCGTCGCCTCCGCGCGCGCCGGCTCCTCTTCGCGCTCCCCGCGGGAGCGGCCCCGGCCACCGCGCCGCGAGGCGCGACCCGAGCGGCCACGGCCGCCGCCGTTCCCGCTCCGCCGTCGCTCCCGACCGCCGTCGCCCCCGGAGCCGCCGTCCGTCGTCGTGCCCGCCGGGCCGCCGTCGCCCGTCACCTCGCGCGAGGAGACGCGGGCGCGCCCCCCCGGCTCGCCGCCGCCCCGGATCGCGCGCGCCCGCGATCCGGGCGCGAGCTCGTACTGGCCGTTCTCGGCCTTGCGGAGCTTGACGAGCTCCCGCCGCGCCGCCTCGGCCAAGAACTTGTTGAACTTGCTGAAGCCCTGGGACTTCTCGTCGAACGAGGAGTCCAGCTCGAGCATCACCTGCTTCAGCCGGTCCGAGCGCATCACGTCGTCGCGCTCCACCATGCGCTCGATCGCGTGGTCCACCAGCTCCCAGGCGTCCAGCCGCTGGGACGGCATCTCCGCCGCCGAGGTGAGCCCGGAGATCGTGCTGTAGCTGTAGTACTCGTCGCAGTTCTGAACCAGGATGTCCGAGGAGGACTCCTGTAGTCCCACCCCGATTATGTACTTCCCGTACTCCTTGAGCTTCAGCACCAGGCTGGAGAAGTCCGAGTCGCCGGACAGCAGGATGAAGGTCCCGATCTCCGGACGGATGAAGACCAGCTCCAGCGCGTCGATCGCCAGCCGGATGTCCGTCGCGTTCTTCTTCGACGAGCCGTAGGCCGGCGCGTAGATCAGGTCGATCGAGGCCTCGGACAGCGGAAGGACGTACTGCGGGTAGCGGCGCCAGTCGGCGTACGCGCGCTGCACGGACACCTTTCCGCGGATGATGTCCGAATCGAGAAGGTTGCGGACCTCCTGGCCCAGGTTGGACCGGATGCCCATGGTGACGTTGTCGAAATCGATCAGAAGGGCGGCGTGCGGGGAATGCTCGTCGCCCGAAGCCGGGGCGCGCCGGTGCGGCGCGCGGGTGTACTCTCTGTTCATCGCCTCTCGCTCATGCGTGACGTGTCACGTGAAACCCGCCGCTCGGCGGGCGAGAGGCCCCTCGATCTCGCCCCCGGTCGTGCCGGAGGGGACGATGCGAGGAGACTCCCTGCGTTCTCCAACTCCAACCGCGCCAAGCGCGGCGCTTCCTGGCCGCCGACCCCGGCGACCCCGGCGCGCCGACCTCGCGGCGCGCCCGGCCCCGGGAGCGCGCTTGCACGCTCGCGAGACCGTTCTCCGAGCGGTGCGGCGGACGCCTCAGGCGTGGCCGCGTCGGGCCGAGGCCTCTTGCGCTCGCACCAGGCGGGCCAGCTCGATCCGCCGCGCCTTGCCGCTCGAAGTCATAGGAAATACCGCCATGAAGCGCACGAGGTCCGGCACCTTGTAGTCCGCCAGGGCTTCGGCGCAGAACTCGCGCAGCTCCTGCTCCGTGATCAGGGCCCCCTCCACCGGCCGAACGCAGGCGCAGACCAACTCGCCCAGCACCTCGTTCGGGACGCCGACGACCACCGCATCCAGCACGGCGGGATGGGAGCGGAGGTGGTCCTCCACCTCCCGGGGATGGACGTTGTAGCCACCCCGGATGATCACGTCGCTCTCGCGGCCGACGATGTGAAGGTACCCTTCCTCGTCGACCATGGCGAGATCGCCGGTCTTCAGGAACCCATCCGCGGTGAATACTCCGGCGGTCTCCGAAGGTTGCCGGAAATACCCCGGCATGACGTTGTAGCCGCGCACGGCGAGCTCCCCGACCGACTCGGCCGGGAGCTCGCGACCGTCGCGCTCCAGGATCCGCACCTCCACGCCCGGCAGGGGGCGCCCGACCGTCTGCCGCCGCTTGGCGGGCGGATCCTCCGGCCGGGTGATGCTGACGGTGGGGGAGGTCTCCGTCATGCCGTAGGCGATCTCGATGTCCGGGACCACCCGCGCCCGGGTCCGGTCGATCAGCTCCTCGCTCACCGGGGCGCCGGCGATGATCCCCGTCCGCAGCGCCGACAGGTCCCGCTCTCCCAGCGTCGGGTCGCGAAGCACCATCACGAACATGGTCGGCACGCCATGGATCACGGTGACCCGATTCGCCTCCGCCAGCTCGAGCGCCCCGCGGGCCTCGAACCGCTCCTGGAGCACCACCGCGGAGCCGGAGGCGAGCGCGGTGAGGAGCGCCGCCCCGAGGCCGAAGATGTGAAAGAGCGGCACCATGCAGAGCGTGCGGTCGGAAGGGAGGAGGCCGATCGCGTCGGCCGTGGCGCGGGCCGTCTCCACCAAGTTGGCCTGGGTGAGCGTCACCCCCTTCGGCTTTCCGGTGGTCCCGGCCGTGTAGAGGATCGCGAACACGTCCTCGGCGGGATCCACCTCGGCGGGCCGAAGTTCCCGACCCCGTCCGCTGGCGACCAGATCCTCGAACTGGAAGATCCGGTCATCGTACCAGAGATCCTCCTCGCCGACCGTCACCAGGTACTGGAGGTCCGGCAGCTCCACCAGGAGGGATTCGAAGAGCTGCAGGAAGTCGACCCCGGCGTACCGCTCGGCGGTCACCGCCACCGTCGCCTCCGAGTTTCGTAGCATGAACTGGAGCTCCCGCGGCGTGTAGCCGGGGTCCAGCGGCACGATGATGGCCCCGAGCTCGGCGGCCGCGAAGGCGGTCACCGCGAACTCGGGCCAGTTCGGCAGGTCGAGGGCGATCCGGTCGCCCGGCTCCACGCCCAGATTCCGCAGCCCCACCGCCAGCGCGCGGGACTGGCGCGCCACCTCCGCGTAGGTGAGCGTGCGATCTCCGGCGAGCAGGAAGGGCGCGTCCGGCCGCCGCTCCGCCTGGTCGCGGAGCGCCTCGGCGACGGTCCGTGGCACGGGCTCCGCTGCTGGCATTCTGCTCCTCCTCACCCCCGGGCTCGCCCCGGCCGGAAACTTACCCCGCCGGCCCGCCCCGTAAAACGGCATCCTCCGCTTCATCGCCCTCGAGCGCCGCCCGGAACCACGCCTCCCCCTCCTCGGGCGGAACCGGGAAGGACCAGGCCCCGTCCGGCGCCCGGGCGACCCGGCCGATCCCGTCCAGCAGCACGCACCGGACCCGGCCGCCGCGCGCCTTCTTGTCGCGCGCCGCCGCCTCCCACACGGCCCGTGCCCGGCGCTCCTCCTCCGCCCTCCGGTCCAGCCCGCACGCGTCGAGCAGCGCCGTCAGCCGCGCCGCCGTGCCCGCCTCGGTGACGCCGAGGCGCTCGCCGAGGCGCGCCTCCGCCCGCATCCCCGCGGCCACGGCCTCGCCGTGCAGCAGCTCGTAGCCGGCGAGGAGCTCGAGCGCGTGCCCCACCGTGTGCCCGAAGTTCAGCACGGCGCGTACGTCCATCTCGGCCGGGTCGGCGCCGACCACCCCCACCTTGTGCCGCAGGCTGCGGAGCACCGCCTCCCGGAGCGCCTCCGGCTCGCCCTCCAGCAGGTCGGCCGAGCGGGCCTCGAGCCACGAGAGCATCTCCGCATCCCGGATGGCGGCCGTCTTCACGACCTCGGCGAGGCCGGTCGCCCGCTGGAGCCGGGGGAGGGTGCGCAGGAGTCCGGGATCCACCACGACCAGGGCCGGGTGGTGGAACGCGCCCACCAGGTTCTTCCCGGCCTCGGTGTCCACGCCCGTCTTTCCGCCGACCGCGCTGTCGACCATGGCGAGCAGGCTGGTCGGCACCTGAACGACCGGAATCCCCCGCATGTAGGTCGCGGCCACGAAGCCGGCCAGGTCCCCCGTCACCCCGCCCCCGAGCGCCACGACCGCCGCATCACGCCCGAAGCCGTCCCGCAGGAGCGCGTCGGTGAGGCGCGACCATTCCTGCCGCGACTTGTTCCACTCGCCGGCCGGAAAGGCGAACAGAGCGGCCTCGCCGGCGGCCGACAGGGCCTCCAGGGCCGCGGGCCCGTGAAGCTCCGCCACCCGGCTGTCCGCGATCACCGCGTAGCGATGAGCGCCGACGGCCTCCGCGCACAGGCGGCCCAGGCGGGCCAGCGCCCCCTCCTCGACCACCACGGAATAGGACCCGCCTCGCGTCGTGGGGGTCGGGACGGCGAGGGTCGTCACCGGGGGGCGGTCGCGCCCACCCGCTCCGGGACCCGTCCGGGCTCCGGCCAGGCGCCGGCCTCGGCGCGGGCCGCCGGCCAGCCCTCGTCCACCTCGAGGCCCGGCGGCAGGTCGAGCAGCAGCACCCCGGGGTGGCCGGCGAGGGCGAGCCGCGCCACCCGCACGCTGCGGCCGGCGGCGGCGGGACCGCCGTTCGCGGCGGCGTCCCCCGCCGGCCGACCCGGCCCTCCGTAGCGATCCGCCCAGGCCGCCTCGAGCACCGCGGCGGCACGGTCCGCCTCCGCCTCCCCCTCCCACACGGTCGCCCACACCAGCGCCTCGCCCTCGGGCCCGCGCAACAGCCGGTAGCGGTCCCCGAGCCAGCGTCCGGCCACGGAGCGGGCCCGCGCCGCGTCTCCGAGCCGCTCCTCGAGCAGGATGCGGGTCTCGAGCGCCCCGAGGACATCCCCGTGCGCCTCTTCCCATCCCGGCGGGAGGGAGCCGGGAAAGGCGAGCTCCACGGGGCGGGGCGGCGAGCCGGGAGCGGACCCCGCCTGCATCACCTCGCGGGTGGAGGCGGGCAGGCGGGCTCCGAAGGGCGCCGGGCGGTCCGGGTGCGTCCTCCACAGGGCCTGCACGTAGCCCAACCCTCCCACGTACGGAAAGATGAGCGTCTCCCGGATCACCCGCGGCGCCGCGCCCAGCGCGGGGAGGCCCGCCTCTCCGCCGAGCGCGCCGAGCTCCATCTCGGCCAGCCGCTCGGCGAGCGGCGGCAGGCGCGTCACGTCGGCGGGCCGGCCGGTCAGCCGCTCCATCTGCCACTCCAGCATGGCCAGCGTGGCCTGCCCCTCGATGGCCGCGTGGGCGGCCGTCGCCCGGTCGTTGTGCTCGCGCAGCGCGCGGGTCAGGGAATCGAGGTTCACGTGCTGGTCCTGGAGCGCGTGGACGAGCTCGTGCGCCAGCACCATCTCCATCTGCCCCTCCGGCACGCCCTCCACCACGAAGAGCGTGTCCGAGGCCGGATCGTAGAAGCCCACGACCTGCTCCTCGTACAGGCTCCGGAGGAGCGCGATCAGGTCGAGGGTGTCGGGCACCAGCCCGAAGCGCGCGTAGGCGGCCACCAGCGGCTCGGCCCGCTCGGGCGGAAGCTGTTCCTCCAGCTGCTCGGCGAGGAAGGCCTGGAGGCGCGCGCGGGTGGCCACGGCGAGCCGGGGCTCACGGCGGGCTTCGAGGCCGGCGGCGCGCTCCACCACCGGCTGGAGCTCGGTGAGCAGGCGGGCCAGCGCCGTATCGGGGGCGGCCGCTCCGGCCTCCGCGGCCGCCTCGTTCCCGCCGCCGCGCGCGTCCGCCGCCGTCCCGCGCTCGCCGCAGGCCCCGGCGAGGGCGAGCGGGAGGGACAGCGCGAAGGCGCACGCCGCCGCCCGGAGCCACCGCGCCGCGCGCCCTGGGGGGCGTGGCCGGCGCCGGCCCTCACTGCGCTCCTCCCGTGGCCGCCGACCTCCTCCGCGAGGCCCTCGGCCGCCCGCCTCCGGCCTACCCATCGATCCGCCCCTCATGCCGCTCCATCCCTTCCGTCGAGAGCTCCCGGGCCATCGCCTCCACCGTCCGTCCACGCTCCGGATGCGTCCACTCCCCCGCGATCTCGGCCAGGGGCACGAGCACGAATGCCCGCTCGGCGAGCCGAGGGTGCGGGACCCGCAGACGCGGGCGCCGGACGACCCGGTCCCCGTACAGCAGCAGGTCGAGGTCGAGGGGACGCGGCCCGTAGCGGGGTCCGCCGCGCCGTCGGCCGGCCGCCCGCTCGATCGCCTGCAGCCGCGCGAGCAGCGCCTCGGGCCCCAGCGCGGTGCGCCCCACGGCGCAGGCGTTCAGGAAGCGGGGCTGCCCCGCCAGGTCCCGCGGCTCCGTCTCGTACACGGACGAGAGCCGAAGGTCTCCGAGCAGGCTCCGGAGCTCGGCGGCCGCCCGCCGCAGGTGCGCCAGCCGGTCGCCCAGGTTGGAGCCGAGGCCGATGGCGACCCGCTCGTCCTCCGGGGCGGACTCTCGTGGCGCATCGTCGGTGGGTGCTCGTCCAGGATCCGTGGCGGGCGCACGCGCCGGGCGGTCGGACCGCTCCGTCACCATGCGCCTCGGGCGCGTCGCGAGCCGCGGCGCGGGCGCGAGCCAGGGCGGCTTGTACGAGCCGGGGCACGAACGGCGAAAGGGCGGGCCGGCTGCGCCGACCCGCCCCCTTCGAAAGCCGCGATCGGGCGGAGGCCCGACCGCCCGGAACCCCGGACCCTAGAAGTCGTGCCCCCAGCTTCCCGGGGCGCCCGACGGGCAGGCCTGGCTGATGTTGGCGTTGTTGTCCAGCTCCCGCTGCGGCACCGGGAAGGCGATGTCATCGCCGCCCCCGATTCCCGTCTTGACCGGCGGGAAGAGGTCGATCCCGTCCACCCGGAAGCGCCGGGAGGTGACGTGCCGGTCGCCCGTGAGCCAGAGCTCGCGGACGCGCTCGGCCGCGTAGGTCTCCAGGTCCGCCGTCATGTCGCCCGAGAGCGAGAGGGGCTGGAGCAGGTTCGCCGCCGGTGGCGGCTCCACGCCGTACTGGATCGTGGCCCGGGTGCTGAAGTCCGAGCGCAGGTCGTTCAGGATGTCCTCGGCCGTCTGGGTGTCTCCGTTCCGGATCGCCACCTCGGCCTGGATGAGCAGCGCCTCCACGCCGGACGCCAGGAAGATGTCCGCCTCGGGCCGGTTGTACAGCAACTGCAGGTTCACCGGGATCGGGGAGTTGAAGGAGGTGAATCCCGGCGGCCGGATGCGGATCAGGTTCAGGTCCACGAACGCCTGCAGGTGCGGGAAGATCTCGTTCCCCCGGTCGGCCCGGGTGCCGTCTCCCACCGTCCACCGGATGACCTGCGTGTCGCCCCATGTGAAGGAGTAGAGCTCGTTGTACTGGGACGGATCGTTGTTCGAGAACTCCGCGAAGTATACGAAGTCCCGCGGGATCTGGCTCGCCAGCGCGGCCGCCTGGTCGAAGTTCCGCAGCCAAAGGTTGGCGCGGGCCTGCCCCACGATCGAGGCGAGCCGCACATCCTCCATGCCCGCGGCCTCGGCCAGCTGCTCCGCGTTCTGCAGGAAGGTGAGCGCCTGCTGGACCCGCTCGTCCGGCATGAGCGGGGCGCTCTCCTCCGCCATCCCCGTGAGGATGCTCCAGCAGTAGGTCTCCGCCAGCAGGAGCCGGGTGTAGCCGCCGTAGAACGTCCCGAGGACGATCCCCTCCGTGAGCTGCGCCTGCACCTCCTCGAACTCAGGATCCCCCAACCGCTGCTCGAACAGGAACACGGCCGTGTCCGCCGCCAACCGCGCCCGGTGCAGCGGGACGTACACCTCCACCGTGAGCGAGACGTTGTCCGCCAGCATGCGGCGGGCGTCCACCTCGACCCGGGTGGGGAAGGTCCCGGCCAGGATCATCTCATCGGTCAGCATCGAGGCGTACCGATTGAGGTCGTCCATCGCTTCGTTGAAGTCCCCCACGAAGCCGTTGATGATCGTGGGCACGCCCGCCGGGCCGGCCGCGTCCAGGTCGTCCGGCACGATGATGCCGCTGTCGTCCACGTCCAGGATCCCGCCCTCGCACGCCGAGAGCCCCACCAGGCCCGCGGCGACGACGAGCGGGACCGCCCCGCGCCGAAGCTTTGTACCGAATTCTCCAAGCATTGTCATCTCTCCTCGTGACGGATCGGCGTTCGAGCGCGCTCGGAACGGCGGACCGGGAAGCCCGGAGGCTCCCCGGCCCTCCTCCGCTCGCTCAGAAGGTGATCGAAACCTGGCCCAGGATCCGCTTGGCGGGCGGGAGCGTCAGGAAGTCTGCCCGGAAGGCCCCGGCGCCTCCACCCGAGCTGATCTCGGGGTCGAGCCCCGTGTAGCCGGTCCAGGTGACCAGGTTCTCGCCGACCAGCGTGAAGCTCGCCCGCTCCGCCCGGATCGTCCGCAGGACGCCCTCGGGCAGCTCGAAGCGCGCCGAGACCGTGCGGAGACGCGCGAAGTCCCCGTCCTCGATCCAGGGCGACACGGAGCCGACGTTCGCCGCGTGGGCGCGGATCCTCGCCCCATCGGTGAACTCCCCGTCCGGGCCGCGCTCGAACATCGCCGGGCAGATCCCGCCGTACGTCCCCCCGCCCAGGAAGCCACAGGAGAACTCCTCGGTGCTGTTGAACTGCTGGTGTCCGCCGGCGAAGCCGAGGGTCGCGTACAGGGTGATGTGGTCGATCAGGGTCACGGTGCTCGAGATGGACCCCTCCCACTCGGGGGTCGGGTGGCCAAGGAGCACCGACTCGTCGCTCTCCACCGGCTCCCCGTCGGACCCGATCGTAACTTCGGGATGGTAGTAGGCCGCGAACGGCAGCCCTTCCTGGTGCCGCTGGCTCGAGGAGAAGCCGAAGATGATCGGGTCCTCGAGCTGGAGGATCTCGCCGTGGTTCGTCGAGGCGTTGATCCGGAAGTCCCACCGCAGGTCGCGCTGGTCCAGGACGACCGCGTTCACCGAGGTCTCGATCCCGCGGTTGCGGATCTCGCCGACGTTGGTGATCTGCGGATTCGCGAACCCGGTGGACGGCGCCATCTGGCGCGCCACGATCGCGTCCTCCGTGTTCTGGTTGAACCAGGTGAAGTCCAGGCCCAGCCGGCCGTCCAGGATCTCGGTCTCGAAGCCGAACTCGAGCTCCTTGCCCGTCTCGGGCCGGAGGTCCGGGTTGCCCGGCCGGGTGAGCGAGATGCCCGCCCGGTCCGCGTCGCGGAAGGTGACCCGCTCCGCCGACAGGAGCTGGAGCGCCGAGAAGCTCCCCGGCTGCTTGCCGGACATTCCCCAGGCGCCGCGGAGGCGGAAGGAGTTGAAGAACTCGGGGAACCATTCCTCGTCCGAGACCACGTACGAGGCCATGATCCGAGGCCACGCCTCCATCCCCAGCGATTCGCCGAAGGCGCTGTTGTCGTCCAGCCGCACCGCCGGCGTGATGAAGAGCCGGTCGCGCCAGCCGAACTGCTGCTGGACGAACAGCCCGATTGCGCGCGACTCCGTAATCGCTTCGCTGCCCTCGGTCCGCACCGCGTTCGAGACCACCTTGGTGCCGGAGGGCAGGAAGCGGCCCACCGAGCCGGCGAACTCCACCAGCTCGCGCCCGAACTGCGTCCCGACCGTGGTGG
>CAZTGV010000038.1:0-22336 GCA_964613475.1 uncultured Gemmatimonadota bacterium
CGCCCATGGCGCCCGAGGCGACCGTCTCCCCGTTCTCGTCCAGGGCGTGCTCGTAGTTGATCGCCGCGTTGTTGTAATGGAGGTCGTCCACGTCGGCCGCGATCTGGAGGCCCTCGGCGTTGTGCCAGGGGCCGTCCCCGATCCGGTCGCGGGCGTTCACGGCCTCCGTACCCTCGGTGGCCTGCGTGCTCAGGTACGCCCGCCAGGTGCGGTCCCCGGCCCCGGCGGCCTCCGCGAGTGCCTGGCAGTGCGCGTCGGCGTCTTCCAGGCCGCCCAGGTTCGCCCCGTTCCCGAGACCGACGCTGGTGATGAAGAAGCCGAGCTCCTCTTCGGGCTCCTCCTGCGCCTCCTGCGCGCCGGCCGTCACCGCGATCGCCTCCTCCGTGGCCTCGGCCTCCGGCGCCTCCCCGCAAGCCGAGGCGAGAAGCGCTGTCACGCAGACTGCCGTCGCCGGGAGCGATGCCCTCCAATCCTTGCCGATCATCTCGATGCCTCCTTTTCGGCCGTTCCCATCCTTGCCTCCGGTCGGAGCGGTCACGCCCCGATCTCGTGCGCCTCGCCGGCGCCGCGCGGCACCCGGATGCTCTCCACCAGGCTCCCGATCCCGGACGGCGGCGCGGGGGTGAAGCGCGAAACGGCCAGCGCGACCGCGAAGTTGATCGCCATGCCGACCACGCCGATCCCCTCGGGCGAGATCCCGAACCACCAGTTCTCCGCCACGTTCGCCGCCGGGTCCACGAACTTGAAGTAGACGATGTAGGCGGCGGTGAAGAGGATCCCCACCGTCATCCCGGCGATCGCGCCCTCCCGGTTCATCCGCTTGGAGAAGATGCCGAGGATGATCACCGGAAAGAAGGAGGAGGCGGCGAGGCCGAAGGCGAACGCCACCACCTCGGCCACGAAGCCCGGCGGGTTGATCCCCACGTAGCCCGCCACCAGGACCGCCGCCGCCGCGCTGATCCGGGCGGCGATCAGCTCGCCCCGGTCGCTGATGTCGGGCCGCCAGCCCCGCTTCAGCAGGTCGTGGCTGATCGCGGTGGACATGACGAGGAGCAGGCCGGCGGCGGTCGAGAGCGCGGCCGCCAGACCGCCGGCGGCCACCAGGCCGACCACCCAGTTCGGCAGCCCGGCGATCTCCGGGTTCGCCAGAACCATGATGTCCCGGTCGATGGTGAGCTCGTTCCGAACCGGCATGCGCCCTGGACTCGGGTCCGCCGCCGCCTCGCCGTCCGGGGCCGTCGCGCCGCCGGGGTTCTCGGCCCCCGCCGCCGCGTCGTCGACCGCCGTGTAGCCGGCGGGGTCCTCGAGCCCCGCGCCCACGTACTGGACGACCCCGTCCTCGTTGTGATCCTCGAACGTGATGAGGCCCGTCGCCTCCCAGGTGGTGAACCACTCCGGCATCTCCGCGTACGGCCGGTCGGCCACCGTCTCGATCAGGTTCGTGCGGGCGAACACCGCGACGGCCGGCGCGGTCGTGTAGAGCAGCGCGATGAACGCGAGCGCCCACCCCGCGCTCACCCGCGCGTCCCGCACCTTCGGCACCGTGTAGAAGCGGATGATGACGTGGGGCAGGCCGGCCGTCCCCACCATGAGCGCGGCCGTGATCGCCAGCACGTCGATCGTCGACTTCGTCCCCGACGTGTAGGGCGCGAAGCCGAGCTCCTCGTGCAGGCCGTTCAGCCGCTCCAGCAGGTAGGCGCCCGTCTCCTGGTCCGCCCCGCCGAAGCCGAGCTGAGGCACCGGGTTCCCGGTGATCAGGAGCGACAGGAAGATGGCGGGGACGGTGTAGGCGAAGATGAGCACGCAGTACTGCGCCACCTGCGTGTAGGTGATCCCCTTCATGCCGCCGAGCACGGCGTAGGAGAAGACGATCCCCATCCCGATCACCACGCCGAGCTCGACCGGGACCTCCAGGAAGCGGCTGAACACGATCCCCACCCCGCGCATCTGCCCGGCCACGTACGTGAACGAGACGAAGATCGCGCACACCACGGCCACCCGGCGGGCCGTCTGCGAGTAGTAGCGGTCGCCCACGAAGTCCGGGACCGTGTAGGCGCCGAACTTCCGCAGGTAGGGGGCGAGCAGGAGCGCGAGCAGCACGTAGCCGCCCGTCCAGCCCATCAGGTAGACCGAGCCGTCGTAGCCGAGGAACGCGATGAGCCCGGCCATCGAGATGAAGGAGGCGGCGGACATCCAGTCGGCCGCGGTCGCCATCCCGTTCGCCACCGGGTGGACGCCCTTGCCGGCCACGTAGAACTCGGAGGTGGAGCTGGCCCGCGACCAGACGGCGATCCCGATGTAGAGGGCGAAGGTGAGCGCGATGAGCGTGAAGGTCCAGGCGGTGACCGTCACGCAGCGTCCCCCCCATCGCGCGGCAGGGCGCCCCCCGTCGGCGCTTCGTCCGGCTCGTCCACGTCGAACTCGCGGTCCAGCCGGTTCATCAGAAAGACGTAGACGAAGATCAGCGCCACGAAGACGTAGATGGCGCCCTGCTGGGCGAACCAGAAGCCGAGCGGAAAGCCGGTGCCGGGAATGCGGATCTCGTTCAGGCGCTCGGCGAACAGGATCCCGGCGCCGTAGGAGACGAGGAACCAGACCGCGAGCAGGACCGCCACGATCCGGAGGTTGCGCCGCCAGTACGCCCGTGCGTCGCGCGCGGAGCGTTCACCGGAAGGTTCGTGCATGCGCGGCAACCTGCGGCCGGCCCTCCGGACTGTCCAGCCTGCGGCCTGTTGCAGCCTCGGGAGCCCCCGCTTCGCCCGCACGCAGCGGATGGGCAGCCCGAGGCCGGGCCGGACGGCTCGGCTCAGGCTCCTTCCGGAACCTGCGCGGCCCTCCGGGGCACGGCCCGGTCTTCCTCCGATCGGACCACGCGGTCTTCATCCCGGAGCATGCGCGAGTAGAGCGTGATCTCGGGGTCCGTGATGAAGCGCCACAGGAGCCTGCCCCACGACTGGTGCGCCATCAGATCTTCATAGAACTCGGGTGCGGCCGACTTGATCTTGGGCAGGCGGTTCCAGGGCACGGCCGGGAAGTCGTGGTGCTCGTTGTGGTAGCCGATGTTGTACTGGATCCGGTTCATCGGGCCGTAGTAGCTGAACGTCTCCTGGTCGGAGCCGCTCACCTCGGGCGACGCCATCAGGTAGTGGCGCTGGATCCAGCGCGCGCCCACGGGATGGAGCCCCGCCGCGAACAGGAAGGAGGCGGCGAGATAGATGAAGGCCATGGGGCCCAGGTAGATCCAGATCAGGACGTCCGCCGCCAGCACGACGATCCAGTTGACCACCACCCAGCGGTCGATCGCCCGCACCTCCTTCACGCGCAGCGTCCGGGTGATCGTCAGAAGTGGGAAGAGGAGCAGCCAGATCGCCTTCCGGACCGGGGAGTTCCCGACCAGGTCCGCCTCCCACTTGTTGGGGATGTCCGCGTCGAGGTGGTAGTCGCCCTGATGCGCGTGGTGCGCCAGGTGGTAGTTCCGGAACGACACGGAGCTCGGGAGGATGAGGGGGATGTTGGCGACGAAGCCGTTGACGAGGTTCAGGATGGGCTTCTTGAACACGAGCTTGTGGGCCGACTCGTGGATCATCACGAACAACGAGTGGCTCACCACCGCGCCCACCGTATAGGCCAGGAGCAGCATGGCCCACCACGGCTTGTCGGCGATCCACCAGGCGAGGAAGAGCTGGAGCGCCGCCGCCCCGATGGTTCCCACCGCGCTCCACCGGTTCCGGCCGACCCAGTCGCGCACCTCCGGATGAGCCCGCGCGATGGCCTTGGTCCTGGCGTAATGGGGCTCCGGGGCATGCGACACCGCGAACCCGGTCGGGACGCCCGACATTCATACCCCCTGCGAGCGAGTGGAAGCGAAAGGGCGGATCGCACGTGCGGTGGGCCACCCCTCGCGGCGGCCCTGAACGCGGAGAAATCGGGGCTCTCCGGCGGCCGACTCCGAGGAAGGATGGGCCGCCGGGGCCGCGCCCGGCAAGGGAGCGACTGGGGTCCGCCCGGGTGGACGGCGGCGGGTGGATCGGCTACCCTCCCTCCTTCCGGCCCGCGCTCACCCTACGCGAACGGTACCGTACGGACATGCGCACCTTCTTCGAGCTCTTCGGTCGGTCGCCTTTCGAGCCGCTCGCCCGGCACGCCGAACGGGTGCACGAGGTGGTCCGCCTGGTCCGACCGCTCGTGGAGGCGTTCGTCGCTCAGGAGTGGGACACGGTGGAGGAGCTGTCGGAGCGGATCTCGCGCATGGAGCACACGGCGGACGAGGTGAAGCAGGAGATCCGCATCCATCTGCCCCGCTCGCTCTTCCTGCCGGTCGACCGCGGCGACCTGCTGGGCTACCTCAAGCAGCAGGATTCGATCGCCGACTGCGTCGAGGACCTCGCCGTCCTCCTCGCGCTACGCCGCACCCCGACTCCCGAGGACATGAAGCAGCCGTTCCTCGACCTGGTGGCGCAGGTCCTCAAGACGACCGACTCCTGGTACGAGATGGCGAGCGGGCTCCCCAAGCTGCAGGAATCCTCCTTCACCGGGCCGGAGATGAAGAAGGCGGTCGACCTCGTCCGCGAGCTCGGAAGCCGGGAGTTCGAGGCGGACCAGGTCCAGGACGCGGTGAGCCGGGCGATCGTAAGGCACGAGGAGGCGCTCGGTCCGGTCTCCTTCTTCTTCTGGATGCGGATCGTCGCCAAGCTCGGGGAGATCGCCAACCACAGCGAGAACACGGGGGATCGCCTGCGGCTGATGCTCGCCAGGAGCTGATGCGGCCTGGCGGAGTGGACCCCCCGTGTAGCGCGGAGCGCCCCTTCCGGCGGGAGGTCGTGCGCCGATGACGGCGGCGGTGGTCGCCGCCGCCCTTGTGACCGGGCTGTACATGGCCTGGAACATCGGCGCCAACGACGTCGCCAACGCCATGGGCACCTCGGTGGGCTCGGGGGCGCTCACCCTGAAAGGCGCGATCCTGGTGGCCGCCGTGTTCGAGTTCGGCGGCGCGGTCCTGGTGGGAAGCCAGGTCTCGGAGACGGTCCGGACCGGGATCCTGAACCCCGCTCTGTTCGAGGTCACGGGGGCGTTCGGGGCGGAGGGGCCGCTTCTCCTCGCTCTAGGCATGTCCGGCGCCCTGCTGGCGGCGGCCGTATGGCTCCAGATCGCCACCAGCTTCGGCCTGCCCGTCTCGACCACCCACTCCATCGTCGGCGCCGTGGTGGGCTTCGGGCTGGTGGCGGTCGGGCTGGAAGGCGTGGACCTGGGCCAGGTCGGGCGGATCGCCGCGAGCTGGGTGGTGTCGCCGCTGCTGGGCGCGGTCCTCGGCTTCCTCATCTTCGTATTCATCCGACGCCACATTCTGCGGAGCGCCGACCCGGTCGCCGCCACCGTGCGGATCGGGCCCCACCTGGTGGGTCTCGTAGGCGCCATTCTTACCCTGAGCTTCGTCTACAAGGTGCTGTCCAACATCATCGCCGATCCGCACCCCGCGCTCGCGGTGGTCGCGGCGCTCGGAGTCGGCGGGGGCGCGGCGGTGGTCACGCAGCAGGTGGTCGTCCACCCGGCCGTCGCCCTGGACGGGGACGGCGAGCGGCTCGACTACGTGGAGAGGATCTTCGGCGGGCTCCAGGTGATGACCGCCGGCTTCGTGGCGTTCGCGCACGGTTCCAACGACGTGGCGAACGCCGTCGGGCCCCTGGCGGCCGTGCTGCAGATCGCGGGGGCGGGCTTCCGCGAGGTGCCGGCCGCCGTCCCGGTTCCCGGGTGGCTCCTGGCGGCCGGGGGGCTCGGGATCGTGGTCGGCCTGGCCACCTACGGCTACAAGGTGATCCGGACGATCGGCCGGCACATCACCGAGCTCACCCCCACCCGCGGCTTCTCCGCCGAGTTCGGCGCCGCCTCGACCGTCCTGGTGGCGAGCCTGCTGGGCTTGCCCATTTCGACCACGCATACGCTGGTGGGCGCCGTCATCGGGGTGGGCCTGGCCCACGGGATGGCGGCGCTCGACCTGCGGACCGTCACCAGGATCGTCAACTCCTGGATCGCGACCCTTCCGGCGGCAGCGGCCCTGAGCGCGGTCTTTTTCCTGCTCTTCCGCGCGGCCTTCCTGTAGGATCCAGCTGCTCGCTCAACGGCGCTCCCGCCGCCGCAACTCGACCGTCTCCACCTCGCCGGCTGTCCGCCGATGTCGACCGATCACGCGTTCCGGCCGGGAGTACGGCATCCGCTTTTCCGATCTCCAGCCGACGCTCGTTTTAACACGGCGAATATCAAGATTCGGCGCTTCCTGCTCTCGCCGTTCCTCGGTATACTTGCCCACCGAAAACCGCCTGCAGTCGGCTCTTGGGGCGGGGCCGCCACACTCGAGGAGCGTGCGAAATCATGGCCTCCATGGATGCGCCGGGTGTGATCCTCCCCTTTCAGCTCGAGCGTGGGCGCGTTTGGCGGTTGCTCGTGGCACTCGCCGTCGTGTCCGTGGTCCTGCTTGTGGGAACCGGGCTCGCGCAGGACATGGGGGCGCTTCCTGGCTGGGTGCCGTACGAGGTCCGCTTCCTGATCGTTCAGTCGAACGTCGCCACCGAGGGTGTGCTCGGAGTCTGGTTCGCTTCGCTTCTCTTCTTCTTGACGGTGCCCGCGGCGCTCGCGTGCTTCGCGGCCGAAATCCGGGCGGAGGCATCCAGCCGATCTACCCTGCTGGCGATCGGTTGGCTCGGCGTGGCCGCGCTGGCGGTCGTGCTTTCGATGTCGGAACACGCCTCCCTCCACGAGGCGTCGCACAGGGTCCTCGAACATCCGTTGAACGTTCAGGGCTATGGCTGGATCGGGTCGCTCGCGATTCCGGTCGCGCTGGTCGGAGTGGCTCTCCTCTGGTTCGCCTGGCGCTTGTTCCGGGAAAGTCGCCCGGCGTTCTGGCTCACGCTCGGCGGGGTCGTCCTCTTCCTCACCGTTCCCGCGCAGGAGCTGCTGGAGAGCTTGATGCTTCGGGAGGCCCGGGCGAGCCCCGGGCCGTTCCGGCGACCCATCGGACTCACCCTGCTCGAAGAAGGCTCGGAGATGCTGGGTGCGATCCTGATCTTCGGAGGGGCGATCGTCTACTTCCTGTCGCGACTGGATTCGTCCAAACCGAGGGACGTCCCTCACGGTGTGCCGTCCGCCGAGGGGATGCTGGTCATCCGGCCGCGGATCCTGGTCATCGGAGTGGTGGGCGCCGTGGTCGCTCTCGGCCTCGGCATGGGCGTGATGGGAGTGGTGGAGGAAACGCTCTTTCAAGCAAGGCGTCGCGAAGTGGAGATCCACGCAGCCGCCTGGTTCCCGGCCGTTCTGGCGACCCTCACGGGAGTGATCGCTCTTTATTGCCGGTACGGGCACCGACATCTGGCCGGCGAGGTCCGTTGGCCACGACCTTCTTTGCTGCTGGCAGGCCTGTTCTCCCTCGTGGTCGGAGCGAATTACGGAGCAGATTACGCGTTCACGGACACGCTGTGGGAGGGAAATCCGCGCTGGCAGACGGCCGTCGACCTGGCGTTCATCGGCGCGACACTCGCGGTCGCGGGACTGCTGTGGCGAGGCGCGCGGCCAGCCGTCCGCCTCGCGATCACGGGATGGGCGGTCCTGCTCATCCCCACGTTCCTCCTGCCGCCCGGTCTCCCGGCACTCGTGCTCGGTTTCGTGGCGTTCGCATGTCTGCTGTGGGGCCTCACGCTTCGGTGGATCGCGGTCGCCAGCCTGCCGCTCGTTGGGACCGGCGAGCTCTAAGTGACGCGCGACTCGAGCGCCCGAATCATCCGTCCCAGCGCCATCTTCCGCCCACGCACGTCCCGGTGACGGCGCCGTCGGGCACGCCGAGGATCAGGGAGGCGAGGAGCGTCTCCTCGTCCCAGCCGGCCAGGGCGGGGTGGTCCAGGTCCACAACCGCGAAGTCGGCGAGCCGCCCCGCCTCGATCCTTCCCGCGTCGAGGCCGAGCGCGCGGGCGCCGACCTCGGTGGCGCACCGCCACAGGCGGGGGGCTACCGCGCCCTCCTCGTCCAGGCAGATGCCGCGGGTGCCCGTGCTCAGTCGCTGGCCGTACTCGAGCAGCCGCATCTCCTCCAGCATGCTGATGCGGGCGTTCGAGTCGGTGCCCAGACAGACGCGGTCGCCCGCCGCCAGCAGGCGCGGCACGTCGGCCAGGCCGTCGCCCAGGTTCGCCTCGGTGAGCGGGCAGAGGCAGACGAGGCCGCCCGCGGCGAGGTAGCGGTCGAGCTCCTCGGGCGCGGTATGGGTGCAGTGGACCAGGGTGGTCCGGTCGTGCACGGCGAGCTCCCGGTTCACCAGCGCCATCGGGGTCGCCCCGTACCGGGCGCGCGACGCCTCGATCTCGGCCGGCTGCTCCTCCAGGTGCATGTGGAAGACGAGCCCCCGGCCGGTCGCCTCCTCGTGCAGGGCCGCGATCTCCTCGAGCGGCACGGCACGGATGGAGTGCGCGGCGACGCCGAGGGTCTGGAGCGCCGGGTCGAGGGCGTCCCGCAGCCGCTCCATCTGCCTCCAGTAGTCCTCGAGCGAGCGCGTGTCGAAGCGGCGCTGTCCGCCGGTCAGCGACTCGCCGATGCCACCCGTCCGATAGTGGGCGGCGAGCAGGACGATGCGGATGCCGGCCTCGGCGGCCGCGCTGAGCACGACCTCGTCGAAGGCGTAGCCCTCCTCCGAGGCGTCGTGATGCAGGTAGTGGAACTCCCCGACGCTGGTGATCCCCGCCGCCCGCATCTCCTCGAAGGCGCGGCGGCTGAGCGCGTGGAGATGGTCCGCGTCGAGCGATTCGACCAGACCGTACATCGCCTCGCGCCAGCTCCAGAAGCTTCCGGCGCCGTCGGGGAAGATCTCTCCCCGGCCTCTCAGTCCCCGCTGGAAGGCGTGGCTGTGCGCGTTCACCATCCCCGGGAGGAGCGCTCGGCCGGGCAGGCGCAGGAGCTCCGCCTTCTCGGGCTCCGCCTCGCGCGGCTCTGCCTTGCCCGGTTCGGCTTGCGCTGTCGCGGTCTCCACGGGGGCGGATTCCGCGGTGGCGGCCTCCACGGACGCGATCCTGCCGGCGCCATCGACGGCGACGCGCAGGTCCCTCCGCCAGCCCTCGGGCGTGAGCGTGAGATCGGCCTGGAGGATCATCGCTCCGTTTCCTCCCCGCACATCCGGGCGATCAGGGCGTCCAGCAGGCGCCCGGCTTCGCGCAGCTCGGCGGCGGGCAGGTGCTCGTCGGGCCGGTGGGCCACCTCGATCGATCCCGGGCCGAACAGCACGCACCGGTAGCCGGCGGCCGAGAGCCAGCCCGCGTCGCTCGCGTATCCGACCCCGACGCTCTCCCGTTGCTCGAGCAGCTCCGACAGCGCCCGAAGGAGAGGGGTGTCCGACGGGCTGAGGAGCGGCGGGTTGTCGGGCCCGGCGTCGACCGCGACGGTGGGCCGGTCCGGAAGCGGCCGTCCTCGGGATCCGTCCTCTGGCCGGCCCTCGACCCCGGCCGACCGCCCCGCCTCCTGCACGGCGCGGCGGACCGCGCGCTCGACGCGCTCGACGATCCGTGCCGAGTCCGTTTCCGGCATTACCCGAAGCCCGAGGTCGATCTCGCAGCGGGGCGGGATCACGTTGTCGGCCTCGCCGCCGCGGATCCCGGTGATGGCGAGGACGGTGAAGGGGGCCTCATCGAAGTGCTCGGCGTGGGGGGAAGCCTCGGCGGCCAGCTCGCGCGTGAGCTCCGCCAGCGCGACGAGCGCCGGCCCGGCCGCTTGGACCGCGTTCACCCCCAGGTGGGGCGATCCGGTGTGCGCCGGCACCCCCGCGAGCGCGACCCGCAGCGTGCGGTGCCCCTTGTGCATCCGCACCGCGCGGAGCGAGGTGGGCTCGCCGACCAGCACGTCGGCGGGCAGGCGCCGGTCGGCGGGCCAGCTCTCGGCGAAGTGCCGGGCGCCCCGGCACCCGACCTCCTCGTCGTAGGTGAGGAGGAGGGCCAGCGGCCGGCGGAGCGTCGCGGGATCGACCCGCGCGAGCCGGTTCACGGCGAGGGCGCAGAATCCCTTCATGTCCGCCGTGCCGCGGCCGATCAGCCGGCCGTCGCGCTCGGTGAGCCGGAAGGGGTCGCTGGACCACTCGGGCTCTCCGGCGGGCACCACGTCCAGGTGCCCGCACAGCGTCAGCCCCTCGACCTCCGCGCCGTTCTCGGCGCGCTCCGGACCCACCCGCGCGACGAGGTTCGCCTTCCCGCGCTCCGGCCCTTCCTGGAGCGCGACCCGCGCGCCGGCGGCCTCCAGGTAGTCCGCGATCCACTCGGCGGCCGGCGCGTTCGGCCGGTTGGAGACCGTGTCGAAGCCGATGAGCCGCGCGAGCAGGTCGCGGTCGGAGAGGAGCGCCGCCATGGCGGCAGACTACGCGCCCGGGCGCTTGACCGCGACCGATCTTCGGGTTATCTTCGGGTCCCCTCGCGAGGGTTCGCGATCCGACCGGCGCCCCCGCGGGGGAGCCGCTCGCAAGCGCGCGAGCGGTTCGGCGGACCCGGGCGATCCGCGACCGGCGGGTCGCTTCCACGCGTTCACGGAAAGGACGGTGACGGATGGCGCTGGCGGAGATCCTGAAGCACGACGCGGAGGCGATGTATCGGGCGACCGAGGGCCTCTTCCGGCGGGTCGAGGACCTGGATTGGAAGCCGGAGAGCGGGAGCAACTGGATGAGGACGGGCCAGCTCCTCAAGCACTGCACCGACGCGTGCGGGAAGACGCTCCGCGGGTTCGTCACGGGCGAATGGGGCTTCCCGACCGAGGCGACGCCGGAGGACGCGCCGGCCGAATCGAAGCTTCCTCGGGCGGAGGACTTGCCCGCGGTGGCGAGCGTGGACGAGGCCCTCAGGCTGCTGGCCGAGGACCGGGCGATCGCGATGGAGACGCTCTCGGCCGTCGGCGACGACCGCCTGTTGAACGAACGGAGCTCGGCGCCCTGGGGCGGCCCCGAGCGCACCCTGTTCCAACACTGCACCGAGTGCGTCTGGCACCTCGGGCAGCACAAGGGGCAGCTCTTCTACTACCTGAAGCTGCAGGGACAGGACGTGAACACCATGCATCTCTGGATGGGCGGAGCCTGAGCCCCGGAGCGCTCCGCCGGCCGCCGGATGCGGCGTCGGAGCGCTCCGCCGGAAGGGTTCCGACTGCTTCGGCAGACGAAGGTGCCGATGCGGGGCGCGCGACCCTGTCGGTCGTCCCTCGTTCAGTGCACACGCAGGGTCGCGATGGAGGTCTCGAGCGGCTGGAGGAGGGTCCAGCCGACGATGTCGCCCTCTTCCACGCGGAAGGTCTCCGTCGTGACTTCCACCCGGTCCCCGACGCGACGAGCGACCAGTTGGACGTCGGCACCTCGTCCGACCAGCTCGGGTGGAAAGGCCATACGCACCTCGCGAAACGCCGTCACGGTCCCCAGTCGGATCCGAAGGGCTCCGCTCACCGCGTGGACGGTCACCGGGCCCGGGTATCGACTCGTGAGAACGAGCTCCGCCGATCGCCGGTTTCCATCCGACCCTCCCGCCGCGTCGGGCGCCACCGTCGGCGGCCGATGTCCCGTGGCGCAGCCGGCCACCGCCACCATCGCCACCAGGATCACCCACCGGGTGCACCGTGTGCACGGCGCTGGCGCCGTACGCTTCGTTTCTCGTTGGAGCACGAGCACCTCCATCCGGTGTCGCCGGGGGACGGCGGACGAGTCCGAGCGGTTCTTCCGCACGCCGTCCCAGTTTGCTCCCTGCGGTCCCTCTCGCTCATGTTGCACAGGAAGCATCGTCATCCGGTCGACGGTCGATCGTCACCGCTTCGGCCACGAGGAAGCTGTGGGAGCCCACCGCTCGGAAGGCCCTCCGTACGACCTCCGTCTCCTCGGCGGCGTGCTGCTGACGGGACCGTCCGGTCCGGTCTCCGGCCGCGCGGCCCAGCCCCGTCGTCTGGCGCTCCTCGCGCTCCTCGCCACCTTCCCGGATGGCCTGAGCCGGGAGCGGATCGCCGCCTATCTGTGGCTCGAGACCTCTCCCGACAAAGCGCGCCATCTGGTGGCGGACTCGCTCTACGTGCTCCGGAAGGAGCTCGGCGAGACGTCCGTGCGCTCGGAGGGCGACCTGCTCCGGCTCGACCGGAGCGTCGTGCAGACCGACGTCGCTCTGGTGGAGGAGGCCTGGCGGGAGGAACGGCCGGATCGAGTGGTGGAGCTATACCGTGGCCCGTTCCTGGAGGGCCTGGCGGTCGGCGGCGCTCCCGAGTTCGAGAAATGGACCGATGGGGAGCGGCGCCGGCTCGCGGCCCTCTACGGCGAAGCCCTCGAGCGGCTCGCGAGAGGGGCGGAGCGGCGGGGGGAATGGCGGCAGGCCGTCCGCTGGTGGCGTGAGCTGGCTTCTCACGATCCCTACGATTCCGCGGTCGCCGCGGCGCTGGCCGAGGCGCTGAGGGCCCGGGGAAACCGTGCGGCGGCGCTCCGGCACCTGACGCGGCATCGGGACAGGCTCCGGGACGAGTTGGATATCGAGCCCTCGGCGTCCATCGCGAGCTTGCTCGACAGCCTCGCGGCGGGTCAGCCGGGCGAGATCGAGGGGCTCCAGGATGCACCCGGTCCGGCCGCCGCCCGCTCGGCGGCGGCGGCGGTCCCGGTCCGCGAGCCCTCCGCGGCTTCCGATCCCGAGCGACCGACGGCCCCGGCCGTGCGAGCGCCTGGGTCCTCGCCCGGACTCTTCTCGAGACTCGGTGTCCCGGCCGTCGTGGCGGCGACCGTCGCCCTGGCCGCCGTGGGACTCGCGATCGCCTTGTCCAACACGGCGGACGGTGGCAGCGCCGAGGGTGCGGGCCCGGACCCAGCGGTTCGGATCCTGGTCCTTCCGTTCGCCGAGCTCGGCGGCCTCGAGGCCCGGTACCTGGCGGATGGCCTCACCGGCGAGATCCGATCGCGGCTGGGCCGCATCCCCTCCATCGCGGTCATCTCCCGCACGACGTCGCTCCACTACGGCGCCTCGGGCAAGACGATCGCGCAGATCGGAACGGAGCTCGGGGTGGACTACGTGCTGGAGGGCAGCGTCCGGTGGCACCGGAGGGACGACGGGCCCACCTCCATCCGCGTCACTCCGCAGCTCGTGCGCGTGAGGGACGACCGGAACGTGTGGTCCCGGAGCTACGAGATCGACGTGGCGGACATCCTCGACCTCGAGGGCCGCCTCGCCGGCCTGGTGACCTCGGCCCTGGAGCTCGAGCTGGTGGAAGCCGAGCAGCGGATGCTCGCCGCCCGTCCCACCGGCGACGTCGAGGCGTACTACCTGTACCTGCGGGCCCGGCACCTGGTGAACGAGCCGGATGGCGACCTGCAGGAGGCGCGGAGCCTGTTCGAGGAGGCGACGGCGCGGGACTCGGGCTTCGCGGCGGCCTGGGCCGGCCTCGCCGGGGTGTACACGGGACTCGCCTGGCGGTCGACCGCCCGGGTCGAGGAGGCGCAGCGGCTCCTGTCGATGGCCCGAGCGACCGCCGGTCGGGCGATCGACCTGGACCCGACGCTCGCGGAAGGCCACGCGGTGCTCGCCTCGATCCTGATGCTGGAGCCCGATTGGCAAGGCGCGGAGAGGGAGATCCGGCGTGCCATCGATCTCAATCCGAGCGACGCCCGGTCGCGCCTGTCGTACGCGCTGCTCCTGGCCGCGCTGGGACGGCCGGAGGAGGCGCGATGGCAGATCGAGCACGCGCATGGCCTCGACCCGCTGTCCCGGCCGGTCAACCAGGCGCGGCTGCGGGGCCTCATGTTCGTGGAGCGGGACTACGAGGCGTTCATCCGCGAGGGGCGGAGGATCCAGGAGGCGGAGCTCGGGTGGGCCGGTCTCGACGCGGACCTCGGCTCCGCCTACCTCCACATCGGCAGACGGGACTCGGCACGCCTCCTCGTGTACCCGACCGTCGGGTTGGACCCATCCAGGCCGCTTCCCGACGAGGCCTCGGCCGTCGTCGACTCGGTCCTGTCGGGGCGTTGGATACGGCCCGCCCGCCGCATCACGATCATCTCCGAGCTGGAGGACCGTTCCGACCTCCTGTGGGCCATGATCGACCGGCTGAGACGGGACTACCTGGCCTCGACCGATCCCGCTCGGCAGGAGCCGCACGACATCGCGATCGCTTTCGGTCACCTCGGCGAGGTCGACTCCGCCTTCGTGTGGATCGAGAAGATCAAGTGGGACGTGCCGCGGGTGAACAACCTGCGGTGGGGCCGCTGGTCGGACACCCTGCGGTCCGATCCCCGATACGCGACGCTGCTCCGGCGGATCGGCGTGGGCCGACCCGAGGTGATGCCGGGCAGGCCTCGAGTCGAGGGATCCGCCGCTCGCCCTTGATCCGTCGCGGATCTCGCCAGGTCGCCGACCCGCCTGGCGGACGGAAATCTCATCATGGGTTGCCTTGCCACGATCCTCTATATATATTGTCCATCAATGTAAGGGACTGCTACACATGGTGGCGCATGACCGATTCGTACGACAGCCGCAGCCTGGGACGGCGCCTGAACGAGCTGCTCCTGCTCGCCGCCCTTCGGCGGGCGCCGATGCACGGGTATCAGATCGCCCTCGATCTCGAAGAGCGGAGTGGCGGGTTCTTCACCTTCCATCACGGCACGCTCTATCCCATCCTCCACCACCTCGAGTCGGAGGGGCTGATCGACGGCGACTGGTCGGACCCCGAGACGGGGCGCGCCCGGAAGGAGTACGCCCTGACCGAGGCGGGCCGGGCCCACCTGCGGGACACGCTCGCGTACTGGCGAGGCGTGCAGGAGAGGCTGGATCGCGTGCTGGACGACGAGGCCCTCGATGAGCCGGTTCGCACCAGCGCTGCGTAGGGCGGCTCGCGAGCTGGACCTGCCCGCGGAGGCGCGGGCATCCCTCCTCCTCGAGATGGCCGCCGACCTGGAGGCCGTCTACGCGCATCACCGCGAACGGGGTGCCGACGAGGCGGAGGCGGTCCGCCGCGCCGAGGAGACCGTGCTCGCCTCCTCGGAAGTGCTTCGACGCCTGGGGAGGCTCCACGCCCGCTCCTGGAAGCGGTGGTCCGCGGGGATCGGGGGTCGGCTGACCGGTGGCGGGGACCTTCTGCTCCTCGTCGTGGCCGTGGCGCCGATGCTGGTCCTCGCCGCCACGATGGCCGTCCCGCTCGTCCTGGACGCGCCGCGGAGCCCGCTCACCTGGGCCGTCCTGGCGGTCGGGGTCGGGATCGTGGGCCTCGTCGCCAGCGAGGCACTCGGGCTGTGGCGTGGCTCGTCGGGTCCCGCCCTGCGGCGACGGCTGCCCCGTCTGCTGCTCCTCTCGGCCGTCGCGCCCGCGCTCGGTCTCCTGGCCGCCACCCTCGGCCTGCACGGGCTCGCGTCGGACATGGCCGCCGGAGCGCTGGAGGCGGCGGCGCGGGCCGCGTCGATCGAGCGGGCGGGCCGGGGGGCCGCGCTCCTGGCGCTCGGCCTGCTCCTGGGCATCGCGGGAGGGCTCGCGTGGTTCGTCCTCATGAACCGCGCGTCCATTCGCGAGGTCCGTGAAATGGAGGCGCTGCTCGCGCATGAACGGTTCGAGAGCGACCCGTCGTCCGATCGTGGGAGACGGGATGAAAGGGTGGTTTCACTGGTCGAGAGGAGGCGAACGTGATCGAGGCGTTTCGGAGCGGCGGCATCATGATGTGGCCCCTGCTCGCCGTGGCGATCGGAATCCTGGCACTGGCGCTTCGCGCGGCCGTGCGCCTCGCCCGGGCGGAGAGGGGCTCGGTCCACGAGGTGGAGCGTTGGCTTCAGGCGATCCTCTTCTGGGGCGCCACCGCCCTCGTGCTCGGCATCCTGGGCACGGTGGTGGGGTTGGTCGTGATGGCGCGGGCGATCGGCCTGGCCGGCGCGGTCGAGGCGCCCCTGGTGTGGGGCGGGCTCGGAGTGTCCCTGGTGACCCTCGTCTTCGGGCTCCTGATCTTCCTCCTCGCCGCGCTCGCCTGGTTCACGCTGCGCGCCTGGCTGCGGCGAAGCGAGGCGGGAAGGGAGCCGGTTCCCGCCTGACGCAGGCATTCGGGATCGTGGGCGCGGATCGGGCCCGGAGCGCCCCGAAACCCCGCTTCCATCCGCAACTGCTTTTGGTTACGTTGGATCCACGCCCTCCGTGCAGTCGCTGTTCCTCTCGAAGACGGAGGCATTCATGCCTGCGACCATGCGATCCCGATCCGACGTCGAGGCCGACATCCGCGACACCCTCGGCCTCGTTCCGTCCTTCTTCAACACCATCCCGGACGAGTACCTGGGCGCGGAGTGGGACGTCTTCAAGCGCCTGGAGTTCGGCGAGACGAATATTCCCAACAAGTACAAGGAGCTGATCGGCGTGGCCGTGCACTCGGAGACGAGGTGCCGGTATTGCACGCTGTTCCATACGGAGGCGGCCAAGCTCTTCGGCGCGACCGAGGAGGAGATCCAGGAGGCCGTCCACTACGCGAAGTACACGGTCGGGTGGAGCGCCTACCTGAACGGCATGCGGGTCGACTACGACGAGTTCTCCCGCGAGCTGGAGCAGATCGGCGAGCACCTGGCCAGCACGGAGCGCGCGCCCGCGATGGCCGGGGCCTGATCTCTTGGAGATCGAGCGGTTGCGGCCGACCGTTCTGCGAGTGACCCTCCACGCCTACGAGATGGCGACGCTGATCGCGGCTGCCCGGTGGGTGTCCGAAGGCGCGGAGGGGGACTTGCCGGCGGAGGTCGTCGAACAGCTCGGAGGGGTGCTCGAGCGCTACGAGTCGGCGCTCGGGCGCTCCGCCCGGGAGGCGGGCGGCGCGTCCGGCTCCTGAGGCCCGGTTGGCTGCGGGTCCCGGACCCGTTCCGCCGGAGCTCGTGAACGCCCCGTCGAGCCACGCGCTCGGCGGGGCGTTCTCTTGTCTGCTTGTCTCGCTCGTCTTGCGGGCGCGGGAGGGGCGCCGGCGCGGCCGCGCTCCGCGCGGCGCGCCCGGCGGCTCGGCTCAGTTGCGCAGCACGTTCCGGTAGCGCTGGAGGTCCTCCAGGATCTTGCCGGTTCCGCGCACCACGCAGGTGAGCGGCTCCTCGTCGACGTGAATCTCGAGCCCGGTCTCCTCCTTCAGCCGGACGTCCAGCCCCCGGACCAGGGCGCCGCCCCCGGTCATCACGATGCCCCGGTCGATGATGTCCGAGGCGAGCTCGGGCGGCGTGAGCTCGAGCGCCTTGCGCACCGCCCCCACGATCTGCTGGATCGGGTCGCGGATGCAGTCGCGGATCTCGGCGGCGTGGACGTCCACGGTCTTCGGGACGCCGGACACCAGGTCCCGGCCCTTTACCGCCATCGCCTGTTCATCGCCCATCGGGTGGGCCGAGCCGATGCGGATCTTGATCAGCTCCGCCGTGGGCTGGCCAATGTAGAGGTTGTAGTTCTTCCGCAGGAAGGCGATGATCGCCTCGTCGATCTCGTCACCCCCCACCCGGATCGAGGTGTCGGCCACCTCGCCCGAGAGCGCGATCACCGCGATCTCGGTCGTCCCGCCGCCGATGTCGATGACCATGTTCCCGGTGGGCGTGTCGACCGGAAGGCCCACCCCGATCGCCGCCGCCATCGGCTCGGAGACCATCCACACCTCGCGCGCGCCCGCCGCGCTCGCGCTCGACCGGACCGCCCGGCGCTCCAGCTCCGTGATGCCCGAGGGGACTCCCACCACCACGCGCGGCCGCGCCGGCATGAAGCGGCCGCGGGTGGCCTGCTTGAGGAAGCTGCGGAGCATGACCTCGGTGACGTCCACGTCGGCGATGACCCCGTCCTTCAGCGGCCGCACCGCGCGGATTCCTTCGGGGGTGCGGCCCAGCATCTGCTTCGCCGCGAGCCCCACCGCCCGCACCTCCCCGGTCTCCACGTCGACCGCCACCACGGAGGGCTCGTTCAGCACCACCCCTCGACCCTCGACCGTGACCACGGTGTTCGCCGTGCCCAGATCCACCCCGATGTCGTCGCGGCCCAGGAGTCCCTTACGCAGGAGTCTTCCGCCCATCGTCCAATCCCCCTTGTCTGGCTGGCGCCTCGCCCGTCGGAAGGACCTGCCGGCGAGGCGATGCCCGACGTCGCAATCAGGGTGCCGAGTTCCGGGTGCTCCGGGGAGGGGTCGAGCCCCCGGGGAGCCGCGGCGTGGAGGCCAGTGCGGACACTCGTGAAGGCCGGACGAAGCAACGGGTTACGAGACGCCGGCGAAGCGCCTGTCGCGTCGCTCCCGCAGGGACCGGGCGCCGACCGGGGCGGAGCCGCCGCGTCGCAAATCGCCCGGACCGAGGCAGGACGGGAGGGGTGCCCCTCGCGGCGTCGGATGGAGCTCGCGGCTCAGGGCGCCGGCGGCTCGCCCTCCCCCGGCAGGACTCGCTTCGGCATGTGCATCGCCACCAGCACGTGCGGCACGTCCACCACCTCGGCGATCCGCAGGTCGGCCGCCAGCGAGGCGAGGACGTAGGCGTCGGTCCGGTCCAGCCCGTAGGTCGCCTCCAGGTGGTCGATCATGTACCGGGTGGCCTTGCGCGCGGCCTCGTCCAGCGTCTCGGCGAAGGCCGTGACCGCGTAGAACTCGTCCGTGTCGTAGTGCGGCTCCTCGATCGGCGGCCCTCCCTTGATCGTCCGAACCTCGTAGACGATCCGCATCGGCGCCTCGATGCCCGTGCCGGAGACCTCTCCGTCCCCCTGGGCGGCGTGGGTGTCGCCGAGCGAGAAGAGGGCCCCCTCCACGAAGACGGGGAAATAGACCGTGGTGCCGGGCTGGATGTGCCGATTGTCCATGTTCCCGCCGTTGGCCCGGGGCGGTATGGTGGAGAGCATCGAGTCGGTCGCGGGCGCGACCCCCATCACCCCGGGAAAGGGACGGAGCGGGACCTCGATGCCCGGGGCGAAGGGGACGGTCTCACGGCCCTCCTCCAGGCGGAAGGTGCGGATCCACGGCTCCTCGAACTCGTCCGCCAGGAAGCCGAAGCCGGGAACGACGGCGGCCCACCCCCAGTCCCCGGTCTCCACCTCGTGCAGCGTGACCGCCAGGACGTCCCCCGGCTCGGCGCCCTCCACGTAGACGGGCCCGGTGAGGGGGTGGATCGGATCGAAGCTCACCTGCCGCAGGTCGTCCAGCGTCGCGTCAGGGCCGAGCTGGCCGTCGGAGGCCTCCTTCGTGAACGCTTCGATCACCGCGCCGGAGGGGACGCGGATGGCGGGCGGGATCGCGGCGCTCCAGCGGTTGTGCGTCTGGTCCGCGGTGAGGGTGAACTGCGGATCCGGCACCTGTCGAGCGGAGGCGTCGCCGCCGTCGCCGGGCGCCTCCGAGCCGGTGGCGTCACCGCCGGGCGGCCCGTCCGCCACGCACCCCAGGGCCCCGGCCGCGAGGAGCAGTGGGGCGAGCACCCACAGGCGCGGGGCGCGCACGATCGACCCGAGGTGTCGCCGGCGGGACGGGCGAGGATCGGCATGGAGAACGAGCGGACGCATCGGGGCCTCCTGTCGAGGTTCGCGGACAAGAGTGCCCTCGGGCGGCGGAGGGTGTCAACGGAGCCGGCGTCGGGCCGAGGGCATGAGAAGGGCATGAAAAGCGTATGAGAAGGGCATGAAAAAAGGGCCGCCCCCTCGCGGGAGCGGCCCTGGCGCGGGGCTCTGGGCCCCGCGGCCGAGTCTGGACGAGGATTACTCCTCGACCTTCCTCAGGTTCTGCGCGGCAGGGCCCTTCTGGCCCTGCACGATCTCGAACTCGACCCGGTCCCCTTCCTTCAGGGACTTGAAGCCGTGGCCCTCGATCGCGGTGTGATGGACGAAGACGTCCTTCTCGCCGCTGTCCAGCGTGATGAAGCCGTAGCCCTTCTCATCGCTGAACCACTTCACTTTTCCGGTCGTAGGCATGGTGCCGTACTCCTGGGTGGTGTGAAACAATTGGTGCGGTCGGAGTACGGGGATGCCGTCGCTGCCGACTACGCGTCTCTCGCGGAACCCTGCCTCCGCGCGGGCATTGCTCGCGCGCCCTCACGGGCCGGAGCGATACCAAGATACAGCCGACACGGGCAAAAGGTCCAGCCCCCCCGGGTGGAATCCCCCGTAGGCTCCTCCGGCCGGGCCCGGACATCACGCCCGCGGACGGCCTCCCTGCGCCTCCACGCGAGGCTCCGTGCGGGTCAGCTGCTCTCGACGTGCTCGTTCATCAGCTTGGTCATCTCGAACATGCTCACCCGATCCTTCCCGTTGAAGATCGGCCGCAGCGTGTCATCGGCGATGATCGTCCGGCGGTCGTCCGGATCCTGGAGATCGTTCTTCTTGATGTAGTCCCACATCTTCTTCGTGATCTCCGTCCGGGGCTTCGGCTCGTCGCCGACCACCCGGGCGAGCGCCGCGTCGGGCTTGACGGGCTGCTGGATGCCTCGAGATCGTCCCTGTCCCTGGTTCGCCATGGTTACCTCGCGGTGAGAGGGTCGAGATGCCATCGACAGTATACGCGTCGGAAGTTCCCACGTCCGCCCGTCACGGGCTAGGGCCCGGCAAGTTCGACGCCGTGCGCCTCCCGGCGCTCGCCTTCGTCACGGTTCTCGTGACTCTCCTCGCCGATCCGGCGGCGGCCGGCGCCCAGACGCGGGACCGGGCGCGAATCTCGGAGGCGGTGGAGGCGATCGCGCCGGACGCGCTCGAATCTTACCGAACCCTCCTGCGGCTCCCGAACGATGCGCACCATCCCGAGGACATGCTGGCCGTGCTCGCCTGGCTGGAGGAGGCCTTCCGGGCGCGCGGCTTCCGGATCGAGAGGCTGCCGATGCCCGGCAGCGACGCCCTGCTGGCGCGCCGTGCGGTGCCGGGGGCGGCGCGGACCGCGCTCGTCTACCTCCAGGCGGACGGGCAGCCGGTCGATCCCGAGGCGTGGGACCAGGAGAGCCCGTGGGAGCCGGTCCTGAAGGCGCGCGGGGAGGACGGGCGCTGGGAGGAGATCCCGTTCGAGCGCGCCTACCGGCCCGACCGGGATCCGGAGTGGCGGGTGTTCGCCCGCTCGGCCGCGGACTCCAAGGGTCCGGTGGCCCAGTTCCTGGCGGCGATCGACCTCATCGACGCGGCGGGGGAGGCCCCGACGCTCGACCTCAAGGTCATCGTGGACACCGAGGAGGAGATGGGCTCGCCCCACCTTGCCGACGCGGTGGCCCGCCACCGCGACGCGCTCGCGGCGGACTGGCTGCTGATCTTCGACGGGCCGCCGCACGTCTCCGGCCGGCCCACCCTGGTGTTCGGAGCCCGCGGGATCGCCACCCTCACCCTCACCACCTACGGCCCGGCGGCCCCCCAGCACAGCGGGCATTACGGGAACTGGGTGCCGAACCCCGTCTTCCGGATGGCCGAGGTGCTCGCCTCGCTGAAGGACGAGTCCGGCCGTGTGCGGATCCCCGGCTTCTACGAGGGGATCTCCCTGGACGAGGAGACGCGCGCCGTCCTGGCCGCCGTCCCCGACGATGAGCCGGCGCTCCGCGAGCGCTTCGGCATCGCCCGGCCGGAGCGGGTCGGACGCAGCCTCCAGGAGGCGGTGCAGTATCCGTCCCTGAACGTGCGCGGGCTGCGGGCCGCCTGGGTGGGCCGGGAAGCGCGCACCATCATCCCCGCCACCGCGACGGCCGAGCTCGACCTGCGGCTGGTGGCCGAGAGCGATCCGGAGCGGCTGATCGGGCTCCTGCGCGGGCACATCGAGGAGCTGGGCTACCATCTGGTGGCGGGTCGCGATCCGACCGCGGCGGAGCGCCGGGCGCACCCGAAGCTCGCCCGGCTGGACGCGCGGGTCGAGTACGCCGCGTACCGCACACCGCTCGACTCCGAGCTCGGGAAGTGGCTGAGCGCGGCCTACCGTGCCTTCGACGGGGAGGCGCCGATCCGGATCCGCACCAGCGGCGGCTCCGTGCCGATCTCGCCCTTCGTCGCGACGCTCGGCGTCCCGGCCGTCATGGTCCCGACGGTCAATCCGGACAACAACCAGCACAGCCCGAACGAGAACCTGCGTCTGGGGAGCTTCCTGGAGGGAATCGGCCGCATGGTCGCGGTGCTGAGCCATCCGCTTCCGTGAGGCGCGCGTGAGCCCCGAAGACGGAATCGCCCACCACTCGGGGCGGCGCGCCGTCGAGCCTGTCTCGCTTGACCGGGGCCTCGCCGGGGGCGAGCCTGGGCGCCGGGGCGGCGGGTCGCCGCCCGCGCGGAAGCTGACGCTCGCTCGATGCGGGAGGCCCGGTGATCGGACGCACCCTGGACCGTTATGGTGACCTCGGTCTGCTGATCCTCCGCATCGGGCTCGGGTTCGGCTTCATCTGGTGGCACGGCTGGCCCAAGCTCTCCGGCGGCGTGGA
>CAZTGV010000039.1:0-21550 GCA_964613475.1 uncultured Gemmatimonadota bacterium
GGCCGCCGGCGGCGGAGGGCCGGCCGTCCTCCGGGACGGAGCCGGCCGGATCGGGGGAGCGGGGGGAGGGGAGCCGCGCCGGAGGCCCGCGCCTTCCGGCGCTCCCCTGGTCGGAGGGCGAGCGCTTCGTGCTCGTCGGGACGGACGGCGCGACGATCGAGCCACCGCCGGCGCGGTCGACGCGATGACGGCGACGCGATCATGGGCTATGCGATGACGACCGGCGCGATGACGGCCGGCGCGCGGCGGGAGCGGCGGCCCGCGCGAGGGCCGCCGCGGGCGCCGCCGGGCGCGGAGGGCGGCGGCGGGCACGCCGGAGGGGATTTGGATTCAGAGAGGAAGGTGGAGGCGCGATGCCGACCGCGCTGTTGAGCGTATCGGACAAGACGGGGATCGGGGAGCTCGGCCGGGGTCTGGCTGACCGGGGGTGGCGCCTGGTGTCGACGGGCGGGACGGCCCGGGCGCTCCGCCAGGAGGGGCTCGAGGTGCGTCCGATCGAGACGCTCACCGGCGCCCCGGAGATGCTCGGCGGTCGGGTGAAGACCCTGCACCCGGTCGTGCACGCCGGCATCCTGGCACGCCGCTCGCTCCCGGACGACCTGGAGCAGCTGCGAGAGCGGGAGATCGGCCCGATCGACCTGGTCGCGGTGAACCTGTATCCGTTCCAGGAGACGGTCTCGCGCCCCTCCACGACCCTCGCCGAAGCGCTCGAGCAGATCGACATCGGCGGCCCGACCCTCCTTCGCGCCGCGGCGAAGAACCACCCGGACGTGTGGCCCGTCTGCGATCCCGCCGACTACGGCCGGGTCCTCGAGGCGCTTTCCGGCGAGGGACGGTCGGAGGCTCTGCGGCGCGAGCTGGCGGCCAAGGTGTTCCGAAAGGTGGCGGCCTACGACGCGGCGATCGCGAGCTATCTGGCCGGCGGGGAGGGCGGGGCGGGGGCGCCCGCCGCCGCCGGCGGGGACGGCGCGGCCGACGCGCTGCCGTTGCGCGTCCTGGTCTCGCTGGAGCGCGTGCAGACTCTGCGCTACGGGGAGAACCCCGACCAGCGGGCCGCCTTCTACCGGGAAGGCTCCGGTCCGCCGCGCGGCATCCCGGCGCTGGAGCAGCTCCAGGGGAAGGAGCTCTCGTACAACAACCTGCTGGACGTGGACGGCGCGCTGTTCGCGATCTCCGCCTTCGAGGAGGAAGAGCGCCCGGCCTGCGCCATCCTCAAGCACACGACCCCGTGCGGGATCGCGGTGGGCCGCTCGGTGCTGGAGGCGTACCGGAGGGCGCTGGCGTGCGATCCGATGTCCGCCTTCGGATCGGTCATCGCCTTCAGCCGGCCCGTGACCGAGTCGGTCGTCGAGGCGCTGGCGGAGCTGTTCGTGGAATGCCTGGTGGCGCCGGGCTACGCGGCGGAGGCGTTGCGGACCCTGGGGGCCAAGAAGGGCCTCCGCGTCCTCCGTCCGGCGGAGGGAGACCGGCGCGAGGAGGCGCCCGGTCACCTGTGGTCGGGGCTGGAGGCGCGGGGCGTGCGGGGCGGGCTGCTGGTCCAGTCGGCGGCGCGCCCGGCGCGGCCGTCGGCGTTCCGGGAGGCTGAGGGCCTGAGCGTCCCGACGAAGCGGCAGCCGGGCGAGGCGGAGTGGAAGGCCCTCGCCTTCGCGTGGGCCGCGGTGCAGGGGGTGAAGTCCAACGCGATCCTGCTGGCGCGCGAGGAGGCCTCGATCGGCATCGGATCCGGGCAGATGAGCCGGGTGGACGCCGTGCACCTCGCCGTGCGGAAAGCCGCGGACGCCGGGCACGAGACGGACGGATGCGTCCTCGCCTCCGACGCCTTCTTCCCGTTCCGCGACGGCCTGGACGCGGCGGCGCGGGCCGGCATCCGGGCGGTCGTGCAGCCGGGCGGCTCGATCCGCGACGAGGAGGTGGTCGCCGCCGCCGACGAGCACGGGATCGCGATGGTGATGACGGGCCGGCGGCTCTTCCGTCACTAGAGCGACGAACGGAGGACGGGATGGCCAACCTGCACCTGCGCCCCCCCTGGAGCCTGTCTCCGCGGGCGGTGACGCCCGAGGCGCGGTACCTGGACCGGCGGGCGTTCCTCAGGCGGGCCGGCGCCGGGGCGGCCGGCGCGGCCGCATCGCTCCTGCTCGCCTGCCGGGAGGGGGCCGACGCTCGCGCCCAGGAGCGGGGGCCGCTCGACAACGTGCCGGACGCCCCGACCGCCGGCCTCTACCCCGCGGCCCGGCCGGACCCGCGCTTCGAGCCCGGCCCGCGGCACGGCGCGGTCACGGAGGAACGGGTGGTCGCGACCTACAACAACTTCTACGAGTTCGGCACGGACAAGGAGGGCGTGTGGCGTCGGGTGGACCGCTTCCGCGCCCGCCCGTGGGAGGTGGAGGTGACGGGGCTGGTGGACTCGCCCGGCCGGTACGAGCTGACGGAGCTCGAGCGCGCGTTCCCGCTCGAGCGGCGGATCTACCGCCTGCGGTGCGTCGAGGCATGGTCCGTGGTGGTGCCGTGGATCGGGGTGCCGCTGGGGCGCGTGCTGGAGCGCGCCGGCCCGCGTCCGGAGGCGCGCTACGTCCGCTTCGTGAGCTTCCTCCGTCCGGAGGAGGCGCCCGGGCAGCGGACCCAGGACTGGTACCCATGGCCCTACTACGAGGGGCTCCGGCTGGACGAGGCGATGCACGAGCTCGCCTTCCTCGCCACCGGCATGTACGACCATCCCCTCCAGAAGCAGAACGGGGCGCCCGTGCGGGTCGTCGTGCCCTGGAAGTACGGCTACAAGAGCATCAAGTCGGTGGAGCGGATCGAGCTCGTCCGCGAGCGGCCGCCGATCTTCTGGAACGACGTGGCGCCGGACGAATACGGCTTCTTCTCCAACGTCGACCCCGCGGTGCCCCACCCCCGCTGGTCGCAGGCGACGGAGACGGTGGTGGCCACCGGCCGCCGCGTGCCGACCCTGCCGTTCAACGGCTACGGCGAGTGGGTGGGCGGCCTGTACCGCGGGGGCACCGGCGGATCGCCTTGACGCTCATCAGGGACCTCGGTACTGTGGCGCCGGGCCCCCCACGGGGGGCCCGTTTCGACATCGACGACGGCCCTTCTCGTATAGATTCGGCGGATCCCCGGTGAGCGTTCGTTCCTTCCGGACCCTCCTGCTCGTGGGTGTCCTGGCCCTCCTGGCGGGGTGCACCGGGCCGTGGCCGCAGTCCGCGCTCCATCCCGAGTCCGACTTCGCGGCGAACCTCGATCGGCTGTTCCAGAACATCTTCTGGTGGGCGGTCCTGGTCTTCGTGGTCGTCGAGACGCTGCTCCTGTACGTCATCCTCCGCTACCGCGACCGGCCGGACCGGCCCCGCCCGACCCAGGTCCACGGGCACACCACGCTCGAGATCGGCTGGACGCTGGCGCCCGCCGTGATCCTCCTGTTCATCGCGATCCCCACCATACGGACGATCTTCGAGGTGGACGGGCCGCCGCGCGACGACGCGATCGTCGTGGAGGTGATCGGCAAGCGCTGGTGGTGGGAGTTCCGCTACCCGGAGGAGGGGATCGTCACCGCCAACGAGGCCACCATCCCGGTGGGGCGGACGGTGGACTGGCGCCTGCGGACCGAGGACGTCCTGCACAGCTTCTGGGTGCCCCGGCTCGGCGGGAAGCGGGACCTGGTGTCCGGGCGCGAGAACCGCCTCTGGTTCACCCCTGACTCGACCGGCACCTACATGGGCCAGTGCGCGGAGTTCTGCGGAATCGCCCACGCCCTGATGGGGCTCCGGGTGCACGTGGTCGAGCCCGACGCCTTCGAGGCCTGGGTGGAGAGCCAGCGCGCCCCCGCCGAGGCGCCCGAGGACCCGCTCGCCGCCCGGGGCGAGGAGTACTTTCTGAACAGCGCCTGCATCGGCTGCCACCGGGTGCGCGGCACCCACGCCGCCGGAACGGTCGGGCCCGACCTCACGAACATGGGGAGCCGCCGGACGATCGCCGCCGGGACGCTGGAGAACACGCCCGAGAACATGGCGCGCTGGCTGCGCGATCCGCAGGGCGTGAAGCCGGGGAACTTGATGCCCGACCTCGGCCTGACCGACGAGCAGGTCGACATGCTGGTCGCCTACCTGCAGAGCCTCCGGTGACGGCGACGGCGGCGGGCGCCCTGGACGGACCGGGGAACGGCGCGGTCGCCGGGAGCGCGGACGGCAGAGGGACCTACGCGGGCGGTCCGTGGAGCTGGATCACCACGGTCGACCACAAGCGGATCGGGATCCTCTATTTCGTCACCGCGCTCCTCTTCTTCGTCCTGGCGGGCGTCGAGGCGCTCCTCATCCGGGCGCAGCTCGCCACCCCGGACGGGACGATCCTTGACCCCGACCTGTACAACCAGCTCTTCACCATGCACGGCCTCACCATGGTGTTCCTGGCCGGCATGCCGCTCAGCGTCGCGTTCTTCAACTTCGTGGTGCCGCTCCAGATCGGGGCGCGGGACGTGGCCTTTCCCCGGCTGAACGCGTTCAGCTACTGGATGTTCCTGTTCGGCGGTCTCTTCCTCTACTCGAGCTTCCTGTTCGGCGGGGCGCCCGACGTGGGCTGGTTCGCCTACGCGCCGCTGACGCTCCCCGAGTACTCGCCTGGCTACCGGATGGAGTTCTACTACCTGGGGCTGCAGTTGGCGGGGATCGGGACGATCGCCGGAGGGGTGAACTTCTTCGTCACCATCCTGAACCTGCGGGCGCCGGGCATGAAGCTCATGCGGATGCCCGTCTTCACCTGGATGACCTTCGTCACCTCGATTCTCATCCTGCTCGCCTTTCCGCCCCTCACGGTGGCGCTCGTCTTCCTGATGTTCGACCGCCTGTTCGGCACCGCCTTCTTCGTGGCCGCGGCCGGCGGCGACCCGCTGCTCTGGCAGCACCTGTTCTGGATCTTCGGCCATCCGGAGGTCTACATCCTGGTGCTCCCCGCCTTCGGGATCATCTCGGACGTCGTGCCCACCTTCTCCAAGAAGACCCTGTTCGGCTATCCGGTCGTGGTCTACGCGGGCATCCTGATCGCCTTCCTCGGCTTCGGCGTGTGGGTGCACCACATGTTCGCGGTCGGTCTCGGGCCGATCGCCAACTCGATCTTCGCCGCCAGCACGATGCTGATCGCGGTGCCGACCGGTGTGAAGATCTTCAACTGGCTGGCGACCATGTGGGGCGGGGCGGTCCGCTTCCGGACGCCGATGCTGTTCGCGATCGGCCTGATCGCGGTGTTCGTGATCGGCGGGATCAGCGGCATCATGCACGCCTCGCCGCCCCACGACCTGCAGCAGACGGACACCTACTTCGTGGTAGCGCACCTGCACTACGTGCTGTTCGGCGGCACCATGTTCGGGCTGTTCGCCGGCACCTACTACTGGTTCCCCAAGGTGACCGGGCGCATGTATCACGAGGGGCTGGGGAAGTGGCACTTCTGGCTCACCCTGATCGGGGTGAACCTGACGTTCTTCCCGATGCACTTCTCCGGTCTGCTCGGGATGCCGCGGCGCACCTTCACCTACCACGCGGAGCTCGGGGTGGAGGGCTTCAACCTGGTCTCGACCGTCGGGGCGTTCCTGCTCGGCGGGGCGACGCTCCTGCTGGTGTGGAACCTGGTGCGGTCGGCGCGGCGCGGCCCGCCCGCGGGGCCGAACCCGTGGGACGCGCCCACTCTTGAGTGGGCGGCCGACTCGCCGCCGGCCCACTACAACTTCGCCACCATCCCCGAGGTGAGCGGACGAGAGCCGCTGTGGGGGCGCTACCACGCCGCGCGGGGCGAGGACGAGGCCGCCCGGGAGGAGGGCGAGGTCACGATCGCGGGCCAGAAGGTCGGCGAGGTCGAGGTGGAGGGCGAGGGCCCCGGCGGGCGGGGCCCGGAGGCGCGGGAGGAGGAGATCCACATGCCGGACCCCTCCTTCTGGCCGCTGGTGGTGGCGCTCGGGCTGCTGACCGCGGCGAGCGGCGTGCTCCTGGGGCTGACCCTCGTGCTGGCGGGTGCGGGGATCGCCCTGCTCGGCATCTTCGCGTGGGCGTTCGAGCCCGCGGGGCACTGATGGCGACCGGCCGGGGGAGGGGACCGGTGAGCGAGACGGCGGCGGCCACGACCAGCACGGGGATTCCCCACAAGAAGCTGGCCATGTGGACGTTCATCGGGTCGGAGTGCATGCTGTTCGGCTCGCTGATCTCCGCCTTCCTGGTCTACCGCGGGCGGAGCGTGGTGGGGCCGTATCCGCAGGACCTGCTGAACATCCCGCTCATCACGGTCACCACCTTCGTGCTCCTGATGAGCAGCCTGATGATGGTCCTCGCCCTCTCCGCCGTGCAGCGGAACGACCGGCGGATGATGCGGGTGTGGCTCTTCATGACCGCCCTGTTCGGCCTCATCTTCCTGGGCGGCCAGGTCTACGAGTTCAACCACTTCGTGCACGAGGGGCTGACACTGAGCCGAAACGTCTTCTCCTCCACCTTCTACGTTCTGACCGGCGCTCACGGCGCGCACGTGGCCGCCGGCGTGGTGTGGCTGCTCACCCTGTGGGTGCTCGCGCTGCGGGGCAGGCTGTCCAGCGACGATTCGACGACCGTGGAGATCGCGGGACTCTACTGGCACTTCGTGGACGTGGTGTGGATCGTCCTGTTCACGATCATCTACCTGATGGTGGAGGCCTGACCGTGGGCGCGGGTTCCGGATCGCCGGGGCACGGGGCGGAGGCGCACGTCAGCAACCGCACCTACATCCTGATCGGGGTCGTCCTGGCGGTCCTGACCGCGATGGAGGTGATGGTCTTCTACGTGGACGCCCTCCAGCCGATGCTGGTGCCGATCCTCATGGTGCTGATGGTGGCCAAGTTCGCGCTGGTCGCCATGTTCTACATGCACCTGAAGTTCGACAGCCGCCTCCTGACCGGCATCCTGAGCTGGGGCCTGGTCGTGGCGCTGTCCATCATCCTCGCGCTGATGGCGATGTTCGGGACGTTCGCCTGACGTCGGTCCGGACGGTCACCCTGGCCGCGACCGACGGTCTCCGCCGTCTCGGCTCCCCTCGCATCCGATCCGGCCGCCCGGTGTATTGACGTCTGAACGTATGTTCATATGTTGGGGCGACAGCGCGAGCGGAGGCACGGAACGGTCGGGAGCGGACGATGACACGGACGATCACGAGGCGCGAGGCGAACGTCGAGGCCGGCGAGCGGGAGCTCTGCGACCTGCACGTCGTCCACCAGGAGGCGGTCGAGGACGCCCTGCGGGCGCGCTCCGCGACGGAGACGCTCACCGATCTGGCCGACACCTTCCAGATGCTCGCCAACCCCACCCGTCTCCAGATCGTGGAGGCGCTGGCCCGCCGCGAGCTGTGCGTGTGCGACCTGGCGGCGGTGGTCGACGCCAGCCAGTCCGCGGTGAGCCATCACCTGCGGCAGCTCCGTCAGATGAAGATCGTGCGCTACCGGCGCGAGGGTCGGATGGCGTACTACCGGCTGGATGACGCGCACATCGAGGAGATCTTCCGCACCGGGTTGGCGCATGTCGAGGAAGGCTGACCGGATCCCCGTCGAGGGGGACCGCCTCCGCTTCCGGGTGGACGGCATGGACTGCGCCGACTGTGTGCGGCGCGTCGAGTCGCGCCTGACGGGGATCCCGGGGGTCCGGGCGGCCCGGGGGAACGCGGTCTCGCGCACTCTCGAAGTGGCCGTCGAGCCGCCGGTGGATGTCGGCCGCATCCGGGCCGAGCTCGGGCGGATCGGCTATCTGGCCCGCGAGGAGGCGCCGGACGCCGAGGCGATGGCCCCGGTGGACGCCTGGACCACCCCCGCCGCGCTACGCACCTACGTCGCGGCGGTGCTGTTCGCCGCCGGTCTGGCGCTGCTCGCGCTGGGGACGGGGACCGCGTGGGTCGCCACGCCGCTTCGGCCGCTCACCGGCCCGGACCTCCTCTTCCTCGCCGCGGCGGCGGTCGGCGGGTGGAACTTCTTCCCGGCCGCCCTCCGGGCCGCCCGCACCCTGTCGCTCGACATGAACTTCCTCATGACCGTGGCGATCGTGGGCGCGGTGGCGATCGGGGAGCACCTGGAGGCGGCGGCGATCGCCTTCCTGTTCTCCACCGCGGAGCTCCTGGAGCGCTTCGCGGTGGACCGGGCCCGGCGCTCCATCCATGGGCTGCTGCGGCTGTCGCCCGAGCGGGCCACGGTGCTGCGGGACGGCGAGGAGGTCGTGGTGGCGGCCGACGAGGTGCGGCCCGGCGAGCGCGTGGTCGTCCGGGCGGGCGAGACGGTCCCGGTCGACGGCGTGGTGCTGGCGGGGGGCGGCGCGGTCGACGAGTCGCCGATCACCGGGGAGTCGATGCCGGCGGAGAAGGCCGAGGGAGACCCCGTGTTCGCCGGCACGCTGAGCCAGAGCGGGTGGCTGCGGGTTCGGGTGGAGCGGACGGCCGAGGATACGACGCTGGCCGCCATCCTCCGCATCATCCGCGAGGCCGAGGGCCGCAAGTCGGACTCCGAGCGCTTCATCGAGCGCTTCGCGCGCGTCTACACGCCGGCGGTCACCGTCGCGGCCGTCCTGGTGGTGGCGCTCCCCACCCTGCTGCTCGGCGAGCCGTTCGCCACCTGGTTCGTCCGCGGCCTCACCCTACTCGTCATCGCGTGCCCCTGCGCCTTCGTGATCTCGACCCCGGTGGCGGTGGTCAGCGGGATCACCGCGGCCGCGCGGAACGGCGTGCTCATCAAGGGCGGGCGCCACCTGGAGGCGATGGGCGAGGTGGAGGTCGTCGCGTTCGACAAGACCGGGACGCTCACCTACGGGCACCCGGAGGTGGTGGAGGTGCAGCCGCTCGGAGGGACGCCGGCCGAGGAGGTGCTACGGCTCGCGGCGGCGGTCGAGCGGCGCTCCGAGCACCCGATCGGACGGGCGATCGTGCGGGAGGCGGTCCGGCAGGAGGCGGCATCCGCGCGGGAGGAGCCCGGGGTCGAAGCCTTCGAGGCCCTGGTCGGGCGGGGTGCCCGCGCCAGCGTGGAGGGCCGGACGGTGCTGGTGGGCTCGCCCGACCTCTTCGTCTCCGATGCGGTGCCGGGGGAGCGGCTCTCGGCGCTGCGGCGGTCGGGCCGCACCGCCGTCCTCGTCGGGCCCGCCGAGGCCCCGGTCGGTCTGATCGGCCTGGCCGACCGGCCGCGGGCCGGCGCCCGGGAGGCGCTGGAGGCGCTGCGCCGGATCGGGGTGCGCCGGATCGTGATGCTCACCGGCGACGACCGGGAGACGGCGGAGGCGATCGCGCGGGAGCTCGGGATCGACGAGGTCCGCGCGGGGCTGCTGCCGGAGGCGAAGGTCGAGGCCGTCCGGGCGCTGGAGGCGGAGGCGGGCGCGGTCGCGATGGTCGGCGACGGGATCAACGACGGGCCGGCGCTCGCCGTGGCGCGGGTGGGGATCGCCATGGGCGCCGCCGGCAGCGACGTGGCCATCCGGACGGCAGACGTGGCGCTCATGTCCGACGACCTGTCGCGGCTCGCCTATCTGCGGCGTCTCTCCCGCACGGGCCGCGCGGTGATCCGGCAGAACGTCGGCGCCTCGCTCGGGACGAAGCTCGTCCTGGCGCTCGGGGTGCCCTTCGGCCTCGTGTCGCTGGTGGCCGCGGTGCTGGTGGGCGACCTCGGCGCCTCGCTCGCGGTGACCGGCAACGCCCTCCGGCTGGCGCGGGTGCGGCCGGACGGGACGGCGCCGCGTTCGCCGGTCACGCACGGTCCGCCGGCCGAGGGCGAGGCCGCGCCCACCGCGGCCTGAGGGGCCCGGCCCGAGGAGCGGGCCGCCCGCCGCCCCTTCGGGGCTCCGCCGCGTGCGGCGGACGCTGCGCGACGGCCGCCCTCCGGCCCGCTCAGCGCTCCGCGCGCAGCCGCGCCACGACCTCCGGCGGGAGGAGACGCCAGTTCGCCTCGAAGACGTCCGCCTGGGTGAGGGTATCCCGCGCGGCGACGAAGGCGCCCAGGAGGGCGGAGAGCCGCTCCTCCCCGCGGTGTACGACCGGCGCGTCGACGACGCCGGGGAAGTCGCCGCCGCCCGACTGCCGGTAGTTGTTCAGGGCCAGGGTGAAGGAGTCCGTCGGGCTCACCGGGCGGCCATCCACCCGGAGCGCGGTCACCCGCTCTCCCGGCGGCCGCCGGAGGTCGAGCGCGTACTCCACCCCGCTCAACACGTCGAAGTTGAAGCCGGGCACCGAATCGTTCACCGGCGGCTCCGCCGGCCAGGTGCGGTAGTAGCGGGCGCTCCACTCGAGGTAGGCGCGTAGCCCGGCCCCGTCGATCCGGACGGCCCGGAGCGTGTTCGGGTAGCGGTAGAGCGCGAGCAGGTGGCGCCGGGTGATCGGGCCGGGGCCGAAGGCGACCGACGGGTCGAAGATCGCGGTGCTCGAGAGCTCGGCCCCCGAGGCCTCCCGCTGGGCCGCCTGGATGAGGTCGGCGATCGGGGTGTCCTCGAAGCGCGCGGTGGCCGCCGACCAGCGATCCGGCGTCCAGCCGAGCGGGGTCTCGAGCCAGGCGACCGTTCGCCGATGGGCGTCCTCGACCGCCTCGAGCACCGACGAAGTGGGCTCGACGCCCCGCGTCGGGAGGAGGCCGCCCGAAGCCCGCGCCACCCGGAGCCCCTCCTCGGCCGGTTCCAGCACGAGGTGCGCGTACGCGAGCGAGCGGGCGTGCGCTCCCGCCTGCAGGACCAGGGCGTCCCCGACCCGCTCGCCGGCCCTCTCGCGGTGGGAGTGGCCGATGAAGGCGATGTCGATCCCCGGCACCTCGCGCAGCAGGCGGGCGACCGGGTTCTCCTCCGGCACGCCGGTGGACTCCCCGTAGCTCGACCCGGGGCCGAGACCCGCGTGGACGAGCAGGACGACGACGTCCGCGCCGCGCTCCCGCAGCCGGGGCACCTCGCGCCGCGCGGCCTCCACCAAGTCGCCGAAGCGCAGCCGTCCTTCCACGTGCCCGCGGTCCCAGATCTGGACGCCCGGGGTGGTGAGTCCGAGGACGCCCACCCGCGCCCCCCCGACCTCGAGCAGCGTCGCGGCGGGCCAGGCGGTCGAGTCGGTGCCGGCCCGGTAGGCGTTCGCCGACAGGAAGGGAAAGGCGGCTCCCTCCAGGGCGGCCCGCAGGAACGGGAGCCCGTAGTTGAACTCGTGGTTGCCGATCGCCGCGGCGTCGTAGCCCGCGGCGTTCATGGCAGCGATCACCGGATGCGCGCCGCCCGATCCGGTCTCCGCCGCGTGCTCCGCCAGCGGCGTCCCCTCGAGCAGGTCTCCGCTGTCGAACAGCAGGACGTGCCCGTCGGCCCGGCGCACGCTGTCCACCAGCGCGGCCACCTGCGCCAGGCTCCCCTCCTCGGCGGCCGCCGCGCGCGCGTAGTCCCAGGGCACGAGCTGCGCGTGCACGTCGGTGGTGCCGAGAAGGGTGAGCCGCAGCTCGCCGGGGCGGTCGGCCTCGGCCGTGTCGGTCCGGGGCGCACAGCCGCCGATCGCGAGGCCGAGGCCGATCGGCAGGCCAAGGCCGATCAGGCCGACCAGGAGGCGCGACGCGCCCGAGCGGCACGCCGCCCGCGGCCCCGCCGAGCGGGCCTCCGGGGCCGGGGTCCGGGCCGGAGCGCGGCGCCCCGTAGCATCGCCCGCCCGGTCAGGCATCGGCCTGGAACCGCAGCCCCTCCGACCGGACGAGCCGCGCCTGGAAGAGCCAGCTCGCCTGCCGCAGGGCGGCGTGCAGGTCGAAGGGCGTGATCGCGCTCACGCAGTCCACCGGGTGGATCACGTCCAGGTAGCGCAGCCCGGCGCTGGCGGCCGTGTAATGGACGCAGATGTTCGCCACCGTGCCGCAGATCACCAGGGCGTCCCGCCGCTCCACCCGGAGTGCGTGATCGAGCTCCGTCCCGTAGAAGCCATCGTAGCGGGACTTCCGGAAGACCCGGTCCCCGGGGCGGGGGGCGAGCTCGTCCACGATCTCCCAGCCCGGCGTGCCCAGCTCCACGTGCCGGCCCCAGATCGCCCACTCCGGATCGCCCGGCCGGTGGGTGTCCTGCGTGTACCAGACCGGGACCCCGGTCTCGCGGGCGCGCTCCGAAAGCGCGGCGATGGGGGGGACGGTCGCCGCGGCGTCCTCGATCGGGAGCGCCCCGTCGGGATCCACGAAGTCGCGCTGCATGTCCACGATCAGGAGGACGGCCCGCTCGGCCTCGACCAGAAGGTCGTCCGCCACCTCGTACTCCGGTACTTCGACCTGCATTCGAGACCTCCATCCACGCCGTTGGGGAACGGCGACCGCACGCACCCGCCGCTCCGGACCCGTTCCTGGACCCATCGGACGGGTACGGGTAGGATGGCGCGAGGGTCCGCGTCCACCCGAGACAGGTTCAACCCGGTCGCCCCGGGCGCAAGTCGGCGACCGATGCACGGAGTGGGATGCGATGACGACGACCGGCTTCGGCCGCTCGCCGGAGGCCCGGTGAAGCGATACCCGGCCTTCGATCCGCCCGAGTACGTGAACTGGACGCCGGACGAGGGTCTGCTCGCGGCGTACCGCGACCGGATCCGGGGGGATCCGGCACGGCGGGCCGAGGTGGAGGGGCTCGACGTCGAGGGCCATCTGGCCCTCTACCGCGGGCTGGTGCGCTTCCGCCTCCACGACATCGCGCTCCAGCGCTGGGTGAAGCAGGGCGTGATCTCCAAGGCCTGGCTCGGCACGGGCGAGGAGGCGGTGACCGTCGGTGCGGTCCACGCGCTGGAGCGGCGGGGGGCGGAGGGCGACGTGGTGGGCCCGATGATCCGCAACGCGGGCGCCTGCCACGAGATGGGGATGTCCGTCGCCGACATGCTGCGAGGCTACCTGGCCACCGCCGACGGGCCGACGCGCGGCCGCGACCTCCACGTCGGCGACCTGCGGCACGGGGTGGTGACGCCGATCAGCATGGTGGGCGCGCTGGCGCCGGTGATGAACGGCTTCGCGCTCGCCTTCCGCCGCCGCGGCGAGCGGCGGGTGGCGCTCACCTGGGTCGGCGACGGCGCCACCAAGCACGGCGAGGCGCACGAGGCCCTCAACTTCGCCGCCGTCCTCGGCCTCCCCTGCATCATCATCCTGCAGAACAACCAGGTGGCGCTCGGGACGCGGCTGGACCAGCATCACCTGGCCGAGGACTTCCGGGAGTGGGGGGACGCGTACGGGGTGCCGCTCCTGTCGGTGGACGGAAACCACGTGCTGGACGTGTACGCGGCCGCTCGGCTGGCGGCCGCGCGCTGCCGGGCGGGGCAGGGCCCCGTGTTCGTCGAGGCGGTCACCTTCCGCATGGGCGGGCACGCCACGCACGACGTGGCGGAGGCGCGGCGCACCTTCCCGGCCGAGCTGTTCGAGCGTTGGGGTCGGCGCGATCCGATCGGCCTCTACGAGGAGTACCTCGCCCGGGGCGAGCTGGACCTGGGCGGCGGCGAGGGGGAGACGCGCGAGGCCCGCAACCGCGCCCGCCTTGCGGAGGTGGAGGCCGAGGTCGAGGCCGAGGTCGAGGCGGCGGCCGAGGCGGCGCTGGCCAGCAAGCGGAGCGCGATGCCCGCGCCGGACGAGATCGCCGCGGGGGTGTACGCGTGACCGCCTCGGGCGAGGGAACGCGCGGCGCCGGGCCGGCCACGGAGGCGCGTCCCGTCGCCCGCGTGGAGGCCGAGGGGCGCGCCTACCGCGCGATCGAGGCCTGGCGCGGCCGCGCCGGACACGGGCTGTGCTACTTCCTGGCGCTGGAGGACACCGCCGGAACGCCCGCGCCCGACGATCGGCGCGACCGGCGGGCCGCTCTCCAGCCGGAGGAGCGCTTCGGCGCCATCGGATCGGAGCGCTGGACGGAGCTCCTCGACGCCTCGGTGCCGCTCACGGACACGGAGCGCCGCTTCGCCGACGCCGACGGCCGGCTGTGGCTCGCCCAGAACGTGGGGCCGGTGTGGGCGGAGGGCGTCGCGCAAGGACTGACCGGCGTGCTCTTCACCAGCCTCCAGGGCACGCTGGAGCGGCGGCGGGCCGAAACCGGTCACCTCGCCGAGGTCGCGGAGGAGTGTCTGCGCCGGCTGCTGGAGCGCGCGGACCCGGCGCCGTCGTGACGCGGGACCCCGTCCCTCCCGAGCGGGGGGCGCGGGACGGTCCGGCCGCGCCCGTCTTCGTCTACGCGGATTACGCCTGTCCCTGGTCCTACATCGTGGTCGAGCGCCTGGAGCGGCTGGTCGCGGAGCTCCGCCTGGCTCTCCATTGGCGCCCCCTTCCCCCCGACCCGCCCCCGGCGGTGGGGCCCGGCCGGGCGCTGGACGCCCGGGAGCGGGAGACGCTCGGCCGGGAGGCGGCGGCGGAAGGGCTCCCGCTGGCGCTCCCCGAGGCGCCGACCGACACGCGGCCGGCCCACCAGGCGGCCGAGCTCGCCCGCGATCTCGGTCCGGCCCCGTTCCGGCGGCTGCGCCGCACGCTCTTCCGGGCCTGCCTGGCGGAGGGGCGCGACCTCGGGGAGCGGACCGTCCTGCTCGAGCTCGCGGAGGAAGCGGGGGTGGATGGGGAGGCCCTGACGGCGGCGCTGGACGACGGGCGCTACCAGGAGGAGCTCGACCGCGCCCGCGAGGAGGCGACGCGGTACGGGATCTCCGCCACGCCCACCCTGCTGTTCGGCCGGTTCAAGCTGGTGGGCGCCGCACCCGTCGAGACGATGCGCGAGGCCGCCCGGCGCGCGATCGCCGAGCTCGCCTGAGCGTCCGCGCCCGGCCCGCCGGAGCGCCGGCGGGCGTCACGCTCGCCCGGCGCGAGCCGTCAGCCGGCCTCGGCGCCGCGGCCGCCCCGCTCCGCCTCCGCCAGCCGGCCGCGCGCCGCGTGGATCAGGCCGAGCAGCGTGTCGCCGTCCTCCGGGTGCGAGGCGAGCCCCGCGGCCGCCGCCTCCCCCCACGCGCCCCGGCCCTTCAGCAGACCGGTGAGCCGGTCGACCACGTTCCCCGCCGCGCCGGGAGGCGTCTCGGGGAGGCCGACGGCGAGGTTCCGCTCCGCGTGTCGCCCGACCAGGTCGAACTCGCGCACCTGGCGCCGGACGGACGCGCCCGCCGTGCGCAGCGCCTCGTTCTCGACCGGCGGAAGCCGGAAGAGCAGGAGCGTGAAGGGCCGCCCGTGGCGGCGGGAGCGCTTGAGCTCGCCGCTCCCGAGGGCGTCGAAGCCCTCGCGGCTGAGCAGGCCCGTCTCCGGGTCCCGGTAAGGGGGGAAGTCCGGGCCCGAGGGCTCCGCTCCGGTCGCGGCACCACCGTCCCACGCCGGCTCCGCTCCGGTCGCGGCACCACCCTCCCGCGCCGGCTCCGCGTTTCCGGGAGCCCCATCCGCGCCGCGGGGGGCCGAACCGTCACCCGGTCCGGAGCGTCCCTCCGGCGGCGCGCCGGGCACGCCCCGGCGCGGGCCCGGATCCCCTCTGGGTCCATCCATGGTTCCTTCGTCTCCCTTCGGCGCCTCTTCCCGCTCGGGTCGGTCGCCGGGCGCCTCGGCTCGGAGGTTCGGCTCCGGAGAGGTCTCCGGGCCCTCCTCCGACCTCCCGGCCAGACGGTCGAGTCGCGCCTGCAGGCGCTCGACGTGCGCCAGGAGGTCCTCCTCGTCCTCCCGAGGTACGGGACCCCGCACCAGGACACGGAAGGAAGAGATCTGTGCGGCCGCCGCCTCCAGGTCCTTCTCGAACGCGGACAGCTCGGCGAGGGAAGGGTGGGCCCGCAGGCGTTCCCACCGCCGGCCGAGCCGCCGCACCAGCCCGTCCAGCACGCCGCCGGGCTGGGTGAATTTGCGCAGGGTCACCGCGCGTCGGAAACTTCCTGCCGATCGGTGCAAGGGTCACTCCGCGGTCCCGGTCGCCGGTCGCGGCGTCGTCCCCGGCGGTCCGGCGGCCGCCCACGACACGGGGCCGAGGTCCGAGCGAGGACGGATCAGGGAGACCCGGGCGGGGTCACCTGCGGCATAAGCCGCCGGGCCTGTTCCCCGATGAACGGGATCTCCCACTCGTTCCCCTGGAACGCCTGGTACATGAGGTAGAGCCAGAGCACGAAGCCGACGACCATGACCACCAGCGTGATGAGCAGGTCCAGCAGGAACCCGATGACCGGGATCACGCCGAGGACGAGGCCGAGGATGAAGAGGACGATCCACAGCGCGATCCAGGCGACGGTGAACACGATCGACTGCATCGCGTGGAAGCGGATGAAGGGGCGCTCCTTGTCGATCACCAGGAAGAGCACGCCCGTGAGCGCGCCGAGGAGGTACGAGAGCGCGCCGGCCACGTTCGGAGCCAGGCCCGAGCCTCCGGGGCTCGGCGGGCCGGGCTCGGGAGATCGGGTCGGGGTTTCGTTCATGGAAGCTCTCCTGGGGGCGGGTCGCCGACGGCCGGAAGATTCCGGCCACGCCGTTTCATCGTAGGAAGATCCATGGCTCACTGTCAACCAGCGTCGAACGGTCGTTGACCGGGTGCTCCGGGTCACCTTCCTCGGCACCGCCTCGGCCCGACCGACCGTCGGCCGCAACGTCTCCTCGCTCGCCGTGCAGCGGGAGGGGCGGTATTTCCTGTTCGACTGCGGAGAGGGGACGCAGCGGCAGATGATGCGGTTCGGGGTGGGTTTCGGGGTGGAGGAGATCTTCGTCACCCACCTGCACGCGGACCATTACCTGGGGGTCGCGGGACTCCTCCGCACCATGAGCCTCCAGGGCCGGAGCGAGCCGCTTGTCCTGTGGGGGCCGGCCGAGGGCGGTCCGCTCCTGGAGACGCTCGTGACCCTCGGCGGGGACCGGATCGACTTCCCGATCGCCGTGCGCGAGCTGCCGCCGGGGGAGACGGTCGCCTACGACGGCTTCCGCATCCAGGCGTTCGCCACCGCCCACACCCGCACCTCGATCGGGCTCGCGCTGATCGAGGAGAGCCGTCCGGGACGCTTCGACCCGGACGAGGCGACGCGGCTCGGGGTGCCCGAGGGCCCGCTGTTCGGGCGGCTGCACCGGGGCGAGGCCGTGCGGCTCCCCGACGGCCGCGAGGTCCGACCGTCGGACGTGGTGGGGCCGCCCCGGCCCGGCCGCCGGCTGGTCTACACGGGGGACACGCGGCCCTCCCCGCGCACCGTGGAGGTTGCCCGGGGGGCGGACCTGCTGATCCACGAGGCGACGTTCGAGGAGAGCGAGCGCCGCCGGGCGGCGGAGACCGGGCACTCGACCGCCCGGGAGGCGGCGGAGGTGGCGCGCGAGGCGGGCGTGCGGGACCTCGCCCTCACGCACCTGAGCGCGCGCTACTCGGAGGACCCGCGTCCCCTGCTGCGCGAGGCGCGCCGCGTGTTTCCGGACGCCTGGGTCGCGCGGGACGGCGCCACCGCCGAGGTCGCCTTCGCGCCGGAGCCGGCCGGGTGACCCGTGCGGTCCGGGTGCCGGGCGACAAGTCGATCGCCCACCGCGCCCTGCTCCTCGCCTCGCTGGCGGAGGGGAGGTCGCGGCTGCGCGGCCTGCCGCCCTCCCGCGACGTCGCCGCGACCGCCGGCGCGCTGCGGGCCCTCGGCGTCCGGGTCGAGGAGGGGGGCGATCTCGCCGCGGTCCACGGTCCGGCCGCCTTTCGCGCGCCGCCCGCGCCGCTCGACTGCATGAACAGCGGGACCACCGCGCGCCTCCTCACCGGCCTTCTCGTCGGCGCGGGGGTGGAGGCCGTCCTGGACGGGGACGCCTCGCTCCGCGGCCGCCCCATGGACCGGGTCGTGTATCCGCTGCAGGCGATGGGCGGGAAGGTGCGCTACCTGGAATCACCGGAACGGCTGCCGATCCGCGTCGAGGCGCGGGCGAGCGGCGGCCTCCGTCCGCTCCGTCACCGCCCGCGGGTGGCGAGCGCGCAGGTCAAGTCGGCGCTCCTGCTGGCCGGCCTCGCCTCCGGCACCCGCGTCGAGGTGGTGGAGCCGGGCCGCTCGCGAGACCATACGGAGCGGATGCTCTCGGCCATGGGCGCGCCGATCGCCTTCGGGCCGGAGGGGGAGGGCGCGCGCGCCCGGCTCGACCCGGCGGACGCGCCCGGGCTCCGGCCGCTCGACCTCCGTCTTCCCGGCGATCCCTCCTCCGCCGCCTTCCTGCTGGCGGCGGCGCTCCTGGCCGGACGGCCGCTGCGGGTGGAGGGGATGTCGCTCAACCCCACCCGGACCGCCTACCTGGACGTGCTGGAGGAGATGGGCGTCTCGGTGCGGCGGATCCCGGCCGGGGAGGAGGCGGGCGAGCCGGTGGGGGACGTGGAGGCTCGGCCCGCGCCGCTCCGGGCGTGGTCCATCGACGGCGGGCGCGTCCCGCGGCTGCTGGACGAGGTGCCGGCCCTCGCCGTGCTGGCGGTGCGGGCCGAGGGCACCTCGCGCCTCCGCGGCGCCGCGGAGCTCCGGCTGAAGGAGAGCGACCGGCTGACGCGTCTCCATCAGGGCCTCGAGGCGCTCGGGGCGCGCTGCGTGGAGCGTCCCGACGGGCTGGAGATCGAGGGGACGCCGGGGCGGCTGGCGGGTCGGGTCGCCACCGGAGGCGATCACCGGATCGCCATGGCCTTCGCCGCCCTCGGCGCCGCTCCGGACGTCGAGGCGACCCTCGACGACCCCGAATGCGTGGCGGTCTCATTCCCCGACTTCTGGGATCGCCTGGACGACGCCGTGGGCCGATGAGGAGGTCCGCGTGAGACGGGTGGTGGCGCTCGACGGGCCCGCCGCGTCGGGCAAGAGCACGACCGCGCACCGGGTGGCCGAGCGGCTGGGGTTCTGCCACCTGAACTCCGGGCTCATCTACCGCGCCATCACCTGGCTCGCGCTGCGGCACGGCTGGAGCGAGGAGGATCCCGACTTTCCGGACCGGATCGGCGGGCTCCGGGTGGAGTGGGAAGGCGGCGCCCCGGCGCTCGACGTGCGGATCGAGGGCGAGGCGCCGGGGCCGGCCCTCCAGTCGCCCGAGGTGAGCGCCCGCGTCTCCACTGTCGCCGCCAGGGCGGCCGTGCGGGAGCGGGCGCTCGCCCTCTTGCGGGCGGCCGCCGAGCGGTTCGACGTGGTGTGCGACGGCCGCGACATCGGGACGGTCGTGTTTCCGGACGCCCCGCTCAAGGTGTTCATCGTCGCCGCGCCCGAGGAGCGGGCCCGCCGCCGCCTCCTGGACCACGGGATCGAGCCGGATCCGCGGCGCATCGCGGAGGAGGCCGAGCGGCTGCGGCGCCGCGACGCGCTCGACGCCGGCCGGGCGCTGGCCCCGCTTCGGAAGGCCGAGGACGCGGTGGAGCTGGACACGACCGACCTGACGCTCGAGGAGGCGGTGGAGCGGGTGGTCGCCATGGCCCGGCGGCGGGGGCTGGTCGCGCCGTCCGCCCCCGGGGCCGATCCGCCCGCCTCCGGCCGGGATGCGGGGGCCTGAGCGGCCGGCGGCGACGCGCTCCCCGCCGACGGCGCGGGCGCGCTGCTTCGGTTGACTCCTCCGGAGGCGACGTCTACATTTCACCGCTGTTTTTGGAGATCGACAGGGACGAGAACCACAACCCCCGCGGGCGCCCGGCGCCCGGGGTCGGAGGGGTCCACGGCTGGGCGGCGGAGCGGGAGCTCGGCCCGGCCGGTTTGTTTTGGGCCCGCCCCACGCGGGGCTTCACGCGGAGGACCTAACGAGTTCGATGGCGGAAGAGAAGACGGCCAACCCCACGCCCGCCCCCACGACCGAGGGCGGAGAGGCGGCCACCCTGGAGCGTCTGGAGGCCGAAGGCGCCCCGGTGGTGGACACGACGGAGATGGAGCCCGGAGATCCCGCTCCGGGCGAGACCGAGGTGGAGCTCACCGAGGACCAGATCGAGGCGCGCGCCCAGGAGGTGGGGGTCCGCGCCGATCTGTTCGACGAGGACGACTACACGCTCGACGAGTACGAGGCGCTCCTCGAGATGTACGAGGAGACCCTCCACGACATCGTCGAGGGAGAGATCGTCCGCGCCACCGTGCTCGGAAAGACGGATGCCGAGGTCATCCTGGACGTCGGCTTCAAGTCCGAGGGCGCGGTCCCCCTCGAGGAGTTCCGCGACCCCGAGACCATCCAGGCGGGGGACCAGGTCGAGGTCTTCCTGGAGAGCCTGGAGGACGAAGAGGGCGTGGTCGTCCTCTCCAAGAAGAAGGCCGACTTCCTCCGCGTGTGGGAGAAGATCAAGCACGCCTACGACCACGACGAGCCGGTCCCCGGCACGATCAAGCGCAAGATCAAGGGCGGGGTCACGGTGGACCTGATGGGGGTCGACGCCTTCCTCCCCGGCTCCCAGATCGCGCTCCGGCGGGTCCCGAACGTCGAGGACTTCATCGGGCGCGAGTTCGAGTTCAAGATCCTCAAGCTCAACAAGCGCCGTCGGAACATCGTGATCAGCCGGCGCGCCCTGCTCGAGGAGGAGCGCGAGGAGAAGAAGAAGGAGCTCAAGAAGGTTCTCGAGGTGGGTCAGATCCGAGAAGGTATCGTCAAGAACATCACAGACTTCGGAGCCTTCATCGACCTCGGCGGCATGGACGGGCTGCTGCACATCACGGACATGTCGTGGGGCCGGATCGGCCACCCCTCGGAGGTATGCGAGATCGGGGAGAAGGTCCAGGTCAAGGTGCTCGACATCGACTGGGACCGGGAGCGGATCTCCCTCGGCTACAAGCAGCTCCAGCCGTATCCCTGGAAGAACGTGGCCGAGAAGTACCCGGTCGGCAGCCGGGTGAAGGGCCGGGTGGTCTCGATCACCAACTACGGCGCCTTCGTGGAGCTGGAGAAGGGGGTGGAGGGGCTCGTCCACATCTCGGAGATGAGCTGGACCCGCAACGTCCGCCACCCTTCCCAGCTCGTCTCCATCGGCGACGAGATCGAGTGCGTGGTGCTCCGGGTCGACGAGGAGGAGCAGAAGATCTCCCTCGGGATGAAGCAGATCGAGGAGGACCCCTGGCTCTCGCTCCCCAACCGCTACCCGCCGGGGACGAAGATCAAGGGCGTCGTCCGCAACCTCACCTCCTTCGGCGCCTTCGTGGAGGTCGAGCCGGGGATCGACGGCCTCGTCCACATCTCCGACATGAGCTGGACGCGCCGGGTGCAGCACCCCTCGGAGGTGACCCGGAAGGGCGAGGAGGTGGAGGTGATCGTCCTCTCCATCGACCCGGAGCAGAAGCGGATCTCGCTCGGCCTGAAGCAGGTGGAGGAGGACCCCTGGTACGACCTGGCCCAGCAGTACGAGCCGGGGCGCGAGGTGGAGGGGACGGTCGTCCGCCTGCTCGAGAAGGGCGTGGTGGTGGACCTGGGCGACGACGTGGAGGGCTTCGTCCCGATCAGCCAGCTCGGTGTTGAGGAGCACATCGACCAGCCTTCCGACCGCTTCGTGGAGGGGGACCTCCTGCCGCTCAAGGTGCTGGAGACCGACCCGATCAACCGGCGCATCGTGCTCTCGGTGATCGGGGACGAGCTGCCGGCGCGGGAAGCCGCCGGAGAGGGCGAGGAGATCCCCTCGGAGGCGGACGAAACGGCCGCGGCGGAGACTTCCTCGGAGGCGGACGAAGCGGTCGTGGCGGAGACGCC
>CAZTGV010000040.1:0-20944 GCA_964613475.1 uncultured Gemmatimonadota bacterium
TGGGGCTTGTGGGTGCTCCTGCGGACGCTGCGCGTCCTCGGAGGTCGCTTCGCGACCCGAGTCCCACCCCCTCCGCTACCCGGCCCCTCCCCTGCGTGGGATTCTCAGTAGCATGGTGGGGCTTGTGGGTGCTCCTGCGGACGCTGCGCGTCCTCGGAGGTCGCTGCGCGACCCGAGTCCCACCCCCCCGTTAAACCCCCACGCACTCGGGGATGGTCAGCCGCATCTCGGAACAACGCTCAGGGAGCCCCGGGGTCGACAGGATCACGAGGTTCTTCTCGGCGAAGAAGTCGCTTCCTCAGGAATGACGGCAGAGGCACCTCGCCCTGGAAGGAACGCGAGAAGGTGAACCTGTGTCCGGGGGGACCGGCGTCGGCGTCGACGTCGCCTTCGCCAGGGCCGCTTCGCCCGGGATCCGCGGCAGAATCCGGGGGCGTGCCGATCGTCAGCTCGAACCGCTTTCCCCCGTCCAGCTCCTCGACCCGAGTCCGGATCGGCGGGATCTGGACTTCCGGGCGGGGTGACGGCCGGAGAGAGCGAAGCTGTTTCCAGATCCAGCCGAGCACCAGGAGGACGAAGATCCCGAAGTAGAACCACTCGCCCTGTGAGCCGGGCGAGTCCGCCCTCCACACCACGACCGCCACGAAGCCGATGAAGATGACGGCGATCAGGATCAGCAGTCGGCGGTAGAACGCCGTCACCCGCCGCTTCGTTCGATCCAGGCTCTCGGCGAATCGCAGCCGCTCGTACCTGCTCCAGCCCATTCGCTCCTCCGGTACGGGGTCCGCTCCATGCTAGCACGCCTCCGCCCGGTCCGGCGAGGGCCCGCGGCTGGAGCCCTGCAGCCGATGGGCGGCTGTCGGAGCGGGTAGCCCAGGGTGAACAGCCAACCGACGTACCAGAGCAGTGCCCACGCCGCCGGGCAGCGGAACCCGGCCGAGCCGCGGTGGTACATTCTAGTCACTTCAAAGTGACTAGATAGGTCAACACCACGGATGAGGGGCCGATGAAGCGCGCGTCCATCTCGGAGCTGAAGGCGAAGCTCAGCCGGTACCTGGCGGCCGTGAAGGCGGGCGAAGAGGTGATCGTGACCGAGCGGGGGCGGCCCGTGGCGCGAATCGGGCCCGTGCAGGGCGAGCGGGGTCAGGACGCGCGGCTCGCCCAGCTCGTCCGAGCCGGTCAGGTGCGCCCGCCTCGGAAGACCGGTCCGCCCGTGGATCCCGACACGCTCGAGCGTCCGGGGGACCCCGAAGGTCGGGGTCTGGAGCTGCTCCTGGAGGAGCGGGCGAGCGCACGATGAGCCGCGGCCCCGAGGGGAGGTGCCGCACCCGATGAGGTTCTGGGATTCCTCCGCCATCGTGCCGCTCTGTCTGGTGCAGCCCGCGTCGGCGCGCGCGCAGGGGCTCCTGAAGGAGGATCACGAGATGATCGTCTGGTGGGGATCGACGGTGGAGGTGACCTCCGCCGTCGCTCGTCTCCACCGAGAAGGCGGGTTGTCGCCGGACGGCGAGGAGAGCGCCCTGGGCGCGCTCCGCGCCCTGGAGGACCGCTGGTACGAGGTGCAGCCCACGGTCGCGGTCCGGCGCCGGGCGGAGCGCCTGCTCAGGGTCCACCCGCTCCGAGCCGCGGATGCTCTTCAGCTCGCCGCCGCCATCGCGTGGGCCGGCGACCCCCCGCAGGGATCGATCGTCACCTTCGACGGGCGGCTGGCCCGCGCCGCTCGACGGGAGGGATTGGCCGCCCCCGACTAGTCGAACGCCACGCCCCCGCTCGGAAGAAAAGGTACGGCTGTTGCGGCGGCGGGAATTCCGGAGCGGGTGGGGCGGGCAGCGTGCAGTGGCAGCTTTGAGTCCCTCTCGACGGCATCGGGGAACCGGCATGCACTCATTCTGGGTTCGAATCGCCGCGGCGGCCGCCTTCCTCTTCGTTTTCTGCCCGCCCCTCCATGCCCAGGAACCGGATGCCGAGTATCCTCGAACGGTCTCGTCCAGCATCGGCGAGCTCCAGGTGGAACGGCTCGCCACCCTGGAATTCCCTTGGGGGATGGCGCTGCTGCCGGACGGGAGCCTGCTGATCACGGAGAAGCCGGGGCGCTTGCGGATCTGGGACGGCGAGAGCCTCTCCGAGCCGCTCGGAGGCGTCCCGGAGGTGGTCTACCGGGGTCCGCCGACCGAGCAGGGCGGACTGCTCGATGTCGAGCTCGATCCGGACTTCGAGAACAACCAGCGCATCTATCTCTCCTACGTCGAAGCGGCGGATGAGCAACCTTCCGGTCTGAGAGAGACCGGGGACGCGCGGTTCGGGGGATACCTGGACCTCACCGACGACATCGTGCGGGGCGGCGTCGCGGCGCGCGCGCGGCTGCTGGACGACCGCCTCGAGGACCTCGAGGTGATCTGGCGCCAGGAGCCGAAGACGCTGGGCCGGGGCCATTTTGGACATCGCCTCGTCTTCGCCCCGGACGGAATGTTGTTCGTCACATCCGGCGACCGGATGCGGTTCGAGCCGGCCCAGAGCCTGGCTACGAACTTGGGCAAGGTCCTGCGCATTCGTCCCGACGGCTCGATCCCGGACGACAACCCGTTCGTGGGCGAGGAAGACGCGCGCGGCGACATCTGGAGCTACGGGCACCGGAACATGCTCGCGGCCGCGATCGATCCGGCCACGGAGCGACTCTGGGTCTTCGAAATGGGTCCTCTGGGAGGGGACGAGGTGAACCTCGTGGAGCCGGGCCGTAACTACGGCTGGCCGACGATCAGCAACGGCAGCCATTACGGCGGCCAGACGATACCCGCCCATCCGGCCACCGACGAGTTCCAGGCGCCGGTGCGGACCTGGACGCCCGTGGTCTCCCCGTCCGGAGCGGTCTTCTACGACGGCTCGCTCTTTCCGGAGTGGGAGGGGGACGTCTTCGTCGGGGGGCTGTCGTCCCAAGCGCTCGTCCGTCTCACGCTGGACGGCGAGCGGGTGGCCGTCGAGGAGCGGCTCGACCTCGGGCGACGCATCCGGGACGTGGTCCAGGCGCCCGACGGCGCCCTCCTGCTCATCGTGGACGAGGAAGCCGGCGACCTGCTCCGCCTCGCGCGGCGGGACCGCGAATAGGCCAGCCCGTTTCAGGAGGATCAGGCCCGCGGCAGCCGCACCCGCGCCACGCACCCGGCGCCGTTCGGCCGGTCGGCCAGCGTCAGCGAGCCGCCGTGCGCCTCGGCGATCTGTCGGCCCAGGGCGAGGCCGATCCCCGAGCCCTCGGGCTTGGTGGTGAAGAACGGGACGAACAGGTTGGCCGTCTCGGGGAGGCCGGGGCCGTCGTCCTCCACCCACACCTCCACCTGCCGCCGCCCGGCGGACCAGCCGATCCGCACCCCGCCGCCGGTCTCGCGGGCGGCGTCGACGGCGTTGTCGATCAAGTTGATCAGGAGCTGGTCGAGCTGGTCCCCGTCGGCCAGCACCTCCGCATCGGGGCCGGGCTGGACCTGGACCGTCAACCGGGTCTCCAGCTCGGCCACCCGCCGGACCCAGGCGCCCACCGGCAGGGGGGCGAGCTCCGGGGGCGGGAGGCGCGCCAGCCGCGCGTAGGAGGACATGAAGCGGGAGAGCGCCTCCGCCCGCCCGGCGATGATCCCGAGTCCCTGGGCGAGGTCCTCGCGCGTCCCGTTCCCGCTTCCGGACGGGTCGGGACCGTCCGAGCCGCCGTCCCGCGCCAGCATCGCCTGCAGGCTGTCGGCGATCGACCGGATGGGCGCCAGCGAGTTGTTGATCTCGTGGCTCAGCACCCGGACCAGCCGCTGCCACGCCTTCCGCTCCTCCTCGCGGAGCGCCCGGCTGAGGTCGGAGAGCACGAGCAGCGTGTGGGGCCGGCCCTCCTGGCGGAACACGGAGCGCCGCACCTCCCACCGGCTGGCGCCGCCCGGGAAGGCGAGGTCGGCGACCCGGGGCGCCTCGCCCTCCAGCAGCGCCTCCAGGCCGAGGGAGGCGGCGCTCCGGCCCCGCAGGCTCGCCTCGGAGCGGTCCAGCAGCGCCTCGGCCGCCCGGTTCGCCAGGCGCAGCTTTCCCTCGTCGTCGAAGGCGAGCACGGCCACGTCGATCTCCTCCATGACCCGCCGCAGCAGCGCGGTGGCCTCCAGGACCTCGAGGCGCTGGCCCCGGAGCGTCTCGCCGAGGACGTTCACCTCGGTCGACAGGAGACCCAGCGGGTCCTCCGGGTCCCCGAACCGGACGCGCATCGAGTAGTCCTCCTCGCGCAGCGCCGCGATCAGGTTCGACAGCGTCTGGAGGGGGCGGATCAGCCGCTCGCGCAGGACCGTCAGGAAGACGAGCCAGCCTCCGGCGACCAGCGCGGTGAGGGTCCACCGGAGCTCGGACGAGTAGGAGCCGGTCCAGAGGAGCGCGAGGGCCACGACGACGGCCGGCAGCGCCGCCAGCGCGGCCAGGAGCGGGATGCGCCGCTGGTAGGGGAGCCGCCGACGGCGGCGCGGGCTCACGGCTCGATCCCGTGGCGCTCCAGCCGCCGGTACAGGGCGCTGCGGCTCAGGCCGAGGGAGTCCGCGGCCCGGCTCACGTTCCCGTCGTGCCGCGCCAGCGCCTTCTGGATCAGGATCCGCTCGGCGTCGTCCAGCGTCAGCTCGTCGAGCCGCCCCTTGGCGGCCGCGGTCGACCCGCCCCGCAGGCCGAGGTGCTCGACCTCCACCCGGTCGCCGTCGGCCAGCAGCACGGCGCGCTCGACCGCGTGCCGCAGCTCGCGCACGTTGCCGGGCCAGGGGTGCGCCAGGAGGGCCCGCATCGCGTCCTGGGAGAAGTCGAGCGAATGCCGGCCGTGCCGCTCCCGCTGGCGTCGCAGGAAGTGCGCGGCGAGGAGCGGGATGTCCTCCCGGCGGTCGCGCAGCGGCGGCAGGCGGATCTCGACCGGATTCAGGCGATACAGCAGGTCCTCCCGGAAGGCGCCCTCCGCCACCAGGGCCGGCAGGTCGGCGTTGGTGGCGGCGACCACGCGCACGTCGGCCCGCCGGGTCCGCGAGGAGCCGACGCGCTGGAGCTCGCCCGTCTCCAGCACACGGAGGAGCTTCGCCTGCTGGGCCGGCGCCAGGTTCCCCACCTCGTCCAGGAAGAGCGTGCCGCCCTCGGCCATCTCGAAGTAGCCCACCCGGTCGGACTTGGCGTCCGTGAACGCGCCCTTCACGTGGCCGAACATCTCGCTCTCGAACACGGTGGGCGACAGGGCGCCCACGTTCACCGCCACCCACGGCCGCTGCGCGCGCGCCGAATGGGCGTGGAGCCAGCGCGCCACGACCTCCTTGCCGCTCCCCGGCTCGCCGCTGACCAGGACGTTCGCCTCCGCCGGGCCGACCCGCTCGATGAGGCGGAGGACCGGCTGCATGGCCCGGGACTCGGCGATGAAGGCGGGGAGGTCGTCCTCGCGGAGCCGTTCGTTCTCGAGCTCCAACCGTCGCGAGCGCCGAAGCGCGCGGCACAGCTCCACCTGGGTCCGGAGGATCGCGACCAGGCGGGCGTTGTCCCAGGGCTTCTCCACGTAGTCGCGGGCGCCCCGGCGCATCGCCTCCACCGCGCCCTCGATGCTGCCCCAGGCGGTCATCACGATCACCGGGAGCGTCGGGTCGAGGGCGCGCAGCCGCGGCAGGAGGTCCAGCCCCTCGCGCCCGGAGGTGGTGTCGCGCGCGTAGTTCAGGTCCATGAGCACGGCGTCGAACTCGGCGCTCTCGAGCGCCGCCACCACCCCGGTGGGCGAGGTCGCCGTCTGCGGCTCGAACCCCTCGCTCTTGAGCAGGAAGCTGAGCGCGCGGAGCACGTCCTGCTGGTCGTCCGCGACCAGCACGCGGGGGGCCGCCGGGCGCTCCCCGCCGCTCGGGTCGGTCAGCTCCGGCCTCGGCGCGGTGCCGCGCCCATTCGTTCCGTTCGCGACGCTGATGTCCACCCGGCTCGACTGTGGAAGATGGCCGCCCGCTCTCCTACGACGTGGTATTCCCGACGGTCGTTCGCGTGCCCCTCGCCTCTCCCGCCGTGGGGGACCGGTCGGCCACGACCCATCCGTCGGCCAGCTCCACCACGCGCGTCCCGTAGCCGGCCACCCGCTCGTCGTGCGTCACCTGGAGGATGGTCGTGCCGGCCTCGTTCAGCTCGCGCAGGAGCTCCATGATCCGCTCCCCCTGGCTCCAATGGAGGCTCCCGGTGGGCTCGTCGGCAAGGATGAGCGCCGGCTTCGAGATCACCGCGCGGGCCACCGCGACCTGCTGCTGCTGCCCGCCCGAGAGCTGGGTCGGGTAGAGCTCCTTCTTCCCGACGATCTGGAACCGGTCGAGGATCTCGGCCACCCGGGCCTGGCGCTCGGACCGCTTCACGTTCCGGTACGAGAGGGGGATCTCGAGGTTCTCGTACACCGTCAGGTCGTCGAGCAGGTGGTACTGCTGGAACACGAAGCCGATGTTCTCCTTGTGGAGCTTGTTGCGCTCCTTGACCTTGAGCGCGTGCACCGGCTGGCCGCCGAACCAGTACTCCCCTTCGAACTCGCCGTCCAGCATGCCGAGGATCCCGAGCAGGGTGGACTTCCCGGAGCCGGACGGGCCCATCACGGTCAGGAACTCGCCCTCCCGCACCTCGAGCCCGATCCGGCGCAGCACCCAGGTGCGGCCGCCCTTATAGGGATAGGACTTCTCCACGTTCAGCGTGCGAATCAGGGACATCGCGCTCCTCGTCGGTGGTCGATGGTGATCGATCGTAATCTGCCGGCGGCGCCCGTCCGCTCAAAGCGCCGCTCCCGCGTGGCTCGCGGGCTCACTCCTGCCGCAGCACCCGGATCGGGTCCACCCGGGTGGCGCGCCGGGCCGGGAGCCACGTCGCGGCGAGGGCGGTCAGGGTCACCAGCGCCGCGACCGCCGCGAAGGTGAGCGGATCGGCCGCGGAGACGTCGTAGAGCAGGCCGGACAGCAGGCGGGTGACCGCCAGCGCCCCGGCCAGCCCGATCGCCAGCCCCATCCCCGCCAGCCGCATCCCGTCACCGAGCACGAGCCGCATCACGTCGCGTCGGTCGGCGCCGACGGCGATCCGCACCCCGATCTCGCGCGTGCGGCGGCCGACGGCGTAGGCGACGACCGCGTAGATGCCGACGCAGGCGAGCACGAGCGCGAGCCACGCGAGGGAGGCGAGGATCGCCGCGTTGAAGCGCGGCTCCGCCACGGCCGAGGAGAGGTGCTGCTCGACCGTCCCCAGGCCCTGTACGGGCAGCTCCGGGTCGAGGGCCGCCACCGCCTCGCGCACGCTCGGCAGCACGGCCGCGGCATCGGCCTCCGTCCGGGCGACCACCGCGACCGAGCGGAAGGCCTCCCGCGCCTGGGGGAAGTAGAGCGTCGGCCCCGCCGCGCTCTCCAGCGGCCCCTCGCGTACGTCCGCCACCACGCCGACGATGGTCGCGTACGGCGCCTCGGGGTTCGGGCCGGCGTTGATCCGCCGGCCGACCGGGTCCTCTCCCGGCCAGAAGCGCTCCGCCGCGCTGCGGTTGATCAGCACGACCCGCGGCGCGTCCGCGTCGTCGCCGGCGTCGAACTCGCGGCCGCGCAGCACGGGTGTGCCGATGGTGGCGAAGTAGCCCGCCGAGACGACGTTGAAGGCGACCGACGGCAGCTCGCTCTCCGGCCGGGGGCGGCCCTCGATGCGCAGGGTGGTGGTCCAGCCGCCGCCGGCGAGGGGAGGGGTCAGCGCGGTGGCCGCGGAGCGCACGCCCGGGAGCGCCTCCAGCCGGTCGGTCAATTCGTCATAAAAGCCGACCACCCGCTCGGGGGCCTCGTAGCGCGCCTCCGGGAGCGCGAGCTCGAAGCCGACCATCCGCTCGGCGTCGAAGCCGGGGTCGACCTGCCGGAGCTCCGCGAAGCTGCGGAGGAGGAGGCCCGCCCCGCACACCAGCACGACCGTGAGGGCGAGCTCGGCGACGACCAACGCCCCGCGCAGCCGCCGCGACTCGCCGGCGGCCGACTCGCCCCGGCCCGACCGCAGCACGGCCATCGGCGGCGTGCGCGAGGCGCGGAGCGCCGGCAGGAGGCCGAACGCCACGCCGGTCGCGAGCGACAGGGCCGCCGCGAAGCCGAGCGCCCGGACGTCCACGCCGACCCGGTCGGCCCGCGGGATCATGTCGGCGCCGAGCGCCAGCAGCGCGTCGGTGGCGAACACGGCGAGCAGGGCGCCCGCCGCCCCGCCCAGGGCGGCGAGCGCCACGCTCTCGGCGAGCAGCTCGCGCGCCAGTCGCCCGCGACCGGCCCCCAGCGCCACCCGGACCCCGATCTCGCGACGCCTGGCGGTGGCCCGGGCGAGGAGCAGGTTGGCGACGTTGGCGCAGGCGACCAGCAGCAGGAAGCCGACCGCGCCGAGCAGCATGAGCAGCGCCGGGCGCGCGTCCTCCACGATCACGTCCCGCAGCGTCCGGACCCGCGCCCCGGCGTTCGCGTTCGCCTCCGGATAGGCCCCGGCCAGGGCCCCCATGAGGCCATCCACCTCGGCCTGGGCGGCCACCGCATCCACGCCGGGGGCGAGGCGCCCGACCGCGCGGAGGTTGTGGAAGGCGCGCCTGCGGACCGGATCGGGGCTCGCCACGAAGGGCCGCCACAGGCGCGCGTCGTACGGAGCGCCGTAGCCGGGCGGCATCACGCCGATCACCGTGTGCGCCCGGCCGTCCAGCGTCACCGCGCGCCCTAGGACGTCCGGATCCGCTCCGAAGCGGTCCCGCCACACGCCGTCGCTCAGCACGACCACGGCATCGGCGCCCGCCTCGGTCTCTTCGGCGAGGATCGTCCGACCCAGCGCCGGCTCCACCCCGAACACACGGAAGAACTCCGGGGTCACCCGCGCGCCGTCCACCCGGGCCGCCTCGCCCGCTCCGGTGAGCGTCGCGCTCCCGGCGCCCCACGCGGCCAGCGCCCCGAACGAGCGGGCGCGCTCCCGCACGTCCTCGAGGTTCGCGTACGAGAAGTTGCCGGGCGTCGGCTCGGACCGGGTCTCGAAGACCATCACGATCCGGTCCGGCTCCGGGTAGGGGAGCGGGTCGAGCAGCACGCCGTCCACCACGCTGAAGATCGCCGTGTTCGCCCCGATCCCCAGGGCGAGGGTCAGGACGGCGACGCCCGTGAAGCCGGGGCTGCGGCGGAGCGCGCGCGAGGCGTGTCGCAGGTCGTGGATGAGGTCACGCATCGGCGGTCTTCATTCCTTTCGTAGCGCCACCAGCGGGTCCAACCGGGCGGCGCGGCGGGCGGGGAGCCAGGCGGCCAGGAGGGCCGTCGCCAGCAGCGCGGCGGCGGTGGCCAGCAGCGTGGCCGGATCCAGCGGGTCCAGCCCGAACAGAAGCCCCTCCAGGAATCGGCCGAGGAGCACGACCGCCAGCAGACCGCCGGCCACTCCGAGGAGCGCCATCAGGAGCGACTCGCGGAGCACGTCGCCCACGATGTCCTGCCGGCGGGCGCCCACCGCCATTCGGACGGCGATCTCGCGGGTGCGCTGTCCGACCGCGTGGGAGACGACCCCGTACAGGCCGACGAGCGTGAGCAGCAGCGCCAGTCCGGCGAACGCGGCCAGGAGCGTCGACCGGAAGCGCTCGGCCGCCAGCGAGCCGTCCAGCCGCGAGGTCATGGGAGCGATGTCGTGGAGCGGGAGATCGAGCCCCGGCGTCCGGACGGCATCCCGGATCGGGCCGATCAGGCCCTCCGGGTCTCCGGACGCGTGGACGACCACGTACATCCCGTCGGCGGGCAGGAAGGCGTGCGGCATGTAGATCGTCGCCCGCGCCGGCTCGCCCAGCTCCTTGAGCCGAACGTCCTCGACGACTCCGACGACGCGGCCCGGCAGCATCTCGCCGAGACTCACCTGCACCTCCTTGCCGAGGGCGCTCTCCCCCGGCCAGAAGGCGCGAGCCAGCGCTTCGTTCACGATGTAGGGGCGCGGCGCGTCCGGCCTGTCACCGGCTTCGAAGTCGCGACCCTCGATGAGCGGGATGCCGAGGGCGCGGAAGTATCCGGGGGTCACCGGCACCACGTCCGCCACCGGGCGGTTCGCCCGCCCGGGATCGGGGTGGTCCTCGACGAGAAACGAGGTGCCGATGCCGATCCCCGCGAAGGGCAGCGTGAACGCCGCCGCCGCGGCCCGCACCCCCGGGACCGCCTCCACGCGCCGCACCAGTCCGGCGAAGAAGTCGGTCCGCTCCGCGACCTCCATGGCGGGCTCGTCCGGCAGCGCCACCCGGAAGCTCAGCCGGCTCTCGGCCTCGAAGCCGGGATCGACGGCGCGCAGGTGCAGGAGGCTACGGCCCAGCAGGCCCGCGCCGGCCAGCAGGGCGAGCGCCAGCGCCACCTCCCCGGCGATCAGGAGCCGCCGCGAGCGGTCGCTCGGACGGCCGATCGTTCGGCGTCCGCCGCCGACGAGCTCCGCGACGTTCCGCCGGCCCGCCTGCAGGGCGGGGGCGAGGCCGGAGAGCGCCGCCGTGATCACCGAGACGGCGATCGCCACGACGAGGACCCGGGCGTCGAGGGCCACCTCGCCCGCCCTCGGGATGCCCTCGGGATGAAGCAGGACCACGGCCCGCGTCCCCCACCAGGCCAGGCCCCAGCCGAGCGCCCCCGCCAGGCCGGCCACCAGGAGGCTCTCGGAAAGGACCTGGCGGAACAGCCGGCCCCGGTCCGCGCCCAGGGCGGCGCGCACCGCCAGCTCCTCCCGCCGTTCGATGGCCCGGGCCAGCAGCAGGCTGGCCACGTTCGCGCAGGCGATCAGGAGCAGGAAGCCGACGGCGCCGAGCAGCACGATCAGCGGGGTTCGGGCCTCGCCCACCACCTGCTCGTGCAGCGGCACCACGTTCGCGCTCCAGCCCTCGGCGTACTCGTGCTCGGCCGCCAGACGGCCCGCGATCGCGGCCATCTCCGCCTGCGCCTCGGCGTACGAGACGCCCGGCGCCAGCTTGCCGAACACGACCATGCCGCGGCCCTGGTATTCCGGGACGGGCCGCAGGGGCAGCCACAGCTCCGCCGGCTCCAGCGTGAACCAGAGGACCGGGAACGACGGAGCCTCGAAGTCACGTGGTAATATACCGATGACCTGGTATGTCTCACCTTCTACACGAACTGCCCGGCCGACCGCGGCGGGGTCGCCGCCGAACAGCCGCTGCCAGAGGCCCCAGGAGAGCACGACGACCCGCTCCTCGCGCTCCGCCTCCCCGCGGTCGAAGGTCCGGCCGAGCATCGGCCGGGCGCCGAACAGGTCGAAGAACTCCGGGGTGACCGCGCTCGCGTCCACCCGGAACGCGCCGCGACGCCCCGCCAGCGTCATGCTGCGCGTCTCGAGGCCGGCCAGCCGCTCGAACCCGCGCGCCTGCTCCTTCCAGGCGACGAAATTCGCCGAGGCGACGGGGTTTCGGTCCACCTCGCGGGGCAGGCTGTGCTCCCAGACGACGGCCAGACGGTCCGCGTCCGCGTACGGGAGCGGTCGGAGAAGGATGGCGTCCGTCACGGCGAAGATCGCCGTCGCGGCTCCGATGCCGAGCGCCAGCGTCCCGATCGCGAGCGCCGCGAAGCGGGGCCTCCGCCGGATCTGCCGGAAGGCGTGGCGGAAATCCTGAAGCATGGACCGGATCATGGTGTCCCCGGAGAGGAGAGGTTCGTGACCATCACTCCGCCCGCAGCACGAGCATGGGATCGACCCGCGTCGCGCGCCGGGCGGGCACGGTTCCGGCGGCCAGGGCGGCCAGCAGCAGGCCGAGGGCGACGGCGGCGAACGTCAGGGGGTCCAGCGCGCCGACGCCGTAGAGCAGTCGGCCGAGCGCCCGGGTGAGCGCGAGCGAGACGACGAGCCCGACGGCGAGCCCGATCAGGGTCGGGGCGAGCACGCCCCGCACGACCAGCGACAGGACGCGCCGGCGGGAGGCGCCGAGCGCCCGGCGCAGGCCGAGCTCCCGGGTGCGCTCGGCCACCGTGTAGGCCACCGTCCCGTAGATGCCGATCAGGGCGAGCCCGAGCGCCACGGCGGCGAACAGCCCGAGGAGCAGGGTGCTGAAGCGGGCGCGCGCCGACGCCTCGGCGACCCGGTCCTCGAGCGTCGCGACGTCGAAGATCGGCAGGTCGGGGGAGAGCGCCGCCATCTCCCGCCGGATGGCCGGGAGGAGCGCCGACGGGTCGCCCGCCGCCCGGACGAAGACGGTCGCCCGCGGGCGGCCTCCCTGGCCGGTCGCCACGTACACGTCGGGCCGGCTCGGCGCCTCCAGCGCCCCGTAGCGGACGTCCCCGACCACTCCGACGACCTCGGCCGTGGCGTCGCCGAACGGATACGACGCGACCCCGATCCGGCGGCCCAGCGGGTCCTCGCCGGGCCACAGCGCGCGCGCCGCGCTCTCGTTCACGATCGCCACCAGCGGCGCGTCGGCCCGGTCCCGCTCGTCGAAGGCGCGGCCGCGGACCAGCGGAATGTCGAGCGTCCGGAAGTAGCCGCCGTTCACCGGGTGGACGCCGATGTCCGAGCTTCCCCGGTCGGGCGTCAGCTCCTGCCCGTCCAGCCGCACCACCAACGAGCCCATGCAGGCCGAGGAGAGCGGGGCGCAGGTGTTCACCCCCACGCCCTCCACCCCCGGTAGTCCCTCCAAGCGCTCGATCAGCTCGCGATAGAAGGCCGGAGCTCCGGCCAGGTCGACCTGCGAGCCCGCGGGCTGGAGCCTGAAGGTGAGCACGCGCTCCGGCGCGAAGCCGATCGGGACGCCGCGCAGGGCGCTGAAGCTCCGCACCATGAGGCCCGCCCCGACGAGTAGCACCAGCGCCAGCGCCACCTCGACGGCGACCAGCGCCCCCCGCCGGTCCCGCCGCCGGGTCAGCAGGTCCGTCGAGGCGTCGCCATGCAGGGCGTCGACGGCGTCCGGGCGGCAGGCTCGGAGCGCCGGCGCCAGCCCGAACAGGAGCCCGGTGAGGATCGAGATGGCCAGGGCGAAGCCCAGCACCGGCAGGTCGACCCCCACGTCGCGCAGGTCCACCAGCGGAGACAGCCGCGTCTCCCCGGCCAGGGTGGGCGCGATGGCGGCCAGCGCATCGACCGCCCACACGGCCACCAGCACCCCGACCGCCCCGCCGAGCAGCGCGAGCGCCAGGCTCTCGACCAGGAACTGGCGGAGCAGGCGCCGCCGGTCCGCGCCCACCGCCAGGCGGATCGCCACCTCGCGGCGGCGGCCCGCCGCGCGGGCCAGCAGCAGGCCGGCCACGTTCAGGCAGCCGATCAGCAGCACGAAGCCCACCGCGCCCAGGAGGACGTAGGCCGCCCGCCGCAGCTCCGGGTCCAGTCGCGCCTCCTCCAGCGGCCGGGCCAGCATCCCCCAGTCGGGGCCGCCCCCGGCCGGGCTCACGTGGGCCTCGCCGACCGCGCTCGCCAGGGCCGGCAGCCGCGCCCGGGCGGCCTCGAGCGAGACGCCGGCCGCCAACCGCCCCACCACGCCGTGCCAGTGCGACCAGCGCTCCTCCAGCCGCTCGTCGTAGGTGAGGGCCGGCGCCATCATCATCGGCACCCACGCCTCGGCCGTCCCGCTCAGGCCCCGGAAGCCCTCCGGCAGGACGCCCACCACGGTGAGCGGGACGCCGTTGACCTCGACCTCGGCTCCCACGACCCTCGGATCCGCCCCGTACCGCCGCGTCCACAGGCCGTGCGAGAGCAGGACCACCGGGTGCGTGCGGGGGGTCGCGTCCTCCTCCGGGAGGAAGGTGCGGCCGAAGGCCGCGCGCACGCCGAGCAGCGGCAGGTACTCGCCCGAGACGATCTCGACCGAGAGCCGCTCCGGCCGGTCCGTGCCGGTCAGGTTCAGGTCGAACGCCTGGTATCCGGCCAGCGCCTCGAACGGGTGCTCCAGCTCGCGAAGCGTCTGGTACTTGGGGTACGACCAGGCGAACATCGTGTCGCGCCCGGCATCCAGCGGGAGCTCGAACGCCAGCTCGACCAGCCGGTCGGCCTCCGGATACGGCAGCGGCCGGAGCAGGGCCGCGTGGATGAGGCTGAAGATGGCCGTGGTGGCGCCGATCCCGATCGCCAGCGTGAGCACCGCGGCCAGAGTGAAGCCCGGGCTCCGTCTCATCTGGCGCAGGGCGTGCTCGAGGTCGCGTCTCACGGGACGTCTCCTATTCCGCGCGGAGGGTGATCGCCGGGTCGACGCGGGTCGCGCGACGGGCGGGGACGAGGCACGCCGCCAGGGCGACGAGGGCCAGGAGAAGGCTGGCCAGCGTCAGGGTGACCGGATCGCGCTCCCCGGTGCGGAAGAGGAGTCCGGCGACCAGCCGCCCCGCGGCGAGCGCGCCGAACAGGCCGAGCGCGAGGCCGAGGAGCACCGGCCGCATGCCCGAGGCGAGCACGTCCCGGAGGACCCGCACCCGGCGCGCGCCGAGCGCCATGCGGACGCCGATCTCGCGGGTCCGGCGGGCCACCGCGTAGCTCACCACCCCATACACGCCCAGCGCCGCCAGGACGAGCGCCAGGGCGCCGAACCCGGTGAGCAGGGCGGCGCCCATCCGCTGCGGGGCGAGCAGCTCGGCCACCTGGTCGTCCATGGTGCGGAGCGAGTGCACGGGAAGCTGCGGGTCGGCCGCGCGCAGGCGCTCCCGGATCCCCTCGAACAGCGCGGGCGCGTGTCCGTCGCCGCGGACGGCGAAGGTGACGAACCCGGAGAGGGCCGGGCCGGGAAACTGTCGCATGGAGAGGAAGACGTGCGGCGTGGGCGCGTCCTCCAGCGTCCTCCAGGCGGCGTCCCCGACTACGCCGACGACCTCCATCTCCTGGCCGGCCATCCGGATGCGTCCGCCCACCGCGTCGCCGTCCGGCCACCAGCGCCGGGCCGTCTCGCGGCTGACCACCGCGACCGGAGGCGCGCCGCGCGCGTCCCGCTCGTCGAACGGGCGCCCGCTCCGCAACGGGATGCCGAGGGCGCGGAAGTAGCCGGGCGTCACCAGGACGTAGTCGACGCGCATCTCCTCGTCGGCTTCGGCTTCGTAGCCCTCCACCGTGATGAACGTCCCGCGGAAGCCGCCGGGCCCCATGGGGATCACGGTGCCGGCGCCGACGGCCCCCGCCCCGGGCAGCGACGCGAGCGCCTCCCGCACCCGGATCACCAGGTCCAGCGCCGCCTCCTCGGAGTAGCCGTTCAGCGACGGGTTGAGGCGCGCCAGCGCGACGCCGTCCGCGGCGAAGCCGGGGTCGTGCTCCAGCGCGCGGCGCAGGCTGCCCAGGAAGAGCCCCGAGCCGACCAGGAGGACCAGGCAGAGGGCGACCTGGAAGGAGACGAGGGCACGGCGCAGGCGCGTCCCGCCGCGCTCGCCCGCCTGTCGGCCGGTGCGGAGGGAGGCGAGCGCGTCCGTTCGGCGCGCGGCCAGGGCTGGGGCGAGCCCGCAGAGCAGGGCGGTGACCAGGCAGCACGCCAGGCCGAACAGGAGCACGGGCGCCCCGAGCCGCGGCTCGAGGTCGGCGACCGGGATTCGACCGGGCAGCTCCACGCCGGCGGCCAGGTCCAGCATCCCGGCGGCGACGACCAGCCCGGCCGCCCCGCCCAGCAGGGCCAGCAGCAGCGGCTCCGCCAGGAGCTGGGCCGCCAGCCGGCGTCCCGGCGCCCCGAGGGCCACCCGGAGCCTGAGCTCGCGCCGCCGGCTCGTGGCCCGGGCCAGCAGCAGGTTGGCCAGGTTCGCGCAGGTGAGCAGGAGCACCAGGCCCACGATGCCGAAGAGCGTCCAGATGAGGCGGGTGAGGCCACCCGCGTCCGCGACCGGCAGGACGTACCGTCCGACCGGATCCACCGTGATCGAGCGTCCCCCACGGGCGTCCGGGTCCGCCTCCTGGAGCCCCGCCGAGGTGGCGAGGAGCTCCGCGCGGGCCCGCTCCGGCGTGGCGCCCGGCGCGAGCCGGCCCACCAGGGCGGCGATCCAGCGGTTCCCGCGGGAGCCGACCGCCTCCGCCGACGCCACGGACCCCGCCGCCTCGCCCAGCGCGGGCCCGGCCGCGATCGGCACCCAGAGCTCCGGGCGGCCGCCGAGGTCGAGGCCGTGGAAGTCGCGCGGGGCGACCCCGACCACGGTGAACGGGGAGCCGTTCACGCGGACCTCGCGGCCGACCACGGCCGGATCCCGGCCGAAGGCGCTCGTCCACAGCCGGTGGCTCAGCACCGCCACCCCCGGCGCCGCTTCGTCCGACGGCGACAGGAGCCGTCCGGCGACCGCCCGGACCCCGAGGGTCGAGAAGTAGTTCCCGGAGACGACCTGCCCGGCGCCCAGGGCCGGCTCCGCGTCCTCTCCGCCCACCGAGACCGGCACCCAGGAGTACGCGGCCAGGTCGGCGAGCGCCTCGCTCCCCGCGCGGTAGTCCAGGAAGTCCGGATAGGACGAGCTGCACCGCGGGTCTCCGTCCCGACAGGTCGTGTAGACCATCACCAGCCGGTCCGGCTCGGCGACCGGCGGAGACCGGAGGAGCGTCGCCTCGACCAGGGCGAACATGGCCGCGTTCGCCCCGATCCCGAGCGCCAGGGTGAGGACCGCCACCGCGGCCACGCCGGGGCTCCGCCGGAGCTGCCGGAGGGCGTGCCGGAGGTCCTGCCGTGCCGCGCCCACCGCGCTCACTCCGCCCGGAGGACGCGCGCCGGATCCACCGACGCCGCCCGGCGCGCGGGAATCCAGGTGGCGGCGAGCGCCACGCCCAGCAGGAGGGCCACGACGCCGCCGTAGGTGACCGGATCCAGCGGGCTCACCCCGAACAGGAGCCCGCGGATCGTCCGCGTCAGACCCACCGCGGCGACCAGACCGATCCCCACCCCCGACGTTCCGATCCGGAGGCCACGGACCATCGCCTCGCGCACGACCCGCCGGGTGTCCGCGCCCACCGCCATGCGGACCCCGAACTCGCGCGCCCTCGAGCGGGTCGAGTAGCTCACGAGCCCGAAGAGGCCGACGGCCGCCAGGACGAGCGCCAGCGCGGCGAAGACGCCCAGGATCCAAAGATGGAAGCGGCGGTCCGCCACCGATTTCGACAGGAGCTCCTCGAGGCTCGCCGAACGATAGATCGCCTGCAGGGGGTCGAGACCCCAGATCCGCTCCTCCATCCGCTCCAGCAGCGGACCCGGTGGATCCACCGTCCGGGCGACGAACGTCATCGAACCCATCCCCGTCTGAGCGTGGGGCAGGAAGAGCTCGGGCCGAGGCTCGCGGTCGAGCCCCTCGTGCCGGACCTCTCCGACCACCCCGACGATCTCCAGCCACTCCTCGGCCTCCGGGTCGGCCGCGGAGCCCTCCTCGTCGATAAAGCGGATCCGCCGCCCGACGGGGCTCTCGCCGGGCCAGAGCCGGCGCTTCAGGGCCTCCGACACGACGGCCACCCGCGGGGCATCGGCCCGGTCGGTCGGCTCGATCGCGCGTCCCTCGAGGAGGGGAATCCCCATGGTCCGGAAGTAGCCCGGGGTGGCCGCCGTGACATACGTGTTGGGCGCCTCCCCCCGCCTCGGGCGCGGCGCTCCCTCGAGGGCGAGCTGCCGCTGGATGCCGATGTTCGCCTCGATGAAGGGGAACGCCGAGACGGCGGCGGCCGAACGGACGCCGGGCAGCGCCTCGATGTCCTCCACCGCGCGGCGGAAGAACTCGCGGCGCTCCTCGACCGTCTCGTCGTCCGCGTACCGGAAGACCTGCACGACCGCGACGTTCCCACGCTCGAACCCGGGCTCCACGCGGAGGAGCTCGACGAAGCTGCGGGCGAGCAGGCCCGCGCCGACCACCAGGACGACCGAGAGCGCGAGCTCCGCCACCACCATTCCGGACCGGAGGCGCTGCGCGCCCGATCCCGGCCTCCCGACCGCACCCGCCTTGACGGCGGACTGGAGCCGCGACGCGGAGAGGTGGAGGGCGGGGAGGAGGCCGGCCGCCGCGGCCGTGAAGGCGACCAGGGCGCCCGCGAAGAGGAGCACGCGACCGTCCACCGAGACCTGTCCCAGGCGGGGGAGCTCAGGGGGCGCGAGCGCCCCGACCACGCCCAGGGCCCAGACGGCGATGCACAGCCCGAGCGCGCCTCCGAGGACGGCGATCACCGCCGTCTCGGTGAGCATCTGGCGGATCAGGCGAGTCCGGTCCGCCCCGAGCGCGGCCCGGATCGCCAGCTCCCCGCCTCGGCCCGCGCCGCGGGCCAGGAGGAGCCCGGCCAGGTTCGCGCAGGCGATCAGCAGGAGGAGTCCGACCGCCCCCTGAAGGACGAGGAGCGGCCCGCGCGCCGCGCCGACCAGGTGGTCGCGAAGGGGCACGAGCACCGCCCGGATCCCCTCGTTCGTCTCCGGGTGCTCGCGGGCGAGCCGGGCCGAGATCAGCTCCATCTCCGCCCGCGCGTCGGCGAAAGAGACGTCCGGCCTCAGCTTCCCGACGGCGTTCCACCAACGGCTCCCGCGCTCGGTCCGCTCCCAGTCCCGGATGATCAGGGGGATCCACGCCTCGCGCGGGCGCACGCTCGAGTGCAGTTGCGGATCGAACTCGGGCGGGAGGACCCCCACCACCGTGTAGGGCTCGCCCTGCAGCTCGATCGAGCGGCCGATCAGGTCTGGATCCGCGCCGAATCGGCGCTCCCACAGGGCGTGGCCCAGCACCACGACCCGGCCGTCGGCCTCGCCGAAGTCCTCGGGGAGGAGGGTTCGGCCGTGCAGCGCGCGGCTCCCGAGCGCCCGGAAGAAGCCCTCGGTGACGCGGGCGGCGTAGATGACCTCCGGCCGGTCGCCTTCGGTCAGGTCCAGGCTCCACGGATCGAGGGCGGCGATCGCCTCGAAGGACCGGGCCTGCTCGGCCCAATCCAGGAAGTTCCCCGGGGCCACGTCGTCCCGCTCGATCCCGAGCCGGGAGTTCCGCTCCCAGATCGTGACGATGCGGTCGGCGCCCTCGTACGGGAGCGAGCGGAGCAGAAGGGTGTCCAGGACGCTGAAGATGACGAGGGCGGCCCCGATGCCGAGGCCGAGCAGCAGGATGGCCGCGGCCGCGAAGCCGGGGCTCCGGCGGAGCTGCCGGAGCGCGTACCGGAGGTCCTGCCGTGCCGCGCCCACCGCGCTCACTCCGCCCGGAGGACGCGCGCCGGATCCACCGACGCCGCCCGGCGCGCCGGCAGCCAGCAGGCGAGCGCGCCGACCGCGGCGAACAGGAGGGCCGCGCCCGCGAAGGTGGCCGGATCCGTCGGCGGGATCCCGTACAGGAGCCCCGCCAGGGATCGGGTGAGCAGGAGTCCGGCGGCCAGCCCGACCGCGAGCCCGCCCGCGACCGGCAAGAGTCCGTCGCGCAGGACGGCGCCGAGGACGTCGCCGCGGCGGGCGCCCAGCGCCACCCGGATCCCTATCTCGCGCCGCCGCTGACGGACGGCGTAGGCCATCACCCCGTAGAGCCCGACCGCGGCCAGGACGGTCGCCAGCGCGGCGAAGGAGAGCAGCAGCGCCATGGTGAAGCGGGGCTCCGCGCGGGAGGCCCCCACCACCTCGGTGAGCGGGCGGACGTGGGACACGGGCAGCCGCGGATCCAGGTCGCCGATCACCGCGCGCACGGGCCCCGCCAGGCTCGTCGGATCCCCCTCCGCGCGGATCACCAGGTCCATGCCCCGGATGGCGTTTCCGGTGGAGGCGGGGTACTGCGCGTGCGTGACGTACCAGGTGCGACGATGCGTTTCCGCCGGGTCGGTGTGACGGACGTTCCCCACCACGCCCACGATCGTGCGCCAGGGCGCTTCGTCGCCGCCGAAGCGGATCCGCCGGCCGAGCGGACTCTCGCCCGGCCAGTACTCCCGGGCCATCCGGTCGTTGATCACGATGACCTGGGCGCCGTCGGCGTCGTCCCGCTCGTCCGGCATACGGCCGGCGAGGAGCGGGATCCGCATCGCCTCGAAGTAGCCGGGGGCCACCACCTGCCAGTCCCCGTCGAAGTCCTCCCCGGGCCCGGCGTGGCGCCCCTCGATCTGGATCGTCCAGTCGCCCATGGAGCCCGAGAGGGGGAGGAACCGGGTCGCCCCGGCGACGCGGACCCCCGGCAGGGCCCGCACACGCTCCAGCAGGCGGTCGTAGAACGCCACCACGTCGGCCGGATCCGGGTAGTCGGCGGCGGGCGGCGAGACCCGCAGCGCCAGCACGTCCTCCGCCGTGAACCCGGGATCCACGGCCGCGAGCTGCCGGAAGCTGCGGATCATGAGGCCCGCGCCCAGGAGGAGGACGAGCGCGAGAACGACCTGGGCGCCCACCAGCAGGCGGCGCATGCGCAGGCGGGCGCGGCCGACGGTGGCGCCGTGCCCGCCTTCCACCAGCGACCGGCGCAGGCCCGGATCGGCGAGGCGCGCCGCGGGGACCAGGCCGAAGGCGACCCCGCACAGCGCCGCCAGCCCCGCGGCGAAGGCGAGGACCCGCACGTCGATGGTCGTCTCCGCCAGCCGCGGCAGGATGCCCGGATCCAGCGCCACCACGGCCGCCCGCCCGAGATAGGCGAGGAGCACGCCGAGGCCGGCGCCGAGTCCCACCAGGAGGCCGCTCTCCACCAGGAGCTGCTTCAGCACGGGCCCGCGCCCGGCGCCGAGGGCGGCTCGCACGGCGAACTCCCGTCGGCGTCCCTCGGCCCGGACGAGCAGGAGGTTCGCCACGTTCACACAGGCGATCAGGAGGACGAATCCGACCGCGCCCAGCAGCACCCAGAGGGCCGGTCGGATGGAGCCCAGCACTTCGTCCTGCACCGGAACGACGAAGGCCTCGAAGCGCATCTGCGGGTGGTAGTGGCCCTCGGCCGTGAGCCCGGCCACGAGGCGGTCGAGCTCGGCGTTGGCCCGGTCCACGGGCACCCCCGGCCGCAGCCGTCCCACCGCGTACAGGTAGTGGCTGCCGCGCGAGCCCAGGCTGTCGGGGTTCGAGCTAAGGGCGAGCGGGATGAACAGCTCCGCCGGGTCGGAGACCTTGAAGTCCACCGGAGTA
>CAZTGV010000041.1:0-2273 GCA_964613475.1 uncultured Gemmatimonadota bacterium
GTCCGCCACGCCCCCGGCCGCCCGGCCCGGGACGGCCGCGCCCGCCCGCCCCGGGTTTCCCGCCCGCGCCGGCGCCGTCGCCCGGTCGTGCTCGCCCCGGCGCGCCCGCCTCCCCGGCCGCGGCGCGCGCGCGCCCCGCAGCGCCGAGCGCCGGGACCGGACGGCGGCTGGGCGCGTCCGGCGTGTAGTTCTCCCACCCCAGGATCGAGTGCCGGGCGAGTCCGACCTCCCCCTCGTCGGCCAGCTCGTGGAAGGGGACGTAGACGCTGCGGGGAAGCTCCCCGTTCAGGGCCTGGAAGAGCCCGCCCGCCGGGCGCCGGTCATCGGCCACCAGGACGAGGGCGCACTGCCAGGACTCCGGGAAAAAACGCCGATGCAGCCGCACGTCGCGGTCGGAGAGGAACACGCCGAGCAGGGAATGGCTGTGATACCAGCCCACGGGCCGCTCTCCGGAGGCTTCCAGCACTTCGCGCGCCGCCTCGAGCGCGTCGCCGACCCGGTCCGCGTCCGCCTCCTCCGGGAACGCCGCGGGAAGGGGGTGGAGGGAATCGATGCGCACCCAGGAGCGACCCGACTCGGGACAGCGGAACAGCCGCCCGCCGAGAAGCCCGCCCACGTCCTCGCCCGTCTCCGACACGGGACGGAGCCGCTCCCGTAGCTCCCGCAGCACGGCGCGCGGAAGGAAGACGTCGGCCGGCGTCTCCACCTCCCGGCCGGAAAGGCGGAGCTTGCGGGGCACCCAGCGCAGGGAGCGGTCCAGCGGCCGGGGACGCTCGGACGGCGCGCTCTCCGCCGTCCGTCGCGCCGCTTCCGCGGACTCCGCCGACTTCGCCGATTTAGAGGCTTCCCCGGACGCCGCCGATTTCGAGGCGGACGAGTCCGACCGGGCCCGGCTCGTGGCCGCGCCCTCGCCCCGGCCCTCTCGCTCCGGCTCGTCCGTCATGGCTCCTCGCGTTGCGGCGCCCTCGGCGACGGATTCCTACCGCCGGGACGCCGGCAGGGTCCTGGCCTCCCGCGGCCGGGGCCGGCCCCGGCGGACCTCAGTGCAGCGCGAGCAGCTCCAGGACCGGAACCCCCATGAGGGCCGACCGACCCGTCCGGACGCGGGCGAGGACGTCGATCGACTGGAGGGCGCGCAGGCCCCGGACCTCTTCCAGCAGCTCGGGCGGAACCGCCAGGTAGACGAAGCCCTGGGCGCGGTCGGGAGCGCGGGCCAGGAGGAAGGGCTCCCCCTCGTAGAAGTCGGTGCGCTCCGGCTCCGCCCGCTCGAGCGCGATGAACTGGACCGTCCACCGCACCCGCCGTCCGTCGTAGGCCTCCGGATTCGCGCGCAGCTCGGCCGCGTCGACCTCGAGGAGCGGCTCCGCCGGATCCACCGCCACCAGCTCCCCGCCCGGGGCCCATCCCTCCACCCGCACCCGCACCCAGCCCTCCCGACGCTCCACGACCGAGAGCTCGGCCCCCGGGGAGACGACCGCGAGCGTGTCCCCGCCCGGCGCGGCGCGCACGCCGAGGGGGTCCGCGCCCACGGTGAAGCGCTCCCCCGGACGGGCCACCGCCTCCTCGCTCGGGTTCTCGGCCGTCCGCCGCCCGCCCCCGACCGCCTCCAGCGAGGCCGCGGGGACCCAGCCGACCCGGCGGACGCGGATCCACTGACCGCCCTCCTCCAGCCGCTCGAGCAGGAAGCCCTGGAGCAGCCGGGCCTGGATCCCGCCGCCCGGCTCGGCCCGCAGGTTCTCGCCGCCCGCCGAGGAGACGACCAGCTGGAAGCCGTCGCGCCGGGTCGGCGACACGGAGGCGGACCAGATCCACCCTTCGAGCGCGACCTCCGCCCAGCGGCCCTGGCGGCCGACCACCGTGAGCGGCGCCTCGCGGAGCAGGGTGGCCAGCCGCCGTCCGTCCGGGGTCTGGCGGAAGATCTCCTGCTCGGCCGTGACGCGCGCGGCCTGGCCCTCGGCCAGTCGGTCCGACGCGGCGTCCTGGGCGAGACCGGCGCCGGGAAGCAGGCAGGCGAGAAGAAGCGCCCGAAGCGCGCGAGCGATCACGTGATTCCGGCTCGGTCGACTGGAACGGGGGATGGGGGCCGCCTACATTTCCGGCTCGCGAAGACGGGCCCCGGGAACGGTGGCTCGTACGGCACGAAGCCGAGTATAGGAGCGGCTCCGAAGCGGTGTCAAACGCACTTCCAGCACGTGCCATCGGCCTGGCGGCGCTCCTTCTGGGGCTCGGCTCGCCCCCCCTCGTCCACCCGGCGGCGGCCCAGGAGCCCGACC